>DASUKL010000113.1:0-4154 GCA_036278755.1 Candidatus Limnocylindrales bacterium | reverse complement strand
CGCTCCAAGCCGGTCCCGTCGAGGGCCCAGCCGTCCTGGAGATCGACGAAGCCGAACGACGGCCCGACCGACTGCGCCCCGGACGGCCCAGCGCCGGCGGGCTCGGCCTGGCTGGCCAACGGCGCCCGCGACAGCCGACCCACCAGCTGCCAGGTGCGCCCCCCGTCCACGGTGCGAACGACGGCCCGCGGATCGTTCAGCGTCCCCAGCCCGAACCCGCTGACCGCCGAGACGAAGGCGAGGCTCTCCAGGGGCCGGGGCCCTGCTGCCGGCCAGCGCTGCTGCCAGGTCTGGCCGCCATCCTGGCTGGCCAGGAGCAGGCCGTAGGTGTCACCACCCCCGCCGGCCAGCAGTCCGGTACCGAGCCAGAGGTGCGTGCCATCGAGCGCGGTCGCCGCGGTGGGGGCCATGGGTGGGAGGTCGAGCGTCGTGGCGGTCCAGGTCCGCCCGCCATCGCGGGTCACGCTGGCCGTCATCCCTGGGCCGTCCTCGGTCGTGCCGGCGATCAGGGCCGTGGAGGCGTCGGCGGCCGCGAACGGCCCGATGTCGGCCGGACCGGTCGCCACGCCGGCGGACGGGGCATCGGCAGGACTGGCCAGGACGGCGGTCCAGGTGGCGCCACCGTCCGTCGACCGGCGCAGCACATAGTCGAAGGGGCCGCTGTCCGTGCCGCCCAGGAGCCACAGGGCGCCGCGCGTGCAGGTGAGCTGTAGGGCCTGATCAGCCGCCACCGGTGGGTGGCCGCCGAGCGAGACCCAGTGGGCGCCCCCGTCCGTGGTCCGCTGGACCATAGAGCCGATGGCCCAGCCCCGCTGGGCGTCGGCGAAGCAGACCGCCCGGATGGGCCCAGGCAAGGCCTGACGCCAGGTCAGCCCGCCATCCGTCGTATGCAGGAGTTGCTGCGGCGCGGCCGGCGCTTCGGAGGCCAGGCTCAGGGCCCAGGCCTCCTCGTCGCCCACGAGCTGGAGGTCGATGAGCGGTGAGCGCAGCTGGATCGTCCGCCAGGTGCGCCCCTGGTCGCCCAGGGTCAGCAGGATGTCCGTGTCCAGCCCGACCGGGCCGGCGCCGCCGCTCGGCGGTGGTTGGGCCAGGGCCCAGGCCGTCGTCGGGCCGATGGCCTGGACCTCCATCACCTGGGCGGTCCCCTGCCAGACCCGGCCCCAGGTCGCGCCGCCGTCGCGCGTGGCCAGGATCGTGCCGTCGCCCACCGCCCAGCCGTGGAGCGCGTCGCCGAAGGCGATGTCGGTGCTCGCTGGCGCGACGGGTCGGAGGTGGAACGTCGCCGTCAGTTGGTCCGGCGTGGGTTCCGGGGTCGGGCTCGGTGCCAAGGACGGCGGCGGGGTGAAGCTCGGGGCAGTGCTCGGGCTCGGGGTCGTCGATCGGTCGGCTTGGAGGCTGGGGGTCGGCTGGGGGTTCGGGCGGGGCGGTCGGGCGAGGAGGAAGGCGGCTCCCAGGCCGGCAACGGCCAGCACGGCGGCCAGGCCCAGGACGACGGCGCGGCGCACGATCCGGCCGCGGCCGGTCGCGGCAGCGAGTCGTGCTGCCCGGGCCCGCGCGGCGGCCTCGTCCCGCGTCGTCGTCACGCTCGTGGCCCTGGCGCGAAGGAGCGCGGCCAGGCTGCGGCCCAGCTCCTCGTCCGACATGCGGTGTCGGCGGTCGCTCCTGTCGTCCCGGCCGCTGTCGCGGCCCGGCCCAGGGCCCGTCCCACTCATGCGTCCAGCTCCCGACGCAGCCGCGCCATGGCCAGACGGAGGCGCGAGCGGACCGTCTCGCGAGGCACGTCCAGCAGCTCGGCCACCTCGTCGACCGTGTAGCCGGCGTAGTGATGGAGGACGACGGCCACCCGTTGGACCGGCGGCAGGTGCTCGAAGGCCCGATTCAGGTCCACGGCCAGGTCCGGGGCCAAGCCGGGCGTCTGGGGCACGGAGAGGTCGACCACGTCGCGGCCCGCGGCTCGCAGCCGGGACCAGGTGCTCGCCCGAGACCGCGACGCCTCGCGGGCCACGATCCGGCGCAGCCACGGCTCCAGGCGTTGCGGATCATGGAGCTGCTGACGAGCCCGCCAGGCTCGCTCGAGCGCAGCCTGGACGACGTCCTCGGCCTCGGCTCGTCGGCCGACGAGGAGAAGCGCCAGGCGCAGGAGGTCCGAGTAGCAGTCCGCCATGCGGTCCTCGAAGGCCGGGTCGTCGATGGCCTCATCGGGCTTCTCCGTCGCGATCTCCCACGTGCTGTCGCCCTACAAGACCCCTCAGCTTGCCCGAACGGGTCAACGGGCCTATCCTCGCCCCCGCGGATCACGCTGCGAGGCTCCCATGATCATCGGACGTCCGAGCGCCGAGAACGTTCAGTGGCGATCGCCGCGACCCAGGCTCGTCGCCGGAGCCGTCCTGGCGCTCCTCCTGGCGGTCGCGATCGCGATCCAAGGGGCTGCCGCGGCCATCGCCCTCCAGTCGGCCCGGTCATTGCCCGCCGCGAACACCGACTATGCGGTGACGATCGACGACGGCGTCGTGCCGGTCACGCCCAACGGGGAAGCTGCAGCCATCGCCCGCCACTACCTCGACGAGCAGACCCCTGAGCTGGCCGCACCGCAGCTCCATGGTGCGCCGACGGTGATCAACGAGACGGCCGTGCTGGCCCGCGATGCGGCGGGGTTGGAGGCGGCCCTACCGAAGGCGGCCCTGGCAGCCCATCCGGACCGAGTCCTGTGGATCGTGGAAGTCAATGGCGACCTTCTGGATCTCCACGATCTGCCCTGGAGCACGGCCGGCGCGCCGGGCCCTGTCGGAACGATCGTGATCGACGACGCCAGCGGCACGATCCTGGGGGTCTATCCGCACGTGCCAGACTGACCATCCGGAGCTGAGGCCCTGTGGATGATTGTTCCCGCTCGGATCGGCCGTTCGTGACAGGGAAGCTTCCGGCTCGCCTCAGCACTTGAGGTGGAAGCGCGTCCGGCCTGCCTCGCCGCAGGACTGAGGAATCTAGGCAGCGTCGGCGGTATTGCCCCGCCTAGTCCGAAGGCTACACGTCGAGCAGCGAAGATTGAACCGGTGGTCTGCTCCAAGCGCCTTTAGTGTGTGGTCAGTGTCCACGGGATCAAGGTCGTGCCGTTAACCGGACCTCCCGCGGCGAGTTCTCGTGCAGACATCTTCGATCGTCTCACCCAAGGGCGATTGGACCACGCGTACCACCTCGCCGCAGTCCTTCTCGGTAGCAACGACGAAGCCCAGGATGCAGTTCAGGATGCCGCGATTCAGGCGTGGCGGGATTGGCGTCAGTTGCGGGACCCAGACCGATTCGATGCTCTACCTTCTCAGCTGGCTCAGGAGGATCGTCATGAGCGTTCATTCGATTTCTCCCACGATAGCTCCCGAGACGGAAGCACATGCGACCGCGAGCATGGCCCACGGCCCAACAGAAGGCAACGATTCGGACGGCAACTCGAATCCAGTCCCCGAGGATCGGAGGTCCGCCAGGTATGTGTCCGTATGGACATCCGCCTGCCACGCCAGCGGCTCGACGACCGGGCGGTCATCGACGGCAACAGCGGCCAGCCCGAGCCCGCGACCAGCACAGCCGTGGTCCCAGGACGGCAACCGCTCCTTTCGGCCCGAGCGATGGCCCTCGTCGAGCGGCCCTGACCAGCCCGAGGTGAACGTTCCCGCCCTACTCATCGCTGGCTGTCTTCCGGCGCGAGGATGGGGCCCTAATCGTGGCCAAACAGAGTGGAAATCGAGGCGTTATATCCGAGCTCGTCCGGATCGGCGCTCTCCGAGTCTCTCGACATGCCCCCGACGTGGCCAGATGCTCGCCCGGCGCACGGTATGGCCACGAATCAGGCGTGATCCGGCCTCGAGGAAGGCTCCAGCGTGGCCAAGAGGTGGGGGTCGTCGAGAGGCTCGGGCATAAGGATGCCGAATCCGCATTGTTTGGCCAAGGATCCAGAGTGGCCAGGGCGCGGGCCTGCCAGAAGCGGATCGGAGACTGCCGGCCCCGGCCAGCACACCCTTTGACACGCCCTTGACAAGCCTCGGGGAGGGCCATAGCATCAACGCGAGTTGATATAAAGCCGCATTGATAGGTCCGCCGCCAGACCCATGCCCAGTCCCGCCCACATCCGCGCCACGATCGCTTCCGTCGTCGATCCGCCC
>DASUKL010000112.1:0-8528 GCA_036278755.1 Candidatus Limnocylindrales bacterium | reverse complement strand
CGACCATCGAGGACCTGACCGGCCTCTCGCGCAGCGACGAGCTGCTGCTGGCGGTGGCCATCGGCTTCGCCGGAGCGGCCCTGTACATCATCAGCTCGGCGGCCCAGCCCACCCCCTACGACTACTTCATCCGCCTGGCCGATGCCTTCCTCCACGGCCGCATCGCCCTCGATCAGGCGCCCAGCTGGCTCAACGAGCTCGTGCCGGCCACGAACGGCAGCGGCTGGTACGTCGTCTACCCGCCCATGCCGGCCATCCTGCTCATGCCCTTCGTGGCCGTCTTCGGGACGGGCCTCGCCCAGCAGATCCCCTCGGCCCTCTTCGGCGGGCTGGCCCTGGCCCTGACCTGGCTGCTCATGGGGCGTTTCGCGCTGTCGCTCCGGGCGCGGTCGATGCTCACCCTGGTCTTCGGCTTCGGGACCGTCTTCTGGTACGTGACCGAGGTCGGCTCGGCCTGGTACATCAGCCAGACCGTGGCCGTGCTCTTCGTCATGGCCGCGCTCCTGCCCGCCCTGGCTCATCGGGCCCCCTTCCTCGTCGGCCTCCTGCTCGGCTGCGCCACCATCGCCCGCCTGCCGGTCGGGCTCACCGCGCCGTTCTTCCTGGCCATGCTCCTGGACCTCGATTGGCCGCCCCGCCTGCCGACCGATCGGGTCCGAGCCTTGCGCACCATCGTCGGCTTCGGGATCGGGCTGGCCATCCCCCTGGCCTTCTACGCGGCCTACAACCTGGCCCGCTGGGGGACCGTCGTCGACCTGGGCTACGTGCGCATCCCCGACATCCAGGCCGACCAGTTCTATCAGGACGGCCTGCTGTCGCTGAGCTACATCCCCCGCAACCTGTACGCCATCTTCCTGCGGAGCTGGAACTTCGTCGACAGCCCGCCCTGGCTGCAACCCTCCTGGTGGGGCCTGGCCGTGCCCCTCACCACGCCGCTCATCCTGTGGCTGGGCCGGGCTCGCTGGCGCGACCGGCGGGTGGCCTACGCGGCCATCGGCACGGGGCTGGCCCTGATCCCCATCGTCACTCACGGCAACGTCGGCGTGACCCAGTTCGGCTACCGCTTCAGCCTCGACGTCCAACCCTTGCTCTGGATCATCCTGGCCACGGTCTTCGAACGCGGCGTCTCACGCTGGGCCATCGTGGCTGCCGCGGCCTCCGTGGCCATCTGCGCCTACGGCGTCATCGCCATCGGCCTGGGCTTCGTGGCCTACTGAGCCGCGTCGCCGCCCACGGGGCAGCGGGGGAACGCGGTCAGGCGACCTCGAGCGCGTGGCGGCCGGTGGCCGCGGACAACCAGGTGCCCACGGATCGGGTCAGCGATGGCTCCCCGGCGACCTCGATGGAGCCCTCGGCCACCGCCGTCGCCCAGCTCGTGAGGCCTCGCGCCAGCCGGTCGATGGAGCGCACGTCGCTCGAGACGAAGACGTACCGCTCGGCCGGCAGCATGGGATCCTCCACGCAGATCGAGGCGGGCTGGCCGCGCTCCACGACGAACCAGCTGCGCGGCATGCTGGTGCCCCGCAGCTCGAACTCGATGACCGCCCGGCGGTGCGGACCATGCCGAGGATCGACCCGGCGGGCCAGCCAGGCCAGCACGATCCCCGGATCCCGTTCGATCATGGCCGGATCCTCGGGCACGAAGCGCTCGGCCCAGCCGCGCAGGTGCTCCAGGAGCGGCTGGAGCTCGCGCCCGGCGAACGTCAGCCGATAGCCCCGGGCCCGGCCCGGCCCCGGCTCACCCTCCCGTTCCACGATGCCCAGGTCCTGCAGCTTCCGCAGCCGCGCCGCGAGGACCGAGCGGCTGATCCCTGGCAGCCCATCGGCCAGGGCGTTGAACCCGAGCCCGCCGGAGAGGAACAGGTCGCGGACGATGAGCAGGCTCCAGCGGTCGCCGAGGTGCTCGACGGCCTTGTTGAAGGAGCAGTAGTCGCCGCGGGCCATACGCGATTGTGGCATCGGCCTGCAAGCCCGCGACCAGTACGGGATTCGAACTTCCGGACCTCGGGACCGTGGCCTACCGTCCGGACCGTGGACCGGCAGGTTCGTCGCCGGCCCCGCAGGGAGCCCAAGATCATGCCCGTGCCATCGTTGGTCGAGACCGCCATCATCGGAGCCGGCCAATGTGGCCTGGGCGCCAGCCACCTCCTCACACAGGCCGGTCGTGAGCACGTGGTCCTCGAGGCTCGCCCCAGCCTGGGCGGCGGCTGGCAGGACCGCTGGGACAGCTTCTGCCTGGTCACGCCGAACTGGACCACGGCGCTGCCCGGCTTCGCCTACGACGGCGCGGATCCCGACGGGTTCATGGTCCGTGACGAGATCCGCGCGCGACTGACGCGGTACGCGTCCGTCATCGGCGCGCCCGTGATCCTCGAGTGCCCCGTGGCCCGCGCCACCCTGCGGCCAGGACCCTCAGGGTTCCAGCTCGAGACCGCGCAGGGCACCCTGCGGGCGGATCACCTCATCGTCGCGACCGGCTCCTACCACCGCCCCACCCGCCCGCCGATCGCGGACGCGCTCCCGGCTCGCCTGACCCAGCTGCACAGCCATGACTACACGAACGAGGCCGCGCTGCCGCCCGGCGGCGTGCTGGTCGTCGGCAGCGGCCAGTCCGGGATCCAGTTGGCCGAGGAGCTGCTCGATGCCGGTCGCGAGACCTACCTCGCCATGGGCTCGGCCGGCTGGGCGCCGCGGCGCTACCGGGGCCGGGACCTCTTCAGTTGGCTGGCGGCGCTGGTCACCGATGGCCCCCGCTTCGGCGTCACCCTGCCGACGGTCGACCGACTGCCGGACCCGCGGGCCCGCCTGGCCGCCAACCCCCAGCTGACCGGCCACGGGGGCGGCCATGACGTCGACCTGCGGGCCCTGGCCAGCCGAGGCCTGGGCCTCCTCGGTCGGCTCGGGGCCGTCGACGGTGAGCAGCTGACGTTGGCCCCGGGGCTCGGGGAAGCGCTCGCTCGCGCCGACGGCTTCTTCGACCAGCGCCTCCGCCCACCCATCGACGGCTACATCGCCGCCGCCGGCATCGACGCGCCGGACGAACCCGTCGTCCGCTCGTCCTTCGTGCCGCCCGAACGGCCGGTGATCGACCTGACGACGACCGGCATCCGGACCGTCATCTGGACCACCGGCTACCGGCCCGACTTCGGCTGGCTGGACCTGCCGATCTTCGACGAGCAGGGCCTCCCGCGCCACAGCCGCGGCCTCAGCGAGGTGCCGGGGCTGGGATTCCTGGGCTTGGTCTGGCAGTACAACCAGGCCTCGGCCACGCTCTTCGGCCCCACCCAGGACGGCCCCCCGCTGCTGGCCAGGATGGGCCTCGTACCGGCCGAGGCCGTGCAGCCGTCCGTGCCCAACCTCAGCTGAACGGCCGGGTCGGGGCTCCGCTATCGGGCTCATCCGCGAGCATCTGTTCGAGCTCCTCGGCGATCTCCTGGCGCTCGGGCAGGCGAGCCGGGCGCAGGGTCCGGCGCCCGGCGGCGGGGTCGAGGGGCCGGCCAGTGGAGCTCGTCGGCTCGCGGGGCGGGAGTCGGTAGCGGCCGACGAGCTTTCGGGGGAGCTCGGCACCGGCGAGGCGGCGGAGCCGCGCGGCGAGCTGGCGGTCCGATGGTCGGCGGGTGAGCGGGACCGCGGTCACCGACACCTGCCGCTGATCGCGCGCGGCGAGGCGCTGGAGCAGCTCGGCCAGACGCCGATGGAGCAGACCTCGACCCAGGATCTCGAGCTCATCCAGCTGGGTCAGGGGAATCGCCAGATCAACGAGGAAACGGCGGAGGAGCGCCTCATGCTCACGCTCCGTGCCCAGCCCGTGGACCTTGCCGCCGCCGGCGGGACGAGCGGGTCCGCGCCGCAACGATCCCGCCTGCCGGTGACGCGGCGGCACGTTGCTCTCGACCCGCTCGAGGGTCGGCTCGCCCTCCCAGCGCACCAGGACAGCGCCCCGTTCATCGACCCAGACCACCCCCACATCCTCGCGGGGCTCGTCGTTCGCTGCCCGCCGTCCGTCAGACGGCCGATCGACTCGCATGGCGCCATGCTGCCGATGATCCGCGAATCCTGCAGGGGCGAGGAAGGCCGAGCCTGGCCTAGCCCTTCGGCTCGACGACGACCGTGACCTCGGGCGTCAGGCCGGCGTAGACGTGGACCGCGACCTTGTACGTGCCGAGGCTCTTGAGCGGCTCCTCGAGGTCCACCTTGTGGCGGTCCACGACGATGCCCCGCCGGCCGAGGGCATCGGCGATGTCCTTGGCCGTGATGGAGCCGTAGAGCTTGCCGCCCTCGCCGACCTTGACACCCATGGTCAGGGTCGTGCTCGAGATGCGGGTGGCCGCGATGTCGGCCTCCTCGCGCTCGCGCTTGCGCTTCTCTTCCCGGCTGGCGATGTCGTGCTGCCAGGCCCGGAAGGCGCCGCCCGCTGCGGGCACGGCCAGCTTGTGGGGGATCAGGTAGTTGCGGGCGTACCCGTCGGCGACGTCCTTGAGCTCGCCGCTCTTGCCGAGCTTCTCGACGTCAGCGGTCAGGATGACCTTCACGCGCGAGGTTCCTCCTTCAGGATCCAGGATCGCAACTCATGGCCGATGCCGCTGCGGCGGACGAGGCCGGCGGCCTGATCGAATGCCCCTGGCAGCAGGCCGGCCAGGCGGCGGACGGAACGCGGGACGACCCGCCGGACCTGGGCCAGGTCGCGGTCGAGGGCCCGGCGATCGATGCCCAGGACGGTCAGCTTCTCGTCGAGGAGCTCACGTGGCACGGCCTCCAGGAAGGCGTCGATGGCCAGCACCGTGACCGCGACATCGTCCAGGGAGCCCACGATGGGCAGCCAGTCCGGCACGAGGTCGACGGGCAGGGCCACGTAGCCCAGGGCAGCCACCAGGAGCGCCTTGCGGGCCGTGGGCACGCGCTCGTCCTGGACGAGGGCCAGGAGCAGCCGACCGTAGGTCGGGGCACGCGACGCCAGGGGCATGAAGGCGAGCAGGTTGAGGGTCCGGAACAGGCCGCCTCGGCCTGCAGACCGCCGTGATCCGGGCATCGGACCGGAAGTATAGCGAGCCCCCTTCGGCCCCTCGGCTGTCTGGGCCGGACATCGCCCTTGACAATCGAACATGCGTTCGAGTATGTTGGGCACTCGATCCGGACGGAGGAGGACCCGCGTGACGAAACACGATGCGGCCCGCAAGCAGAAGATCGTCGACTACATCGCGGCCACCCTGCGGGCCCGCGGCTACCCGCCCTCGGTGCGCGAGATCGCCCAGGCCGTGGGCCTGGCCTCGACCTCGGCCGTGCATCACCATCTCGAGAGCCTCGAACGCGACGGCTTCCTGGAGCGTGGCGCCTCCCGTTCCCGGGCCATCCGGCTCACGCCCACGGCGGCCCTCCACGCCGGGCTCACGGCGGAGCTCCTGCCCCAGGTCGGGCCTCAGGAGAGCCACCTCCTGCCGGTCGTCGGCGAGATCGCGGCCGGCGGTCCTATCGAGGCCTATCAGGACGCCACGGAGACCCTCTCCGTGCCTGAGATCCTGGCCCCTGGCGGCGATGCCTACGTCCTCAAGGTCCGCGGCGACTCGATGATCGACGCCCATATCGAGGACGGCGACTTCGTCGTCATCCGGCCCCAGGAGACGGCCCGCGATGGCGACATCGTGGTCGCCCAGGTGGAGGAGAACGCGGTCACCTTGAAGCGCTTCTTCCGCGAGTCGGGCCGGGTCCGGCTACAGCCCGCCAACAGCCGCTACGAGCCCATGTACTACGAGGACGTTCGGATCCAGGGCAAGCTCATCGGGGTCATCCGCCGCCTCGACTGACCCCCAGGTCATCCACGTCGTCCACAGGCCCCGCCCAACCTCGTGGATGGACTTCGTGGATGGACCGCTGGAGCCAGGCCGCCCGGTCGGCCACGATGAGGACCCTGCCCAAGCGTCCAGTCGGAGCCGGACATGTCCATCGACCGTCTTCCGCCGCAATCCATCGAGGCTGAGCAATCGGTCCTCGGCGCGCTCCTGATCGACCGCGACGCGGTCATCGAGGTGGCCGAGATCCTGCGCCCGGAGGACTTCTACCGCCCGGCCCACAAGGACATCTACGTCGCGGTCCTCGACCTCTACGAGCGCCGCGAGCCGGTCGACGTGGTCACGGTCTCGGAGGTGCTCGAGCGGGGCGGCCTCCTCGAGCAAGCCGGTGGCTCGGCCTACCTGGCCAGCCTCATGAACCTCACCCCGACCGCCGTCAACGCCGTCCACTACGCCCGCATCGTCGAGCGCAAAGCGGTCCTGCGCAACCTCATCGGCGCCGCCGGCCGGATCGCAGGCATCGGCTACGAAGAGAGCCCCGACATCTCGGAGGCCATCGACCGGGCCGAGCAGGAGCTCTTCGCCGTCAGCCAGAAGCGCGTGGCGGCGGGCTTCAGCCCCCTCCGTCAGCTCCTCTACGCGGCCTACGATCGGCTCGACTACCTGCACGCCCACAAGGGCGAGGTGAGCGGGGTCCGGACGGGCTTCCGCGACCTCGACACGCTAACCACCGGCCTCCAGAAGTCCGACCTCGTGATCCTGGCCGCGCGGCCATCCATCGGCAAGACGAGCTTCGCCCTCAACGTGGCCGAGCACGCGGCGGTGAACGAGGGCAAGACCGTCGGCCTGTTCAGCCTCGAGATGAGCAAGGAGCAGCTCGTCCTGCGCCTCCTCAGCTCGGTGGCCAAGATCGACTCCCAGCGCCTGCGGACGGGCTTCCTCGAGGAGATGGACTTCACCCGCCTCGCGCCGGCCATGAACGCCCTGGCCGAGGCGCCCGTGTTCATCGACGACACACCCAACATCAGCTCGATGGAGCTGCGCACGAAGGCCCGTCGGCTGCAGGCGGAGTCGGGGCTCGACCTGCTCATCGTCGACTACCTCCAACTGATGCAGGCCAACGTCGCCTCCCGCGACGCCAACCGGGTCCAGGAAGTCAGTGAGATCTCGCGCAGCCTGAAGGCCCTGGCCCGCGAGCTCGAGGTGCCCGTACTGGCCCTCTCCCAGCTCTCGCGGCAGGCCGAGATGCGGGAGTCAAAGGAACCGCGCCTCTCGGACCTGCGGGAGTCCGGCAGCATCGAGCAGGACGCCGACCTCGTCCTCTTCCTGTGGCGCGAGCGCGAGCGCAACGCGGAGGACGCCGACGCCGAGGGCGAGGTCGTGAATCTCCGGCTGGCCAAGCACCGCAACGGCCCCACGGGCGAGGTCAAGCTCTGGTTCCAGAAGAGCCAGACCCGATTCACCAGCTTCGCCGAGGCCGAGCGTTATGCCGAGGAGTACGCCTGACCCTCCCGGCCGACGATCCCTCGGCTCAGGGCACCTGGTCGGGCAGGAGGGGGACCAGCACCACCACGTACGGCGCGCGGTCACTGCCCAGGACGGGGACCGAGATCCCGGCCCCCGGTTCAACGGCCAGGGCTCGAGCCTGATCGGGCGTGAGCGTCGTGCTGCGCACCGCGTCCTGGCCGGAGGCCTTGAAGTCCTCCGGGGCGATGTCGGGCCACGGCCAATCGCGCAACGGCTGGGCCACCGTGCCAGGCAGTAGGAAGACCCGGTAGGCGGTGGGGGAGAACGTGCCAGCGTCCGTGGCCCCACCGTCCGCGATCAACGCCGGGACGTCGCTGAGTCGGTGGGCCAAAGCCTGGAGCGCGGCCCAGGTGGTGCCCGGCGCCGAGACGTCGGTATCGAGAGCGTAGGCCTGGACCGTGCGGTCGACCCCGTCGGCGTCGACGGTGAATGCGGTCGTCTGGTCGTCCGACACGAGGACACCCGGGGGATCGACCTTGTCGGCCGCCGTTCGTAGGCCACCGCCATCGAGGGCGAAGGCCAGGAGGGCCTGGACCTGGGCCTCGGCCATCGTCGCTCGGTGGAGCGGGGCGCCAGCGGTGTCGGTCGCTTCGTCCGGATCGTAGGAGAGCACGCTCCCGTCGCCGAGGAGGGTGAACCTCGGCACCGCCACGAGCAGCGAGTCCGCCGGGGTCGACCAGTAGCCGCCGGATATCGCATAGCGGAGCAGGACGTCGGTGGGCCCGGTCGGATGGCTCAGGGCGGTGGCGTCGGGCGTGGCGGACGCTTCGGGCGTCGAGGTCGGTGAAGCAGAGGGCTGGCTTGTCCGGCTAGTCGCGCCGCATCCGGCGACTGCCAGGCCCATGACGGCGGCCAGCAGCAGGCGCGCGGTGGAGGACATGAAGCCATGACGATGCGGCCTGGGCATGGGTTCCGGCCTCCTCGACACCTCGCGGATTCTGCACCGGGCGTTGCGGAATCGTGCTGTCGCGCGGTTTCGGCCCGCGTATAGTCGGCCGAGACGTCCGGTCGGCAAGCCCGATCCGAGCACGCGGGTCCGTACCCCCAGGCCCACGCGCCCCGCCGTGCTGCTTCGACCGGTGGCACCCGGCGGCATGTCGATGCCGCCCATCGT
This sequence comes from Candidatus Limnocylindrales bacterium, assembly GCA_036278755.1. Taxonomy (GTDB): domain Bacteria; phylum Chloroflexota; class Limnocylindria; order Limnocylindrales; family CSP1-4; genus DASUKL01. The sequence goes on along the minus strand of DASUKL010000112.1, from coordinate 101 downwards.
GGAGGTCCGGATAGGGTGTACCAGGATCGGACACTGACCTGCCGCGAGTGCGCCGAGGAGTTCCTCTTCTCCGCCGGCGAGCAGGCCTTCTTCGCCAGCAA
>DASUKL010000111.1:0-2739 GCA_036278755.1 Candidatus Limnocylindrales bacterium | reverse complement strand
ACCTCCACCCGGCGGCTCCTCCCCAGTGAAGGAGCGGCACGAGACATGGTCAGCACGATCATCCTGGGCGACGGGCCGATGGGCCGCGCCCTGGCGACCCAGGCCGCTGCGGCGGCTGAGACACCGCGGCTCCTCGGGCGCCCCGGGCCGGCCGGCCACCGCCCGGAGATCTTCGCCGGGGTCGAGCTGGCCTACGAGTTCAGCCGCGGACCACAGGTCTGCGCCAACGTCGCGGCGGCCCTCCATGGCGGGGTCCGGGCCTTGGTCATCGGGACCACCGACTGGGAGGCCGACCGCCAACGGATCGAGGAGCTGCTCGTCGCCTACGGCGCGGCGGCCGTCGCGGCGGCCAACTTCAGCCTGGGCGTGGCGCTCCTGGGGCGGCTGGTCGAATCGGCCGCCCGCTTCCTGGGGCCCGTCGAGGCCTACGACCCATTCATCGTCGAGTGGCACCGCCGGGCCAAGGCGGATCGCCCCTCGGGCACGGCGAAGGAGTTGGCGCGTCGGCTGATGGCCGCGCACCCCAGGAAGCGCCAGCTGGCCGCCGTGGACCGAGCCGGCCCGGCGGCCAGCGACGAGCTGGAGGTGAGCGTCGTGCGGGCCGGGGCCGCGCCGGGGATGCACCTGGTGGGCTTCGATGCGCCGGGCGAGACGCTCGAGCTGCGCCTCACGGCCCGCGACCGCTCGGCCTACGCGGCCGGCGCCCTGGCCGCCGGAACGTGGCTCCTGGCCCGTCCCCGTCCGGCCGGCCTCCACCCCTTCGAGGACGTGCTCGACGACCTCGTCGCCGCGGTGGCCTGATCGGACGACCGACCACCGAGCCCGAACACCCGATCCGGACGCCCGACCAGCGGCCGGACACCGATCACCCGACTCCCGACAGACCCGAACACCGAAAGGACCTTCCGATGCCATCGACCCCCCGCCTCTCGGGCGCCTTCACCGCCCTCGTGACCCCCTTCGCTGCCGACGGCGGCCTCGACGAGGCGGCCCTCCGCCGGTTCGTCCGCTGGCAGATCCTGGCCGGCATCGACGGCCTGGTGCCGTGCGGCACGACCGGCGAGACGCCCACCTTGAGCCTCGACGAGCGCGAGCGCGTCGTGGCCATCACCCTCGAGGCCCGAGCCGAGCAGCCGTCGCGCAGCCGGGTGACGGTCATCGCTGGGACGGGCACGAACGACACCCGGGCCACGATCGCGGCCACCCGGCGCGCGGCGGCCCTGGGCGCCGACGCCGCCCTCGTCGTCTGCCCCTACTACAACCGGCCCGACCAGCGCATGCTTGCGGCACACTTCACGGCCGTGGCCGAGGAGGGCGATCTGCCGATCGTCCTCTACAACGTCCCCTCGCGGACCGGCACCAATCTGGCCGCCGAGACCCAGCTGCGGCTGGCGGCCCATCCTCGCATCGTCGGCGTCAAGGAGGCCTCCGGCAACCTGGAGCAGATCGCCACCGTCATCCGCGACCGGCCCCGCGGCTTCGCCGTGCTGTCCGGTGACGATGCCTGGACCCTGGCCCTCCTGGCCATGGGCGGCGACGGCGTGGTCTCCGTGGCCAGCAACGAGATCCCGGCCGAGATGGCCGCCCTCTGCGCCGCCGCGCGAGCGGGCGATTGGGAGGGAGCGCGGACCGTCCACGCCCGCTGGCTGCCGCTCTTCCGGGCCAACTTCGCGGGTGGCCCCAACCCCGTCCCGGTGAAGGCCGCCCTGAGCCTCATGGGTCTCCTCGAGGACCGCCATCGGCTGCCGCTCCTGCCGCTCGAGGATCGGGCCCGGGAGCAGCTGGCGCTCGTCCTCGGCGCGGCCGGGTTGCTGGCCCAGGCCGCGGTCGATGTGGCCGGCGCGGCCCGCGACGTGGCGGCGCCGGGTGGGACCGGCGAGCCCAGCCAGGTGCCGGCATGAGCGCCGCACCCGCCCGTCCCGAGCCCGCCGTGCGCCACATCCTCGACGCCCTCGACGACGGCACGCGGCGGGCTGCCTGGCCCGACCCGGGAGCCCCCGACGGCTGGCGCGTGGACCCGGAGGTCAAGGCCGACATCCTGGCCTGCTTCGCTGATCGGGCGACCTGGACGTGGGACGTGGGCGGCGTCTTCCAGTTCCGGGATCGGGTGGGTCTGCCGCCCAAGGACCTGCTCATCGGCGACTGGCGCATCGTGCCCGGCGGCACGAGCGTCCGGGCCGGCGTCCACCTCGAGCCGGGTGTGGCCATCATGCCGCCGGCCTTCGTCAACGTCGGGGCCTGGATCGGCTCGGGCACCATGGTCGACTCCCACGCCCTCGTGGGCTCGTGCGCCCAGGTCGGGGCCGGCGTGCACCTCGCCGCCGGGGTCCAGGTCGGTGGGGTGCTCGAACCGCCGGGGGCCCGGCCGGTGATCGTCGAGGACGACGTCTTCGTGGGCGCCCAGGCGGGGCTCTTCGAAGGCGTGCTGGTGCGGCGGGGCGCGGTCATCGGGGCAGGCGTCATCCTGACCGGGACGAGCCGTCTCTACGACCTCGTCCGCGAGACGGTCCTGAGCGGCACGCCGGAGCGGCCACTGGTCGTGCCGGAGCGGGCGGTGGTCGTGCCCGGCACCCGGACCCTCGGCGGCGAGTTCGCCGCGCGCGAGGGCCTGGGCCTGGCCACGGCGGTCATCGTCAAGGACCGCGATCCTGGCACGGACGCCCGGGTGGCCCTGGAGTCCGCCCTGCGGTGACCGGATCGACGGCCCCGATGACCGAGCAGACGGCGCAGGCGCCCGAC
>DASUKL010000110.1:0-18959 GCA_036278755.1 Candidatus Limnocylindrales bacterium | reverse complement strand
ACCTCGGGCGGGGGCGCGGCCACCTCGCCCACCGACGACAGCGGCTACGACTATTGATCGGACGCGTGTCGGGCGCCTTTCCTAGTGCCGGGAGGCCCATCTACACCTCGAGGCCGCAAGCCTGACCGATCCGGGCCGATGACGGCTTCGAGCGACTGAGATCCCGACCGCGACCGCGATAGCGACATCTTCATGACGGGAGTCGGACCGCCTCCTTTTCGGCCTCGACATCGCTCGTCGATCGGTCTAGACCGACGCTCCACGACTGATCGGTGGTGCGCAGCCGAGGAGCGACCCGGGCGGTGAAGGCGGATGAAGTGGTATCGGACGGTCGAGGAGGTCCTTTAGCCCTCAGGCCTCCATGCGCAGCTCTTCGAGGTCGAGCTCGCGCTCGATCGTGCGCAGCACGTCGTCGCTGATCTCGCCGCGATCGCGGAGGTCGATGACGGATCCCCGCTGAGCGGCCAGGACCTCGCGCCGGATGGTCTCGTGTTCGATGCGTTCCTGGTCGCGTTCCCGCGTCTCCTCCGGGTCGTCCGTGGCCAGGTGGCGGGCCTGGTCCTCGAAGGTGGCTGAGATCCGGTCGAGCAGCGGCAGATGGGCCGGCCAGACCTCGCGTAGCCGCTCGGCCGCGGCCACGCCTGCGGCGTTGGCCGTGGCGCGGGCGAGCGTCTCCTCGTTCCGCTCCGATTCGACGCCGTGCAGGCTGAGGCCGCGAACGACGAGCGGCAGGGTCAGGCCCTGGCCCACCAGGGTGGCCAGGATGACGGCGAAGGTCAGAAGGAGGATGAGGTCGCGGGCCGGGAAGCCGACCGGCAGGGCCAGGGCCGCGGCCAGGGACACCGCTCCCCGAAGGCCCGACCAGCCGATGAGGAACATGACGCCCTTGCCCAGCCGTCGATCGATCCGCGACATGGAGCTCACGGCCGAGCCGCGGAGTCGGGCCGTCACGAAGGTCCACACGAACCGCGCCACGATGACCGTGAGGCAGACCACGACGACGTCGAAGAGGAGATCGATCGGCGGCTGACCGGCCAGTCCGGCCATCACCTCCGGCAGCTCGAGGCCGATGAGGATGAAGGCGAAGCCGTTGAGGATGAACGTCACCATGCCCCACGTGGCCGCACCCAGGAGCCGGCTGTCGGGGGTCAGGATGGTGGGTGAGCGGCGGCCGAGGACGAGGCCGGCGACGACCGCGGCCAGGACGCCGGAGAGGCCCAGCTCGTCAGCCGGGAGGTAGGCCGCGAAGGGGACGAGGAGGGAGATGGCCACCTCGACGGGCGGATCGTCGAGACGCCCGAGCACGAACCCGGCGACGATGGCGGCCACGGCCCCCAGGATGATCCCGCCCAGGCCGGCGACGACGAAGCTGACGGCCGTCTGGTCCACGATGAAGGTCCCGCTCACCGTGGCCAGGACCGCGGTGCGGTAGGCGATGAGGGCCGTGGCATCGTTGAGCAGCCCTTCGCCCTCGAGGATCGTGACCACCCGGGCCGGCACCCGCAGGCGGCGGAACACGGTCGTCGCGGCCAGGGCGTCGGTGGGGGCCACGATGGCCCCCAGGGTGAACGCCGCTCCCCAGCCCAGCTCCGGGATGGCCGCCTGACTCACTGCGGCCACGACCCCGATGGTGAAGATGACCAGTCCCACGGACAGCCTGCTGATGGGCCCGATGTTGGCCCGCAGGTCCCGCAGCGAGGTCTCGAAGGCGGCCCCGAAGAGGAGTGGCGGCAGGAAGACGAGCAGGACCAGGTCGGGCTCGAGGGCCAGCTGCGGCAGGCCCGGCACGAAGGCCAGGGCCAAGCCCCCGAGGATGAGCAGGGTGGGGTAGGGGACCCCGATTCGGCCGGCGACCTCGAAGAGGACGACGACGACGAAGAGGAGGCCGAGGACGGCGGCTAGGGCCTCCACGGGCGGGGCGAGGGCCGGTGGGTCGCGGTGATGGCTACCGGAGCTGCCGCATCCAGTCGCGGGGGACGCGGCCGGTCGGGCCGGGGACCGGCTGGTCGATGGGGTGGTGGAGCGGCGGTGTCATGGCCGGCCCATCGAGGTAGGCCTCGCGATCGAAGTCCCAGAACCAGTCCTCGCCGGGCTCGAAGCTGCAGATGATGGGATGGCCGGCCGCGACGGCATGGGCGCGCGCGTGCTGCGAGGGCGATGCGTCGCAGCAGCCGATGTGGCCGCACTGGGCGCAGCGGCGGAGGTGGAACCACCAGGCGTCGGCGGCGAGGCACTCCACGCAGCCGTCGCCGCTGGGCGCCGCGCTGGGATCGATGGCCCGGGTGGACTCGGAGGCGATGGGCGCGGGGCTGGTCGTCTGCTCGGGGCTGGTCATCGGTGCATGATGGCCTGTCGGTCGGACCCGCGTCGCGCTGCCGCCTCAGGCGGTCGGATCGTCAAGGCCCACGCTGGCCCGATGACGGTCGCAGTAGCCGCGGGCTCCGTCCCGTTCACGCCAGCGCGCCAGCTCGTCGCAGCGCTTGCCGCGCTTGGAACGATAGGAGCAGAACTCGGGCCGCGGCCCGCTCGTCACGAGACGCAGCGGGATGAGCCGCTGGAGCCGTTCCTCGGCCGGATCGGCCGCGCCGACGGTGGGCGCGTCGCTGATGATCGGCTCGAGGTCGTAGGCGGTCCCGCGCTGGAGATCCCGGGCCGGATCAGGGTCGTCCATGGCGTGCCTCCCTCATCGTGTTGCCGTCAGGCCTATCGTCGCCTCGCAGGGGTGCCTGTCAAGATAGGCCCATGCCGGACCCGCAGCGCGCGACGATCGAGCCGCAGGGCACCACGATCGACGAGGAGGGCGCCACGGTCCGGCAGGCGCGGACGGTCCTCGTCGTGGGCGGCACGGCCGCGGACCCGCCCGCGGGCCTCCTGCCTGCCCCGGCCGGCGCCCGCTACACGTTCGCCCGGCCACCCCTCCGCGACGCCGACCTGAGCGGTGCGGACGCCATCCTCCTGTGGCAGGGTCGGGGTCGCGACGTCGAGGCCCATTGGGCCGCCGCCCGCCGGCTGCGCTGGATCCACGCCGCCACCGCGGGCGTGGACGGCGTGCTGTTCCCGGCCCTGGTCGCCTCGAGCGTCGTGCTGACGAACTCGCGCGGCGTGTTCGACCGCGCCATGGCCGAGTACGCCCTGGCCCTCATGCTCCACTTCGCGGCTGACATCAGCACGACCGTGGTGGCCCAGCGCGAGCGCCGCTGGGAGCAGCACCGTTACCACCCCCTGGCCGGACGGACGGCCGTCGTCGTGGGTGCCGGCGGGATCGGCCGGGCCACCGCTCGCCTCCTGAGAGCCGTGGGCCTGGAGACCCGGCTCGTCGCGCGGACCGCGCGTCCGGATCCCGAGTTCGGCCAGGTGGAGGCCATCGCCGACCTGGCCGCGATCCTGCCCGGGTCTGCCTTCGTGATCCTGGTCCTGCCCGCCACGTCGGAGAGCCGGGGCAGCTTCGGCGCGGCCCAGCTGGGGGCCATGGACCAGGATGCCGTCCTCGTCAACATCGGTCGCGGCGCGGTCCTCGACGAGGCCGCCCTGGTCGAGGCCCTGCGGGCGGGGCGGCTGGGAGGGGCCGCCATCGACGTCTTCACCGCCGAACCGCTGCCGCCGGACGACCCGCTGTGGCGCGTGCCGGGCCTCCTCGTCTCGCCTCATATGGCCGGCGACTTCGCCGGCTTCGAGGACGCCCTGATGACCCTCTTCCGGGCCCAGCTGGAGACTTGGCTGGCCGATCGACCGCTGCAGAACGTGGTCGACAAGCAGCGCGGCTACGTGACCACGGCCTGATTCGCCGCGGCCGGGCCGCCCGCCTGGGGGCCGGGCCTGGGCTCGCCTGACGGCCGAACCCGAGGCCGGGGGCCCACGCGTACCATGAGGGTGTCAGCCCCGCAGCCCGTAGGACACCCATGCTCGATACCGCTCACCGCGACCATCATCACCAGCCCGTCGACGTCGGCGACGACGAAAGTTTCGAACTCATCCACCATCGGACCCTCAGCGACGCCGACCGCGAACGCTTCGAGGGCTACCTGGCCGAGATCTTCACCACCCTCGGCCTCGACCTCCACACCGAGGGCACCCAGACCACCCCCCGCCGCCACCTCCAGGCGCTGTACGACGCGACCATCGGCTACGAGGGCGACCCCAAGCTCCTGACCGCCTTCCCGACCGAGTGCCACGGCGGCGCCAACTGCCACCTGGCCCAGGTCGTGGAGGGGCCCATCCCGTTCTTCGCCCTGTGCGAGCACCACGCTCTGCCGTTCTTCGGCTCGGCCTACGTCGGGTACATCGCCCACGAGCAGATCATCGGCATCAGCAAGCTCACCCGCCTGGTGCGGGTCGTGACCCGCCGCTTCGGGGTCCAGGAGCGGATGACCCACGAGATCGCCGACGAGCTGGTCCGGCTCATGGAGCCCCACGGCGTGGCGGTCTACCTGGAGGCCCACCACCTCTGCACCCAGATGCGCGGGGTCCGTGAGCTGCACCCCAAGACGCGCACGACCTCCTATCGCGGCGAGTACATCGACCAGGCCAGCCTGCGCGGCGAGTTCTTCGACATCGCCGGCCTCCGCCGGGGGTGAGCCCCAAGGGCCCGACATCCGCCTTGGAGCCTCTGCAGGCGCTCTACCTGGCGCCCGAGCCCGCCGCCGCGAAGGTCACCGACGACCCCGACGTCACCGCGCCCCGCTCCCGCACCAGCCGCGGGGTCCCCATGCCTCCCGAGCTCGAAGCCCTGCACGACGGGCCGTTGGGCCTGCCGCTCCGCGCCGACCGGCCCACGATCGTGGCCAACTTCGTGACGACCCTCGACGGCGTGGTGGCCCTCGACCGCACGGGGGCCACGGGCGGCGGCGAGATCAGCGGCTTCTCGAGGGCTGACCGCTTCCAGATGGGCCTCCTGCGCGCCCTGGCCGACGTCGTCCTGGTGGCCGCCGGGACGGTCCGGGCAGCCCCGACCCACGAATGGACGCCCCGCCGCGTGGCCCGCGCCCAGGCCGCGTTGCTGGAGGCCTGGCGGGCCGACCTGGGCTTGGCCCGCCAGCCGACCACGGTCATCGTCACGGCCAGCGGGGCACTCGACCCCCGGCATCCGGGCCTCAGCGCGACCGACGTGCCGGTGGTCGTGGCCACGACCACGTCCGGGGCCCGGCAGCTCGGGAGCTCGAGCTTCCAGCCGCAGGTTCGGGTCGAAGCCGTCGCGGAGGGGGAGTCGGTGAGCACGGCGGATCTGGTCGGCCTCCTCGGACGCCTGGAAGCCCGCGTGGTCGTCTGTGAGGGCGGGCCGCACCTCCTCGGCGAGCTGCTGGCCGCGGGGCTCGTCGATGAGCTCTTCCTGTCCCTGGCCCCGCAACTCGTCGGGCGCAGCCCGGACCAGGCGCGGCTGGCCCTCGTCGAGGGCCGGGCCTTCGACGCCGACCACGCGCCGTGGGGCGAACTGCGCTCCGTGCATCGGGCGGGGCGCCTGCTCCTGCTTCGGTACCGCCTCACCTAGACTGCGGCTGGCATGGCCCCTTCCCAGCGCGATCTGCCGCCTCCTGAGCCCGGCCGGCCCTGGCCCGATCAGCCTTGGGAAGATCGGTCGCCGGCGGATGAGCCACGAACGGTCGCGCCAGGCGCCGCCTCGTCCGCCCGGCGGGCGGCGACGGCCGTGGTCGTCCTCCTGGTCAGCATCGCCCTGGTGGCTGGCGCGGGGCACCTGGGCATCGTCCTCGGCGCCCCTGCCGCCGCGCCCGGAGCCAGCGCAGGGGGCAGCCCTGCCGGTGGCGCCGGGGCAGTCCAGCTCGTCTCGCCACGGGCCTCGACCGGCAGCGGGGTCGGGAACGCGGCCCGCCATCCGGACGGGGTCGACGCCCGCATCGTCGTCGCCGCCCCCAGCACCTGGGACCCGGCCCTGGCCGGCGACGCCGACACGGCCCAGGTCCTGGCCCAGGTCGACGAGACGCTGACCTCCCTGGATGCGGCCTCCCGGGTCCAACCGGCCCTGGCGGCCAGCTGGACGACCTCCGCCGACGCTCGCCAGGTGACGTTCCGGCTGCGCAGCGGCCTGACCTTCAGCGACGGCACCCCGTTGACCGGCGCGGACGTCGTGCGCAGCTGGTTGCGGCTTCTCGACCCGGCCCAGCCGTCGCCCCTGGCCTCCTTGCTGGGCGATGTCGTGGGGGCCCAGGATCGGCTGGCCGGCCGCGCCGGTGCGGAGGCCGTAGGCATCCACGCCAGCGGCGACACCGTGACCGTGGACTTCAGCCGCCCGGCGGCCTACTTCCCGGCCGCGGCCGCCTCGCCCTCCCTGGCCGTCGTGCCGGCCAGCATCCCCGCCGCCGCGGCGAGCGACCAGCTGCCGGCCGGACTCGTCGTCTCCGGGGCCTACGTGCCCACCAGCCAGGACGGATCGACGATCCGCCTCGAGGCCAACCCGCACTACTGGGCCGGCCTGCCGCCGCTGGGCACGATCGAGATCGTCACCGACACCGGCACCACCGCGCCGATCGACGCCTTCCAGTCCGGCGACGTGGACTACGTGCCGGTCTCCGCCTCCGCGGCCGCCTGGATCGCCTACGATCGGACCCTGGGCCCGCAGCTCCGCACGGTGGCCAGCCCGACCGTCGACTACTACGGCTTCGACACGACCCGTCCGCCCTTCGACGACGCCCGGGTCCGCAGCGCCTTCGCCCAGGCCGTGGACTGGAAGCAGCTGGTCCGGCTCTCGAACCGCTTCCTGGAGCCGGCCACGTCCATCGTGCCGCCGGGCATCCCGGGCCGCAGCACGACCGACTTCCAGCCGGTCTACGACCCCGCCGCGGCCCGGGCCCGGCTGGCGGCAGCCGGCTATCCCGATGGCGAGGGCCTGCCGGCCGTGACCCTCGACTCCGGCGGCTTTCCCTACGACGAGGCCATCGCCCGCCAGCTGAAGGCCAATCTCGGTCTCGACATCACGGTCGAGGAACTGACCAGCGGCTACTTCGACCGCCTGGCCAGCGATCCGCCCCAGATGTGGGGCCTGTCCTGGATCGCCGACTACCCCGACGCACAGGACTTCCTGGGCCTGCTCCTGACCACCGGCTCCAGCGCGAACTACGGCGCCTGGTCGGACCCGGACTATGACGCGGCCATCGAGGCCGCCGCGTCGACGGCCGACGCTGCCCAGCGGAAGGCCACGTACGACGAAGCGCAGCGCATCCTTCAGGCCCAGGCGCCGATCATCCCGGTGGCCTATGAACCGGCCTTCGCCTTGAGCCGCACGGGGCTGCTGGGGGCCGGGACGTCCGGGGTCGGGCTGCTTCGCTTCGCCAGCCTGGCCTGGGCGCCATGAGCCGCGCCCGATGCGCCCGATGCGCCCGATGCACCCGATGCACCCGATGAACCCGAGCTCCGTCCGTCGGCGCGCGCCGAGCCCGGTGCGCCCGCGGACCCTCGCGACGCTCGCCGCCCTGGCCCTCCTCGGCGGCCTTCTCGGCCCGACCGGACTGCGGCCCTCCCCGGTCGTCGCGGCGAGTGCCCAGGTCACCTTCGAGCAGCCTTCCGCCAGCGGCCGGCTGGGCGCCGCGCTCGTCTTCCGCCAGCCTTTCAGCGCGTCGTCGGCCCCGGCCCGGGTCGAGCTGCTGACCCAGGTCCCGGGCGAGGCCACGACCCTCGTCACCCCGGCCGTCGTGACGGGCCGCGGCTCCTCCCTGGCCACGGTCACGGACGAGGAGCACGTCGTGCCCAACACGACCATCGGCTATCGCTTCCGGGTCGTGGCCGCGGACGGCACGGCCAGCCTGGGCCCCAGCGGCTCGATCACCGTCACCGACGCGCGCTACAGCTGGCACACCCTGGTCGGCAAGCTGGTCCGTCTCCACTGGTACGACGGGGATGCCACATTCGCCCAGAAGGCGGTCAGGATCGGCGATGACGCCGTGGCCCGAGTGGCCAAGCTGCTGGGCGTCACCGAGACCCAGCCCATCGACTTCTTCATCTACGACTCCGCAGAGGGCCTCGACGGCGCCCTGGGGCCGGGCACGAGCGAGTTCGTGGCCGGCCAGGCCATCCCGTCCATCCGCACACTGTTCGCCGAGATCGACCCCGACCAGATCGACTCCGACTGGGTGAGCACGGTCATCCCCCACGAGTTGACCCACCTCGTCTTCGATACGGCCACCCACAACCCCATCAACGCGCCGCCGCTGTGGCTCAACGAGGGCCTGGCCGTCTACGAGTCGGAGGGCGACGATGCGGCCGACCAGGGACGGGTCCGGGCCGCCGTGGCCAACGGCACGATCATGCCCCTGACCAGCCTCGAGGGCCCCTTCCCGGAGCGGCAGGACCTCTTCTACCTCAGCTATGCCGAGGCCGTCTCCGCGGTCGACTACCTCGTCACGGCCTACGGCCAGCCCAAGCTCGTGGCCCTCATCCGCTCCTATGCTGGGGGCGTGACGGACGACGAGGCCTTCAGCTCGGCGACGGGCGGCGACGTGGCCGCCTTCCAGGCCGCTTGGCTGGGCCACATCGGGGCCGCCAGGCCCACGGCCTACGGCCCCCTTCAGGCACCGCCCGGAGCCACCCCGCCCGGCTGGGAGGGCAGTGGCGCGGGCATGGGCCCGGCCGCCACGCCCGGCCCCGGCGCGCCGTCCGTGGCCCCGGTCCAGGCGCCCAGCCAGGCCCCCGGCTCGAGCGGCAGCGGCTCGCCCCTGGGGCTCGTGGTGGCCGTCATCGTCCTGGCCGTCCTCTTCGGGGCTGGGCTCCTCCTCATCCGGCGTGATCGCCGCGCGGCCCGATGACCTCCCTCGTCCGCGGCCGCGTGCCGAGCTGGCAGATCACCCTGGGCGCGGCCCTGCTGGTCCTCGGCTTCCTCGTCGCCGCCCAGCTGCGATCCGAGACGACCGTCACCCGGTACGCCAGCAGCGAGCTGCCGACCCTGCGCCAGACCGCTCAGGAGCTCCAGGACACCCAGGACACCCTGAAGGCGGAGATCCAGGACCTGCGCCAGCGCATCCAGGCCGCGGAGCAGAGCGGACAGGGCAACGGGGCCCTGGTCAGCTCGCTCAACGACAGCCTCGAGGAGGCGCGCCTCGACGGCGGCCTGGTGGCCCTCGAGGGCCCGGGGCTCGTGATCCAGCTCGACGACTCAACGAATCCCGTGGCGCCGGGCGCCGCGCCGGGCGACTACCTCGTCTCGGCCACGGACCTGCGCACGGTCGTCGACCAGCTCTGGCTGGCCGGGGCAGAGGCCGTCGCCATCGGCGGCGAGCGGCTGGTCGTGACCAGCGCCCTGACCGACATCGGCAGCTCGGTCCTGGTCAACGGCTCGTACCTCCAGGCGCCCTACGACATCTCCGCCATCGGGCCGTCCGACCTGTGGGACCGCCTGGTCAACGCGCCCGGCTTCGTGGCCTTCATGCAGCAACGCGTGGCGACCGTGGGCCTGAGCGCCAACTTGGCCCAGAGCCAGCAGGTCGTCGTGCCCGCCTACAACGGCTCCATCAGCCTGGTCCAGGCCCGGCCGGCGCCCAGTCCCGCGCCGGCCCCCACGGCCGGCACCGGTGCCCAGCCATGAACTCGACCCGGGCCCGCCTGGCCGTCAGTGCCGTAGCCTTCGTCCTGGGCGTCCTGCTCGTCATCCAGTTCCGAGCCCAGAACGCCTCCGGTGGCCTGGGCGGGCTGTCGACCCAGGACCTCACCTCGCTGGTGGCCAGCCTCAACGATCGGAACAGCCAGCTGCGCTCGCAGGTCGATCAGCTCCAGGGCCAGCTCGACCAGCTCCAGGAGCAGCAGCGCACCGGGCGCTCGAACGTGGGCGACCTGCAGGAGGAGCTCAGCCACATCCGGCTGTGGGCCGGCCTCGACCCGGCCGTGGGGGCGGGCGTGCGGGTCACGATCAGCGGCGACGTCTCGCCCGAGGCGATGAACGACATGCTCAACGAGCTGCGCCTGGCCGGGGCGGAGGCGATGGCCGTGGAGTCGGTGCGGGTGGTGAGCGGCAGCGTCTTCGGCGGGGCGTCCGGGGCCCTGACCATGGGCGGCCGGCCACTGCCCGGGCCCCTCCACCTGCTGGCCATCGGCGACCCGTCCAACCTGCAGGCCATCCTCTCCCGCCCGGGCGGGGTCATCGGACGCATCCAGGTCGCCCAGCCCGAGGTCAACGTGGTCATCACCCAGGTGGCCAACGGCCTGGCCCTCCCGGCCACCGACCGCGAGCTGCGGCCGGCCGACGCCCGCCCGCACGTCTGAGCCGGGACAGACGCCCGAGCCGGCCCCGGACAGCCTGCTACCCTAGCCCGCGATGCGCGACCTGACCGATCGGGCCCTGGACGCTGCCGTCCAGCACGGAGCCCAGTACGCCGACGTCCGGGTCGTCCGCCGGGCCGATGAGTCGATCTCGATCAAGAGCGGGCAGGTCGAGGCCGTGGCCGCCGGCGAGTCCGAAGGCTTCGGTGTCCGTGTCCTCGTCGACGGCGCCTGGGGCTTCGCCTCGTCGAGCCAGCTGCGTCCCGCCGCGGCCGACGAGGTGGCCCGCGAAGCGACCCGCATCGCCCGGGCTTCGGCGCTCCTGCAGCGCGAGCCGGTCGTGCTCGACGCGCGGCCGCCGGCCCAGGGGAGCTACAGCACGCCGGTCGAGATCGATCCCTTCGCCCTGCCTCTCGAGCAGAAGATCGAGGAGCTGCTGGCGGCCGACACGGCGATGCGCACGGCCGAGCCGAACCTGGCCTTCACCGAGGCTCGCTACGAGGGCCTGCGCGAGTGGAAGACCTTCGCCGCCAGCGACGGGTCGTTCACCGAGCAGGAGATCACCCACGTCGTGGCCGGCATCGAGGCCGATGCGGTCGAGGGCGACGAGCTGCAGCGTCGGACCTACCCCGACTCGGGCCAGGCCGCCGGCTGGGAGTGGGTCCGGGGCCTCGACCTCGTGGGTCACGCCCCGGCCCTGGCCTCGGAGGCGGTGGCCCTCCTGTCGGCGCCCCAGTGCCCCCCCGGACGGACGACGATCATCCTCGACCCGTCCCAGCTCTACCTCCAGATCCACGAGAGCTGCGGCCATCCCACCGAGCTGGACCGCGTCTTCGGCACCGAGGCCTCGTACGCCGGGACGAGCTTCCTGACGACGGACAAGCTGGGCACCTTCCGCTACGGCTCCGAGCTCATCGACATCGTCGCCGACGCCACAGCCCCCGGCGGCATGGGCACCTTCGGCTGGGACGACGAGGGTGTGACCGCCCAGGCCGTGCCGCTCATCGAGGGCGGCCTCCTGGTCGGCTACCTGAGCAGCCGGGAGACCGCACCGCACATCGGCCGCCAGAGCGGCGGGGCCATGCGGGCCGAGGGCTGGAACCGCATCCCCCTCATCCGCATGACCAACGTCAGCCTCCGGCCCCGCCCGGGCATGAGCCTGGAGGAGATCATCGCCGACACCGACGAGGGGCTCTACCTGATCTCGAACCGCAGCTGGAGCATCGACGACAAACGGCTCAACTTCCAGTTCGCCACCGAGCTGGCCTGGGAGATCAAGGGCGGTCGGCTGGGACGGATGCTGAAGAACCCCACGTACACCGGCATCACCTACGAGTTCTGGCGCTCCTGCGACGCCGTGGCCGACGAGCGGAGCTACCGCATGTACGGCACGCCCAATTGCGGCAAGGGCGAGCCGGGCCAGATCGGGCACGTTGGCCACGGGGCCTCGGGGGCCCGCTTCCGCGACGTCGAGGTGGGGGTGGGCAAGTGGTGATCGCCACGGGCCGGGAGGCCGGCCTCGGCCTGGCCCAGCGGCTGCTGGACCTGGCCGCGGACGAGGGGGCCACCGAGGCTGAGGCCTTGGTCATCGGAACGGACTCGCAGCTGACCCGCTTCGCCAACAGCGAGATCCACCAGAACGTGGCCGAGCGTGACGTGGCCGTCAACCTCCGCTTCGTCGACGGCAAGCGGATCGGCGTGGCCTCCACCAACCGCCTCGACGAGGCCTCTCTGCGCCGCCTGGCGGCCCGGGCCGCGACCAGTGCCCGGCTGCAGCCCGAACACCCCGACTTCGCGGGCCTCCCGCCGGCCGGACCAACGCCCCTGGCCGCCGGAGCCGCCTCGGCGGGCACGGCCGAGTCCACCCCGGAACAGCGCGCCGAGGCGGCTCGGGAGGTGGTGGGCCGGGTCGAAGGGGCGGGGCTGCTGGGGTTCGGCTCCTTCGCCACCAGCCTGGAGCGCGTCGCCGTGGCCAACTCGCACGGGCTGGCCGTGGAGGAGGCGCGGACCTTCGCCCAGCTCATCACGGTGGCCATGGCCCCCGGCGGCGAGGGCGGTTATGCGGAGGCCTGCGCCGTGGACGCCACGGCCATCGATGCCCGAGCGGTGGGCGAGGAGGCGGCCCAGAAGTGCACGGCCTGCGTGGCCCCCGGCACGGTCCCGCCCGGCGAGTACCCCGTCGTCCTCGAGCCCTACGCCGTGATCGACCTGCTGGGCATGCTCGGCTACGTCGGCTTCTCGGCCCTGGCCGTGCAGGAAGAGCGCTCGTTCTTCGAGCCCGGCCGGGTCGTGGGCTCGGAGCTGGTGACGATCGTCGACGACGGCATGGACCCCGCGGGCGCGCCGGCCTCCTTCGACTACGAGGGCGTGGCCAAGCAGCGTGTGGCCCTCATCGAGCGCGGTGTCTGCCGCGACGTCGTCTACGACGCCCAGACCGCGGCCCGGGCCGGACGCGCCTCGACCGGTCACGGCCTGCCGGCGCCAAACCCCTGGGGACCCTTTCCCCTGAACATGCTCATGGACGCGGGCACGGCCAGCCGCGAGGAGCTCCTGGGGGGCCTGGATCGGGGCCTGCTGGTGACCCGCTTCCACTACACCAATCCCGTCCACCCCAAGCTGGCCATCGTCACGGGCATGACCCGCGACGGGCTCTTCCTCGTCGAGGGCGGCAAGATCCGCGGGCCGGTGCGCAACCTGCGCTTCACCCAGAGCTATCTCCAGGCGCTGGCCGGGGTGCAGGCGGTGAGCGCCGAGCGGCGCCTGCTCCGCGGCGACCTGGGGGCGGCCGTGGTGCCGTCGGTGCGCATCGCCGGCTTCACCTTCACCGGGGCGACGGAGCACTGAGCGGATCCGGACCGGCCGCCGGGCGGCCACCGCTCGAGTTGGGGCTGGGGGACGTGCTGGACCTACGGCGCCCGCATCCCTGCGGTTCACGGCGCTGGACGGTCGCCCGCCTGGGGGCCGATATCGGCCTCGTGTGCAGCGGCTGCGGGCGGCGGGTGCTGCTCGAACGGCGGGCCCTCGAGCGCCGCCTGGTGGCCATCGTCGAACGTGGCCCCGAGGCCGGATCGACGACCGAGGTCGGATCGCAGACGGAAGCCGGATCGTGAGCCGCGAGCCGCGGACCCTCCTGGCTCGCGAGGTCGAACCCCTCCCGGCCGATGCCCAGGGGACGCTGGGCGTCCTGCGCAACAGCCGCTTCCGCTCCCTCTGGCTCTCCCAGGTGGCGACCCAGGTGGGCGGCAACATGGTCCTCTACGGCCTGACCGTCCTGGTCGCCGAGCGGACGAACTCCTCGGCCTCGGCGGTCAGCCTGCTGTTGCTGACGTTCCTCGTCCCGGCCGTCGTCTTCAGCGCCGTGGCCGGCGTCTACGTGGACCGCTTCGACCGGCGCACGATCCTCGTGGCGGCCAACCTGGTGCGGGCCGTGGCCTTCGTGGTCATGCTCTTCCTCGACACCAACCTGCTGGCCATCTACCTCCTGAACATCGTCGTCTCGACCGTCACGACCCTGTTCGCCCCGGCCGAGGCCTCGACCATCCCCTTCGTCGTCCGCCGCGAGCAGCTGCTGGCTGCCAACGGCCTCTTCACCTTCACCCTCCAGGCCTCGTTCGCCGTGGGCTTCGCGGTCCTGGGCCCCTTCCTCGTCATCCTCCTCGGCGACGTCCAGGGCCTGCTCATCCTGGTCGCCGCGCTGTATCTCGTGGCAGCCGGGATGTGCGCCACGTTGCCCCCGGTGGCGCCCGTGGCGGAGGGGGCCGGCTTCCACGCTACGGCCGCCCTGGGTGAGGCCGAGCAGGCCGTGGCCGGCACGTTCGGCCAGCTGCGCGAGGGCCTGGCCTACATCCGGGCCAACCCCAGCATCTTCTGGTCGCTCAGCTACCTGGGCATCACGGCCTCGCTCATCGGGGTCCTCGGCGCCCTGGGGCCCTCGTTCGCCCAGCACTCGCTGGGCCTGGGGCCCAAGGACTTCGTGGTCGTGGTCCTGCCCCTGGGGGCCGGGCTGGTCGTCGGCATCCTCCTCCTCAACGCCTACGGCCGCTACCTGCCTCGGCGCCGGGTGATCGAGGGCGGCATGCTGACCCTCGCCGTCTGCCTGGGCCTGCTGGCCGTGGCCGCGCCGCTCTCGAGCTTCCTCAAGGCCCGAGCCTCGAACAACGGGTTCGTCCAGCTGGGCCCCCTGGTCTCGCTCCTGGCCATCGTCGTGGTCGTGGCCATCGTCGCCGGCATCGCCTATGCCCTGGTGGCCGTGCCGGCCCAGACCCAGCTCCAGGAAGAGCTGCCGGCCGACGTCCGCGGCCGCGTCTTCGGCGTCCTCAACATGCTCGTCAGCGTGGCCAGCTTCGTGCCCATCATCGTCGCCGGTCCGGTGGCCGACCTGACGAGCCCGGACGCGGTCCTCCTGGCCTGCGGCGTGCTCGTGGCCGGGGTCGGCCTCCGGTCGGTGGTCGGACCGGCACCGCTCCGTCCGGTGAGCGCCGAGCCCGCGCCGCTCGGCGGGGCCGTCGACCCGGTCGCGGTCACGGCGATGCCCCTGGCGCGTCAGCCCGACGCCCAGCAGCGGCCGGGCGAGGGCCGCTGACCGGATGGCCGACCCCGAGACGATGCCCTCCGGCCAGCGGCTGGCTGCCGGCGCGCTCGTCAGCCTGGCGCTCACGGCCGGCCTGGCCGCCTCGCGGGTGCGGAGCGCTTCGGCCGTGCTCGGGTTCGGCGCGTTCGTGATGGCCGCCTACGTCGGCCCCCTGGTCCGCGGCAGCCGCCGCCCGCCCATCCCGCCGCTGGCGGCCTCCGACCTGCCCGTCGGCGCGGCGCTGCCCACGGTCAGCCTCGTCGTCGCCGGGCGGGACGAGGCCGCGGTCCTCCCCGCGCTCGTCGCGGATGCCGCCGCGCAGGATCATCGCGAGGCGGACGGCACGCCCCGCTTCGAGCTGGTCGTGGTCGACGATCGCTCCACCGACGGCACCGCGGCGGTGGTCGAAGCCGCCGCGGCCGCGGCCGGGATCGCGGCCCTGACCCGGATCATCCGGCGGGGCCCGCCAGAAGCGGCCGGTCCGGCAGCCATCGCCGCGGCGAACCTGGCCGATGGCAAGGGCGCCGCTCTGACCGCCGCCCAGCCGGAGCTCTGCCGAGGCGACATCGTGGCCGTCCTCGACGCCGACGCCCGCATCCCTCCCGACTACGCCCGGCGGGTCGCCTCCTATGTCGCCCGGGGGGCCGAGGCGGTCACGGCCCGGCGCCGGATCGTCCGTGGGTCGCGGGCCGGTCTGGCCGGCTGGCTGGCCCAGGCCCAGGACGACGAGCAGACGGCCGACGGTGAGATCCAGCGCGGACGCTGGTCGATGGGCGGCCTGAGCGAGTTCCGCGGCGATGGCATCAGCGTCCGGCGTGACCGCCTGGCCGCCGTCGGCGGCTGGCGCGCGGTCGCCCTGACCGAGGATCTGGACCTCTCCAGCCGGCTGGCGGCACGCTTCGGCATCTCGGTCGCCTGGGCCATCGACGCCGTCGTCTGGGAGGAGCCCGTGACCGAGCCCGGCCCGCTCTGGCGCCAGCGCCGCCGGTGGGCCGAGGGGATCGTCCGGCGGCAGCTCGACCTGACCCCTGCGATCCTGGCCAGCCCGGCCCTCTCGCCCCTGGCGAAGCTCGATTTCCTGGCCTACAGCGCCCAGACGGTGCTGCCCATCAGCCTGGCCGGGGCCACGGCCGGTGCCCTGGCCGGTGGGCGGTGGCGTCCAGCAGCCATCCTGACGGCCTGTTACCTGATGGCCGGCACGCTCCTGGCCTTCGACGCACTGCGCTGGACGCCCGATCCGGAGGGCCGGCCCCTGACCGTCCGGGAGCGGCTGGTCCGGGCCATCGGGGTGACCATCTTCAGCGGCCACTGGCTGGCCGCGCTGCCGGTCGGCTGGCTCCGCGTCGCCCTTGGCGGCGGCCCGCTGCGCTACGCCAAGATGGCCCACACCGGTGCGCCGGAGGGGTGGCGGCCGGCCGAGGCGAACGGCCGATGAGCCGCGTCGCCATGATCTTCACGGGCGGCACGATCTCGATGCTGCCGGACGCCGCGGCCGGCGGGCTCGTGCCCGCCCTCGACGGCGCCGCGCTCGTCGCCGGCACGCCCGGTCTGGCGGGCATCGCCGCGCTCGAGCCGATCGATTGGGGCCGGGTCCCGGCTTCCTCGCTCTCGCTCGAGCAGGTCCTCGAGATCGCCCGCCTGGCCCGAGCGGCCCTGGCCCGACCGGAGATCGACGGGGCGGTCGTCGTCCAGGGGACCGACGTCATGGACGAGACGGCCTTCGCCTTCGACCTCCTGCTGGACGGGCCCAAGCCACTGGTCGTGACCGGCGCGATGCGGGCGGCCGGAGCACCCGACGCCGACGGGCCGGCCAACCTGCGGGCGGCGGTCCGGGTCGCCGCCGCGGCCGAGCTGCGGGGCCAGGGAGCGCTCGTGGTCATGGCTGGCCGCATCCTGCCAGCGGCCGACGTGCTCAAGACCCACACGACCGCCCTGGATGCCTTCCAGGCCCCCAACGTCGGGCCGCTGGGGGCCGTGGACGAGACGGGCGTCCGGGTGGACCGGCGGGGCCCTGGCCGGCGAACCCTGCCGACGATCCCGGACCGGGCGGCGGAGCCGATCCCCGTCCTGATGGCCCACATCGGCAGCGACGGCGCACTCCTCCGCCTGGCTCGCCAGGCCGGCGCGCGCGGCTTCGTCGTGGCCGCCACCGGCAGCGGCAACACCCATCCGGACCTCCTCGCCGCCGCGGCCGAGGCGATGGCGGCCGGCCTGCCAGTCGTCCTCGCCAGCCGCTGCCCGGCCGGCGCCGTCACGCCGGCCTACGCCTTCCCCGGGGGAGGCGCGGAGTGGCTGCGGGCCGGTGCCCTGAGCGCCGGCACGCTGAGCCCGCCCAAGGCCCGCCTGGCCCTGGCCCTGGGCCTGGGAGCCGGGGCGGACGCTCCGGCCTTGCGAGCCCTGCTGGCGGCGGACTGAGGATCGCTCCGGTGGCCGAGCTGCGAGCCGACCTCATCGTCAAGGGTCGCATCGCGACGCTGGCCGGCGAGACCGGCTTCGGCTGGGTCGACGCCCTGGCCATCGGCGGTGGACGCGTGCTGGCGGCCGGATCGGAGTCAGAGATCGAAGCCTTCGCCCGGCCGCGGATGCGGCGCCTGGAGCTGGGTCGAGGGCAGGTCGCTCTGCCCGGCCTGACCGACGCGCACCTCCATCTCGTCGACGCCGCCCAGGCCGCGACCGAGCTGCAGCTGGGCCCTGATGCGTCCCTCGACACGGCCCTGGCCCTCATCGGGACCTGGGACCGCGACCGTCGAGCCCAGGGCGACCGCGACGGCTGGCTGCTCGGCCGGGGCTGGTCGTTCGACGGCTTCGGCGGTTGGCCACTGGTGGCGGGCCTCGAGCTCGTCGCCCCCGGACGTCCCATCGCCCTGTGGGCCCACGACCACCACGCCCGTTGGTTCAGCCCGGCCGCGATGCACCTTGCGGGCATCGACGCGGCCACGCCTGATCCGGCCGGCGGCACCCTCCTCCGCGATGACGCGGGCCGGCCGACCGGCGTCGCCCTGGAGCACGCCGCACGCCTCGTCGAGCCGGCCATCCCGGCCCCAGACCCGGAGGCCCTGGCGGTGGCGGTCGAGGCCTACGCCCGACGCCTGCTGCGCCTGGGCATCGTGGCCGTGCACGACCCGGGCGAGGTGGCGCCCGAGCCGCGCCTGGCCCGTGGCCCACGGCTCTACGCGCGCCTGGCTGGGGAGGGGCGCCTGCCCCTCCGGGTCCACGCCAGCGTCCGGGCCGAACAGCTCGAGCGGGCCATCGAGCTGGGCCTCCGCAGCGGTCAGCCGACCACCGTCGTCGCGGCCGACGGTGACCCGCTCGGTGGCCAGCCCTACGCTCGCGCCCACGTGGGCTGGCTGAAGCTCTTCGGCGATGGCTCGCTCGGCTCCCGGACGGCCTGGCTTCTGGAGCCGTACGCAGACACCGGCCTGGCCGGCCTGCCCCTCACCGATCCGGCGGAGCTCACCCATCTCGTCCGCCTCGCAGCCGGGGCTGGCCTGGCGACCCAGATCCACGCCATCGGGGACCGGGCCGCGCGGACGGCGCTCGATGCCTTCGCCGCCGTGCCCGACGTCCGACGCCTCCCCCTCGCCCCCCGGGTGGAGCACGCCCAGTTGGTCTCCGCCATCGACACCCGCCGCTTCGGCCGCCTTGGGGTGGCGGCCTCCGTCCAGCCCAGCCATCTGGCCGGCGACGGTCCCGCGGCCGGCCTGGCCTGGCCTGATCGGCTCGCCGACGCCTACCGCTGGCGTTCGTTCGTCGCGGGCGGGGCGGCCCTCGCCTTCGGCACCGATGCCCCGGTCGAATCGCCCGATCCCTGGCCGGGGATCGCCCTGGCCGTGACCCGCCGCCCGAGCCCCACTGCGGCCCGCTTCCCAGGCGCTGAAGGGCTGACCATGGAGCGGGCCATCCGGGCCTCCATCCTCGACCCGGCCATCATCGCCGGCGAGGCGGGGATCCGCGGCCGTCTGACGGCCGGCCACCTCGCCGACCTCGTCGTCCTGCCCGCAGCAGCGCTGGACGAGCCGGTCCGCCCCGCCGGCGCGCTGGCCACGGCTCGCCCCCTCCTGACCCTCCTCGACGGCCGGGAGTCCTGGCGTGACGCTTCCTTCGACCGCTGAGCAGGTCGGTGCGTTACGATGCCCTGCACCGAAGGGGCGGCTAGCTCAGCTGGTTAGAGCACTTGCTTGACATGCAAGAG
>DASUKL010000109.1:0-6371 GCA_036278755.1 Candidatus Limnocylindrales bacterium | reverse complement strand
GGCTAGAATGGCCGCCGTCGGTCGCGCGGCTCCCGGCCGCCCGACCTGGCCCTCCCGAGCGGGAGTAACTCAGTTGGCAGAGTGCCACCTTCCCAAGGTGGATGTCGCGGGTTCGAGCCCCGTCTCCCGCTCCAATCCCTCTCTTGTCGTCGCGGGCGCGGGCGGTCCCCCAGGGGATCAAGTGCTAGCCGGCATCCTGGCCCGCGGCCCCGGGGCCGCCCGATCGGTGGCCAGGGATGAGCCGGATGCGGGCGCCACAGTGTTCGCACGCGTATTCGAACCCTTCGGCGTTCCATCGCCGCTCGGGGTCGGAGGCATCGACGTCACCATGGGCGGTCGGATGCAGCTCGATCCAGTCCCCTTCGTGACGATGGAGGAGCTTGATCGACGCAAGGTCCTGCAACGGGTTGGGCAGCGTCATCGTTCGTCCTCGGATGCGCCGGACCTGACGCCACACACGGGCGCTGGGCCGTAGGACCGGACGATACCGCGACGCGCAGCGCCAGATGGGCTCGTTCGACGGGGATCGCCTGGGGTTGGGATCTTCGACGTGTTCCCTGAGTAGCACAGGTGTGCTACCGTGCATGGATGGCACGGGCGATAAAGCTTCGTAGGGTCGGCGGATCGGTCGGCACGACGCTGCCCAAGGAGATGGTCGATCGTCTCGACCTGGCGGCGGGTGACCGGGTGCTGGCGGTCGAGACCGAAGAGGGCATCCTGCTAACGCCGTACAGCGAGGATCTCGAGGCCGACCTCGCGGCGACCCGCCGCGCCGCTAAGCGATACCGCGTGGCACTGCACGAGCTTGCGAAGTGACCACGTCCGAGCCGCACTGGCTCGGACGGCTGGTGGTCGACGCGGCGCATCTCCGCCAGATCCGCGAGCACGGTGGCGTGCGGGGCCCTGCGGGACGATAGCGCGCCCTGGAGGCCGCTCTAGCCCGCCCGCGGCAGCGATGGCACTACGCGGGTGATGCATCGGTCGCCGACCTGGCCGCCGCCTACGCGTTCGGCCTGGTCCGTGACCACCCGTACGTCGACGGCAACAAGCGCGTGGCCCTGGTCGTGATGGTCGCCTTCCTGGACCGGAACGGCATCGAGCTCAGCGCGACGAACGCCGAAGCGCTGGCGGTGCTGCTCGACCTGGCGGCCGGTGACCTCATCGAGGCCCATCTGACACGATGGATCGCGGAGTACTCTCGGCCGCTGTAGGAGCGGCCCCAGGCGGTGATCCCCGTCCCCGGCGTTGCGACGAAGCGTTACCGTCGCAGCATGACCAGGCGCGCCACCGTGTTGTGAAGACAGCATGAAGGGACTCCGCCTCCGCTATGCAGGGACGTGCCGTCTCTGCGGACGGTCGTTGGACGCCGGCGCCGAGGCCTTCTACGAGCCGCACCTCCGGACCGTCCAGTGCCTCGCCTGTCCGGTCCGAGCGGCAGATGCTCAGGTAGAAGCCGAAGCCCAGATGGACCCTGGGCCGGCCGACGTGGGGCAGGCTGGCGCTTCGGCCGAGCGTGAGTACGAACGGCGCGTGACGCGGCCCAGGGCACGGGTCGAGGATCGTTTCGGCCGGCGTCTTGGCGGTGTCCTCCTAGCTCTTTGGCGGGGAGCCGCAGACCACCCGTGCGTGGGCCAAGGGAGCTGCCGGCGAGCAGAAGCTCGGAGCCGCATTGGCCGATGCGACCGGCATCGGGCTCCTCCACGACCGTCGCGTCCCGGGCACGGGCGGGACCATCGACCACCTGATCATCGCTTCGGCCGGTGTGTTCATTCGGCGACCAGAGAGCTTCCGAGGCGTGCGGCTCGAAGGCCCCCGCTCGCTGAAGCGACTCATCACGCGCCAGGCTCTCCTCGACGCCGAGGCGATCGACCGCCTGACCGGGACGCTAGCCACGGCTCTGCCTTCGAAATAGCTCGTACCAGACGTCGCCTGCGCCGGATGGCGCCAGGGACGCGGATGACCGGCTGCGCGACACTGCCCCATGGACCATGACGACCACGTCCGGCTGCTGAGTCAAGGCGTCGACGGAGCGGGCAGCACTTGGGCCGACCTCGGCTCGGGCGAGGGCGCCTTCACGCTGGCCCTGGCCGACCTGCTCGGAGCTGAGGGCTCGATCCACACGGTCGACCGCGACCTCAGGGCCCTCCAGGTCCAGCTCCGGGCGCTGGCCGATCGCTTCTCCGCGACGCGTGTCACGTCGCACGTGGCGGACTTCACCCGGCCGCTGGACCTGCCGCCGCTGGACGGCGTCGTGATGGCCAACTCGCTCCACTTCGTGCGGGACAAGCTGCCCGTCCTCGGCCTCGTCCGCGGCTACCTCCGCCCCGGCGGGCGGTTGATCCTCGTCGAGTACGACGCCGACCACGGCAACCAGTGGGTGCCCTACCCGCTGTCCGCGCGGACCTGGGCGACGCTCGCTGCCGAAGCCGGCTTTCGCGACACGCGTCTGTTGGCCGCCGTACCCAGCCGCTTCCTGGGCTCGATCTACTCGGCCCTCAGCCTCCGTTGACGGGCACGGGCCGCGGCTGCTGCCCTACCGTGCCCGCCGTGCCACGTAACCGAGCCTACGGCGGCCTCGTGCGGCGCAAGAACGTCCTCTCGACGCTCATGCACAGCTTCTTCGGGCTGGCCATCGTCAGCGTCATCTGAGTCCTGGCGATCCACGGCGAAGCCGCCACCGGCGCCTGAAGCCGAGATCGGCACCCGAGCCCGCCCCGCCGCCTGAAGCCGCCACCGGCGCCTGAAGCTGCGCAACCCGAACGCATCCCATCCGTCACCCCGACGACGCTGAGCCGAGCTCGCCGTCCGGCTAGCCTCGAGGTCCCGAGCCCCTGGGAGATGCGATGGCCGACCTTCCGGCGCCCCAGCCCCGATCGCTCGTCGATCCTGGCTTCGACCATGACGCCTGCGGCGTCGGCTTCATGGCCGACACCGGTCGCTCGGCGGCTAACCGCGCGCGGGTCTTGCCCCTGGCCCTGGCCGGGCTGGCCGCCCTGGGGCATCGCGGCGCCTTCGCCGCGGACGGCGAGTCGAGCGACGGCGCGGGCCTGCTCCTGCCGCTGGAGGCGCCGCTGCGCCGGCTCGTGGGAGCGCCCGCCGGCTCGGCCGTCGTGAGCCTCTTCCTGCCCCAGGGGCGGCGCCGCGGACGCCTGGCCCGAGGGATCGTGGGGCGCTCGCTGGCCGCCGAGGGGCTCGGTCGCGCGGTCCGTCGCCGGGTACCCGTCGAGCCGGCAGCCCTGGGTCAGGAGGCTCGCCGGAGTCTGCCCGCCGTGGAGCAGCTGGTCGTGCCCCGGCCGGTGGGGTTCGGTCGGCGGCGGTTCGCCCAGGCCCTCCTCCTGGCTCAGCGGCGGATGGAGCTGGGCGCCGCGGAAGCCGGCCTAGCGGACTTCTCGGTCGTCTCCGCCTCGGCCGAGACGCTCGTCTACAAGGGCCTCGTGGCGGGCGTGCGGTTGGCCGAGCTCTATCCCGACCTCGCGGCCCCGCTGGCCCTCAGCCATGCCGTCTTCCACCAGCGCTTCGCCACCAACACTGCCCCACGCTGGGACCTGGCCCAGCCCTTCGGGCGGATCGCCCACAACGGCGAGATCAACACCGTCCGAGGCAACCGAGCCGAGCTGCGCGGACGGCGGGCCGACCTGGGCGGCCGATTCGGGCGCCGACTGACCGCCCTGGGGCCGCTGCTCGACCCGCGCGCCTCCGACTCGCGCTCGCTGGACGAGCTGCTGGCGATCATGACGGCCGGCGGCTGGTCGTTGCCGGCCGCACTGTCGGCAGCAATCCCCGAGGCCGTCGCCCTTCGCCCCGACATCGCCCTCCGCGCCGACGTCGCCCCCCGCTCCGACGAGGCGACGGCGCCATCCGCCTCTGGGTCGTCCGCCTCCGCGTCGTCCGGGGCAGGGGAGCGGGCCTCCTGGTCGGGCCTGCTGGCGCCCTGGGACGGCCCAGCCGCAATCTGCTTCAGCGACGGCCGCCAGGTGGGTGCCCTGCTCGACCGCAGCGGGCTCCGGCCGCTGTCCTCCACGACCACCCACGCCGGGCTCGTGGGCCTGGCTTCCGAAGCCGGCGCGATCCCCTTCACCGAAGCCGAGACGGCCGAACGAGGCCGACTGGGACCGGGCCAGCTCCTGGTCGTCGAGCCGGCCAGCGGCCGCATCCTGGGCGAGCCGGCGGCTCCCCGGCGCTTGGCCATCGCCGTTCCGGCCAGCCCCTTCGAGGACCGACCGACCGCCGCCCTGCGCGCGCTAGACGCTCGACCGCCCACGCCCGATCCGATCCGCTTCCTCTGTGGCCTCGACGCCGAACGCCTCCGCCTCGATGTCCGAACGATGGCCCTCGAAGGCCACGAGCCCACCTGGAGCATGGGCGACGATACGCCCCTGGCCGGCCTGGGCCGCCCTGACCGGCCGCTGGCGGACCATCTCCGCCAGTCGTTCGCCCAGGTCACGAACCCCGCCCTGGACCCGGATCGCGAGCGGATCGTGATGGACCTCCGCGTCCGCCTCGGGCCCCGGCCCGCCCTGCTGCGGGGCGGACGAGCCGAGACGGCCGCCGCCACGGTGCAGCTGGGCCGACCGATCGTGGCCGACCTCGCGGGCCTCATGGAGCAGCTCGCCACAGGCCTGGAACTCGACGCGACCTGGGACGCGGCCCAGGGGCCTGGCGGCCTGGAGGCGGCCCTCGATCACCTGACGCGTCGAGCCCTGGCCGCCGCGCGGCGCCGCGTGCCGCTGCTCGTCATCAGCGACCGGGGCATGACCGATGGGCCGTCCGCGCGGCTGCCGATCCCCTCGCCGCTGGCCGTCGGGGCCGTCCACACGGCCCTCACCGAGGCGGGCTGGCGGGCGCGCACCGACATCCTGGCCCAGGCCGCGGACGTGCTCGAGGTCCACGGCCTGGCCATGGCCCTCGCGGCCGGCGCCACGGCCGTGCATCCCTGGCTGCTCCTCGAGGTCGCCGCAGGCCAGGCCGGCACGCGGGGCGCCGAGACGCTCACCCGAGAGGCGACCGTGGCCAATGTCCTGGCCGCCCTGGAGGCCGGCCTGCGCAAGGTCCTGGCCCGGATGGGGATCGCCACCGCGGCCAGCTACGTGGGCGGCGCCTGCTTCGAGGCCCTCGAGCTCCGGCCCGAGGTCGTGGCTCGTTGCTTTCCTGCCGCCCCGTCCTGGCCCGGGCGGATCGGCTTCGCCGAGATCGCCGCCCGCCAGCTGTGGCGCCGCGACGCCGCGGCCGCGCTCCCGGCGGGCGGGACGCGCCTGCCGGACCCCGGCCTGGCTCGCTTCCGGGGCGACGGGGAGACGCATCTCTGGGCCCCGCGCATCGTCCGGGCGGCCCAGGGCCTGGCCCGCGGCGAGGTCGCCGCCGAGGCCTATCGCGCGACCCTGGGGCGGCGCCCGGCCGTCGTGCGCGACGGGCTCGCCGTGCGTGCCGCCCCGCAGCCCGTGCCGCTGGCCGAGGTCGAGCCGGCGGCGGCCATCGCCCGCCGCTTCGTGGGCGCGGCCATGAGCCTCGGCTCGCTCAGCCCGGAGGCCCACCAGGCCGTGGCCATCGGGCTGCGGGCCGTCGGGGCAGCCTCCAACACCGGCGAGGGCGGCGAGGATCCGGGCTGGTACCTGCCCGACGCGGAGGGCCGCCGCCACGATGCCGCCATCAAGCAGGTGGCCAGCGCTCGCTTCGGGGTGACGGCCACCTACCTTGCTCGGGCGGAGCAGCTGGAGATCAAGATCGCCCAGGGCAGCAAGCCGGGCGAGGGCGGCCAGCTCCCCGGCCGCAAGGCCACACCGCTCATCGCCACCCTCCGCCGCAGCCAGCCCGGCCGGACGCTGATCAGCCCGCCGCCCCACCACGACATCTACTCCATCGAGGACCTGGCCCAGCTCGTGGCCGATCTGCGAGCCATCAACCCGGCCGCCCGCATAGGGGTCAAGCTCGTGGCCTCGCGGGGCGTGGGGACGATCGCGGCCGGGGTGGCCAAGGCCGGCGCCGACTACGTCCAGATCTCGGGGCATGCCGGCGGCACGGGGGCCAGCCCCTTGTCGTCGATCAAACACGCCGGCCTGCCCTTCGAGCTGGGCCTGGCCGAGGCCCACCAGGTGCTCCTCGACCACGGCCTGCGGGACCGCGTCGCGCTGCGCGCCGATGGTGGGCTGCAGACCGGCCGCGACGTCCTCGTCGCGGCCCTCCTGGGGGCCGAGGAGTTCGGCTTCGGGACGGCCGTCCTGGTGGCCCTGGGCTGCGACATGGCCCGCCAGTGTCATCTCGACACCTGTCCGACTGGCATCGCCACTCAGCGGCCGGACCTGCGGGCCAAGTTCGCCGGTCGGCCCGAGGACGTCGTGCGGCTGCTCACGGCCGTGGCCGAAGACGTCCGGCTG
>DASUKL010000108.1:0-7376 GCA_036278755.1 Candidatus Limnocylindrales bacterium | reverse complement strand
CAGGCGCTGGCCACGGGCGCCGAGGAGGTGGCCACGGCCTGCCCGTTCTGCCTGGTCATGATGCGCGACGGCCTGGCCGATGCCACCGGGAACACGGCGCGACCGGTCGGGGTCCGCGACGTGGCCGAGGTCTTGGCCGCGACGCTGCCCGCCGACCGTTTCGGCTCGCCGGAGCGCCAGCTACCTGTGGTCTGAGGGCCCGACGGGTCGAGCCTCGGCCCCGCCTGCCCGGTCCCTCGGCTACGCACGAGGGACGGCCATCCACGAGCGACGGCCACCCACGAGGGACGGCCACCCACAAGGGACGGCCACCCACGACCGACGGCTACCCACGAGGGACGGCCTTCTCGGCGTGGCCAGCTCCGGTCGTTCCCCCCTGCAGTTTGCCGGCAGCAAATGGAATGGCCACCAAGCTCAGCCGAGGACTCCGCGGCGTGGCCAGCTCCAGTCGTTCCCCCCTGGAGTTTGCCGGCAGCAAATGGAATGGTCATCAAGCTCAGCCGAGGACTCCGCGGCGGCCTCAGGTCGACCCGAGTTTTGCTCACCGCAAACAGCTGGCCGCGTTACGGCCCCGCGAGGCCGCGGGCAACCCCGACGACGCCAATCGATTTGCTGGCAGCGATCACCGCAGCATCGGACGGCCTGATCGAGGCCGCGGGCTCCCCGACGACGCCATTCGATTTGCTGGCAGCAAACACCGTGGCAACGGAGCGGATGATTCAGCCCGGAGGGGCCGGCGACCGGACCTGGCGAACGAGCCCGGCGATCGGGCCCGAGGTCGACCGCGACCGGACGGGTCCGAGGCCACCCGCGATCAGCCCGGTGGGGCGATCCTGGGCAGCCCGCGATCAGCCCGGTGGGGCGATCCTGAGCAGCCCGCTGGCGGTACGATGGCCGCGATGGCCAGCGCCTCGACCCGGTACGCCTCGTGAGCTTAGCCGAGGGTCTCCCGTGAGCATCCGTCTGACCGACGAGCAGCGCGCCCTGCGGGATGCCGTCCGCGAACTGGCCGACGAGCGGATCGCGCCTCGGGCGGCGGAGATCGACGCCACCGCCGAGTTTCCCTGGGACGTCGTCAAGTTGCTGGCCGAGCATGACGTCCTGGCCCTGCCGTTCCCCCTGGCGCATGGCGGCCTGGGCGCCGACCTGCTGACCACCTGCCTGGCGGTCGAGCAGATCGCCCGGGTGTGCGCGACGTCGAGCCTCATCCTGGCCGTCCAGGCCCTCGGTTCGCTGCCCCTCCTCCTCGCAGGCAACGACGAGCAGCACGCCCGCTGGTTCCCCGACCTGGCCGCCGGGCGGATGCTGGCCGCGTTCGCCCTGACCGAGCCCGAAGCCGGGTCGGATGCGGCCGCCCTGCGCACCCGCGCGGTCCGCGAGGGTAGCGGAGATGCCGACGCCTGGCGGATCGACGGCAACAAGCGCTTCATCACCCACGGCAGCGTGGCCGGCCTCGTCACCGTCTTCGCCCAGACCGACACCGATCCGGCCGCCGTCAAGGCCCACCGTCACCTGACCTGCTTCGCCGTGGAGCAGGGCACCCCGGGCTTCAGCGCGGGCAAGCTCGAACACAAGATGGGCATCCGCGGCTCGCCCACCGCGGAACTCCTGTTTGACGGCGTCCGCGTCCCCGACAGCCAGCGCGTGGGGGCGGTGGGGGAGGGCTGGGCGATCGCCATGGGGACCCTCGATCGGAGCCGGCCCGGCGTGGCTGCCCAGGCGGTCGGGCTGGCCCAGGGCGCCACGGAGGTGGCCACGCGCTACGCCGGGGAGCGACGCCAGTTCGGCCGGCCCATCGGCGAGTTCGAGCTGATCCAGGGCCTCCTGGCCGACATGGCCGCCCGCACGGAGGCCGCTCGCCAGCTGCTCTACGCCGCCTGCGAGGAGGTCGAGTCCGGCTCGCCCCGAGCGGCCCGCTGGTCGGCGATGTGTAAACTCGTGGCCGGAGACACGGCCATGGCCGTCACCACCGATGCCGTCCAGGTCCTGGGCGGATATGGCTACATCGCCGACTATCCCGTCGAGCGGATGATGCGCGACGCGAAGATCACCCAGCTCTACGAAGGGACCCAGCAGATCCAGCGTCTGGTCGTCGCCCGCGACCTCCTGGCGCACGGGGCCTAGCCCGGCCCGCGTCGTCCACCGCTACAGGGAGGCAAGCCAGCTTGCGGATCGTCGTCCTCGTCAAGGCCGTGCCCATCGTCGGCAACGAGCGCCTGCTCGACGACCTCCGCGTCGACCGCGGCTCGGGCCTCGAGGCGAACGGCAACGACGAGTATGTCCTCGAAGAGGCGCTGAAGCTGAGCGAGGCCCACGGGGGCGAGGTCACGCTCCTGACGGTCGGGCCCAGCGGGGCGGTCGAGGCGCTCCGTAAGGGCTTGGCCATGGGCGCCACCCGCGCGGTCCACGTCGAGGACGCCGGCATCGCGGGCTCCGGCGTCCGGGCCACCGTGGCCATCCTCTGCGCCGCGCTATCCCGGCTGGAGTACGACCTCGTGCTGGCCGGCGCGGACACGTCCGATGGCCAGGGCGGCGTGGTCGCCAGCGCCATCGCCGCCCGCCTCGGGCTGCCGTACCTCTCCTACGCCTCCAAGGTCGAACCGATCGGCGAGGGCGATGGCGTCCGCATCCACCGTCTGGCTCCCGCGGGCTACGACGTGGAGGAGGCCGCCTTGCCGGCCCTGGTCATGGGCACCCAGGTCCTGGGCGAACCGCGCTACCCGAGCCTGCGGGGCATCATGCAGGCCCGCTCCAAAGAGGTCGCCACCTGGACCTTGGCCGACCTGGGCCTCGATGCCGCCACCGTGGGAGCCGCGACGGCGGGCACGCAGGTCCTCTCCGCCGCCCCGCCGCCGCCCCGCGGGGGGGCGACGATCGTGCGCGAAGAGCCTGACGTCGCGGTGGAGCGCATCATCGAGTTCCTGGCCGCCCGGAGGCTGGTCTGATGCGCGAGACGGTGATGCGCGGCGCCATCCGGAGGTCCCGCTGATGGCCGGCGCCATCTGGGCCCTGGCCGAGCTGGCCGACGGCCGTCCCACGCGTCTCTCTTTGGAGCTGGCGGCGCTGACTCGAGAGCTGGCCGCGGCCGCCGGACGGGAAGCGGCCACGCTGGCCCTGGGTGCCGACGATGCGGCCGTGGCCAGCCTCGCGGCCCAGGGCCCGACCGTCCTCAGCGGCCCGGCGACCCTCGGCGCGGACCGGCCCGCGGCAGCCGTCCTGGCGCCCCTCGTGGCGGCCCTCGTCCGGGAGCGGGAGCCCGGCTATCTGCTGGTCCCGGCCTCCATGGACGGCAAGGACCTTGCCGGAGCCCTTGTGGCTGCGCTCGACTGGCCCATCCTGGTCAACGCCGCCGCGGTCCGCTGGTCCGATGCTGGCCCCGTGGCCACGATGAGCACGTTCGGCGGACGCCTGCTGACCGAGAGCCGGCTCGACGGCGAGCAGGGCCTGATCCTCGTCCGGCCGGGCAGCGCCGACGCGGAGCCGGCCTCTGCGCCGGGGGCGGTCGAGGACGTCAGCCCGGCCGTCGAGGCGGCGGCCATCGACGCCCGGGACCAGCCAGCGCCGGTGACCATCACCCAGCGCGTCATGGCGGCCAGCGCGGCGGCCTCGATCGAGGAGGCCCGAGTGGTCGTGGCCGGTGGCCGGGGCGTCGGGGGGCCCGACGGGTTCGGCATCGTCGAGGACCTGGCCGCAGCCTTCGGCGGCGCGGTGGGGGCCACCCGCGCCGTGGTCGACGCCGGTTGGTACCCCTACAGCCAGCAGATCGGGCAGACCGGCAAGATCGTCAAGCCCGCCCTCTATGTCGCGGCGGGCATCAGCGGGGCCATCCAGCACAAGGTCGGGATGCAGACCTCCGGCACGATCGTGGCCATCAACCGCGATCCCGACGCCCCTATCGCCGAGTTCGCCGACCTCGTCGTCGTGGGCGACCTGTTCGAGATCGTCCCTCGCCTGGCTGCCGCCGTCCGGGCGCGGCGGAGCTGAGCGGGAGCCTCGGGGCCGGTAGGGGGCCCACGAGATGGCCTGGACCGTCGTCCTGCCGCTGCTCCTGCTGGCGCTGCTCGTGTACGTCTTCATCGAGTTCGCCCGGCGGGCCCGCGTGGCCCTGGCCTTGGCCCGGGAGGCCGCCGGGTTCCGAGCCGCGGCCAGCGGGCTGGGCCATACGATCGACGAGCTCCTGGGTCACCTCGCCCAACGGACCGATGCGGTCCGCCACGGCACCCTGCCGCCCGGCGAGCTGACCGACGAGCTGCAGGCCGCCGTCCAGACCCTCGACCAAGCCGCCGATACGGCTCGAGGCTTCGCCGCGCCGAGCGCCGCGGAGCCGCTGCGTGACGAGCTGGCCGAAGACATCGCCCGCGGCTCACGGGCCGTGGAGATGATCCTGCACGGCTGTCAGCTTGCCGCGGACGGCCGCGGCCGGCAGACGGAGCTCGAGGCCCAGACGAACGTCAAGCGCGGCTACCTCAACCTCCTCCACGCCCGGGAGGCACTGGCCGGCCACGTGGCCGATGCGGCCCGGACGCAGCCCGACCGGCCCCAGGTGCGCCGCGCCTCTGGCGTCTGACGAGGCCGGACCCTCCGCTCCCGGAGCGAGGGTGGTTTCTCACTGAGCGGCAGACCCCGTATCTTGTGGTACATTGGTCCTAGACCACAACCTGTTGTGGTGCCATGCGAGGATCACACCGCCGATGCGCTGTCCCAGCTGCGGCCAGACCGAGACCCGCGTCATCGACTCGCGGGACCAGGACGAGGGGGTCACCATCCGCCGGCGGCGCGAGTGCACCGCCTGCGGGACGCGTTTCACGACCTACGAGCGGATGGAGGCGCCGCGCCTGACGGTCGTCAAGCGTGACGGCGCGCGCCAGGAGTTCGACCTCGACAAGCTGGCCGGTGGCCTGGCCAAGGCCCTCACCCGGCGCCCGGTCCCGGCCGATGCCGCCGAACGGGCGGCGGCCGCCATCGAAGCCCAGCTTCGGGTCCAAGGCCTGACCGAGGTGCCTTCACAGCGCGTCGGGGAGATGGCCATGGATGCGCTCCGCGCGCTCGATCAGATCGCCTACATCCGCTTCGCCAGCGTCTACCAGAGCTTCGAGGACATCGAGCAGCTGAAGCGCGAGGTCGACACCCTGCTGGCCGGGCGAACGGGGCCCGAGCTCAGCCATCCGGCGCCCGACATCGGCCGCACGCCCGCCTGAGTCGGGACCTGCAGCGTGGCCGTCCTCAGCGACCGCGACATCCGCAGCGCGCTCGAGGCCGGCCGGATCCGCATCGACCCCTATGACCCGGGCTGTCTCCAGCCCTCGTCAGTGGACCTCCACCTCGACCGCGAGTTCCGCGTCTTCCGCAACAACCGCTATGCCTTCATCGATGTCCGCCAGCCGCAGCCCGACCTGACCGAGCTACTGGAGGTCGACGGCGATGACCCCTTCATCCTCCACCCGGGAGAGTTCGTCCTGGGCCAGACCCTCGAATGGGTCGAGCTCCCCGACGACCTCGTCGCCAGGCTCGAAGGCAAAAGTTCTTTAGGACGTTTAGGCCTTCTGATCCATTCGACTGCCGGGTACGTCGATCCGGGCTGGAAGGGCAACCTGACGCTCGAACTGTCGAACGTGGCCAACCTGCCCATCGCCCTCTACATGGGCATGAAGATCGGCCAGATCAGCTTCTTCCGCCTCAGCAGCCCGGTCGAGCGGCCCTACGGCTCGCGCGAGCTGGGCTCGAAGTATCAGGGTCAGTCGAGCCCGACCGCCTCGGCCTACTACCGGGATTTCGACGCCGGACGGCGGACGAGGCCAGCGCCGGGATCACCCGGCAGCCAGGAGGGGCGTCGGCGTGGCCATCGGTGAGCCGGTCGACTGGCGGATGGACCTGGGGGGCGGGGTCAGCGTCGCGCTCGTCCAGGCCGGCGTCTTCACCTCCGACGCGGGGACGATCTTCGGCCCGGTGCCGCGCATCCTGTGGGAGCGCCTGGTCGCCGACGAGATCAATCCCGACATGACCCTGACCCAGGCCCTCAACTGCCTGCTGATCGAGACGCCGGCGGGTCGGGTCCTGGTCGAGACCGGCGCCGGAGAGCGCCTCGGTGAGCGCAAGGCGGCTCAGCGCGGCGTGGCCGGGCCCTGGATCGTGCCGGCCCTCGAGGCGGCCGGGTTCGAGGCGAGCTCGGTCGACGTCGTCGCCCTGTCCCACCTCCACTGGGATCATGCCGGTGGCCTCTTGCGGGCCGATGGCGGTGCGGCGTTCCCGCGCGCGCGCATCGCGGCCCAGGCCGACGAGTGGGAGTTCGCCCTCGGGTCGAACCCCCGGCTGCAGGCCTCCTACGAACAGGATGAGCTGCGTCTTGTGGAGGGCCTGGGTCGGCAGGGCGCGGCGCGCGGTGACGAGGAGCTGCTGCCGGGGGTCAGTGTCATGCGGGCCGGCGGCCACACGGGCGGCTCGCAGGCCGTGGTCGTTCGGGCGCCTCGGGGCGGCTCATCGGGCGCAGGGCGGAGTGGCGGAGCGTCGGATATCGGGCGGAGCGCCGGATCATCGGGCCCGGGCCGCAGCGGCGTGGTCGCCTTCTTCGGTGACCTGTGCATGCGCCCGTGGAGCGCCAATCCGCGCTGGGTGCCCTCGTTCGACGATTTCCCGCTCACCTCGGTCGAGGTCAAGGGCTCCCTCTTCCGCCAGGCCGTCGAGGAGGACTGGACGATCGTGCTGTCGCACGAGCCGCGGACCCCGGTCGGCCGTCTCACCGTCGACCGCGACCGCTTCCGGTTCACGTCCATCCTCTGACGCACCGACGGCGGCCTTGCGGACGGCTCCTGCCTGCATGCTCCTCGTCGTAGTCGCCTGATGCATCGCTCCTGGGCATGGCCCGCCACAAGCTCCGCCGCCGGGCCCTCCAGTCGCCGGACTAGCGGACCCCGAGCCCGCCGTTAGCCGGATACGGCTACATCCTCTGCCGCTGGCGGGCGCGAGCTCCGTGTATCGGCGGTGCTAGTGGCCCCCCGTGCCGCCTGGCAAGTCATCAGCCGCAGACAGATCGATCGAAGCAGGGCCCAGGCCAGGCTCTTGATGCTTCGACTCGCATCGGGGACGGATGTGATGTCCACCAGGGCCGGCGCCGAAGCCCGCCCGCGACCGATCAGGGCACGCTCCTGGCGCCCGGTGCGGCGAGGATCGGCTTGAGCAGCTGTTCGGCCAGGGGGATGGTCACGGGGCCGCGGTAGACGCTGCTGACGTGGCCGGTACGGTCGATGAAGATCTGGGTCGGCAGGCCGTAGGCCTGGTAGGTCTTGAAGATCGCCGCCGTGGCATCGAAGCCGATGGGGTAGGTCAGGCCGTAGGTCTTGGCGTAGGCCGCGACATCGGGGGCCGAGGTCTCCTGGACG
>DASUKL010000107.1:0-12032 GCA_036278755.1 Candidatus Limnocylindrales bacterium | reverse complement strand
CGGCTCCAGCAGGCCGCGACCCGGGGTGACGGCACGCTCGGGGAGGACGTCACGGCCAACGTCCGGACGATCGAGGCCATCCCCCGCCGACTGTCCGAGCCGGCCGACCTGGAGGTCCGCGGCGAGGTCTTCATGCCCAAGGCCGAGTTCGCCCGGATCAACGCCGAGCGCGAGGAGCGCGGCCTGCCGCTGTACGCCAATCCCCGCAACAGCGGGGCCGGTTCGCTGCGCCAGATCGACCCGCAGGTCACGGCCGGGCGCAAGCTCTCCGCCTGGGCCTACATCCTCATCGAAGGGGGTGGGGGCCCCAGCGTCGGCTCCCAGTCGGCCGCCCTGGCTCGGCTGTCCGCGCTCGGCTTCCCGGTCGAAGGCCATCACGAGGACGGCCTGGACATCGAGGCCGCGATCGGCTTCACCGAGCGCTGGCGCGAGGCCCGCCACGACCTGCCCTTCGAGACGGACGGCGTCGTCATCAAGGTCGACGACTACGGCCAGCAGGCCCGGTTGGGGATGGTCAGTCGGGCGCCCCGCTGGGCCATCGCCTACAAGTTCCCGCCCGAGCAGGTCATCACCCGTATCGAGGACATCGTGGCCTACGTGGGCCGCACCGGGACGCTGACCCCGGTGGCCCACATGACGCCCATCAAGGTCGCCGGCTCCACCGTCGCCCGGGCCACCCTCCACAACCTCGACGAGGTCCGGCGCAAGGACATCCGGGTCGGCGACTGGGTCGTCCTCCAGAAGGCCGGTGACGTCATCCCCGAGGTCGTCCGCCCCCTGGTCGAGCGGCGCGACGGCAGCGAGCGGATCTGGGAGATGCCGGCCCGCTGCCCGGTCTGCCAGGCCGAGGTCGTCCAGGACGAGGGCGAGGTCCGTTTCCGCTGCTCGAACCCGTTCTGTCCCGCCCAGGTCGTGCAGGGCATCGGCCATTTCGTGGGTCGGGGCGGGATGGATATCGAGGGCCTGGGCTGGAAGGTCGTCACCCAGCTCCTCCAGCGCGGCCTGGTCAAGAGCCCGGCCGACGTCTACAAGCTCACCTTCGAGGACATCCTGGGTCTGGAGCGCTACGCCAAGAAGAGCGCCGAGAACCTCTTCCACCGGATCGACGCCTCGCGGACCCGGCCGCTGGCTCGCATCCTCAACGCCCTGGGCATCCGCCACGTCGGCTACCAGACGGCCATCGACCTGGCCGCCTGGGCCAGCCGGACCTGGCCGCCCGAGGAAGGGGAGAGCGCCGCGGCCTGGACGCAGCGCCTGACCGGCGAGCTGGCCACCACCCCGGCCGAGCGCTTCAAGGAAGTGCCAGGCATCGGGGGCATCGTGGCCGAGAGCATCGCCCGCTTCTTCGCCGACGACGTGACGGGTCGGCTGCTACGGGACCTCGTGGCTGCCGGCGTGAGCGCCGAGCTACCGCCGGTCCGACCGCGGGCGGCCGGGGCCGGCAGGGCGGGCACGGGCACGGACGCGGGTGGGGGCAAGGAGGCGGCGGGGGAGACGGCAGGAGGCGAGGCCAGAGGCCTGGCCGTGGCGGAAGCCGCCGGGCCCCTGGCCGGCAAGACCTTGGTCGTGACCGGCACCCTCGAGGGCTTCAGCCGCGAAGAGGCCGAAGACGCGATCCGAGCCGCAGGTGGGCATCCGGCGGGCTCGGTCAGCAAGAAGACCGATTACCTCGTGGCCGGGGAGAAGGCAGGCTCCAAGCTGGCCAAGGCCGAGTCGCTCGGCGTCCCGGTCATCGACGAGGCGGCCCTCCGGGCGATCCTGGAGGGCCGCCGCCCGACCGGCTAGATGGCGCCGGCCCCCAAGGCGGTCAGGAGGCCCGCAGGACCCGTTCGGCCGAAGGCTCGAACCCCGCCTCCACGGTGGTCGGCCGGCCGAAGAAGAACCCTTGGCCGAGCGCGACGCGCAGTTCGCGCAGGGCATCGCGTTCGGCGACCGTCTCGACCCCCTCGGCCACGAGCTGACAGCCGCTGTGGGCGGCGAAGTAGACCATCCCTGCGACGAGCGCCTGGCGGGCGTTGTCGTGCTCGATGGCATGGACCAGGCCGATGTCCAGCTTCACGAAGTCCGGTCGCAGCTCCAGGATGTGGCGGAAGCTTGCGAAGCCGGCGCCCGCGTCGTCGACCGAGACGCGGATGCGGCGGCCCAGGCCCTTGAGCGAAGCCCGGAACGAACGGTAGTCGTCGATGGCGACGTGCTCGGTGACTTCGAGCACGGCCGGCCGGTCGGCTCGCCGCAACGCTGATCGGAGGCGGCGGTCGTTGAGGATCAGGGCAGGTGAGGCGTTGAGGCTCAGCCAGCGGCCTGCCGGGAGCGCCCTCGCCCCGTCGATGGCCGCGCCGAGGCAGGCCAGTTCCAGCTCGGTCCCCAGGCCAACGGCGGCCGCGTCGGCGAAACGACGGTCGGGGCGCGTGCCGTCATGGAAGCGGGTCAGGGCTTCGTATCCCACGACGTCCCCATCGTCGATCCGCACGATGGGCTGAAAGACCGGCTCGAAGGCCCGGTGCCTCAAGACGGACTCGATCTGGGACTGGAGACCGCTACGCCGCTGTCGGGCCTCCAGGTCGGGTGCGACCAGCGCCGCCGTGACGGCGGCGAATGACTCGAGGACCGGGAGACGGGCCGCGAGACGGGCCAGCGCGTCCCGCTCGCTGGTGGCCACGATCAGCGCGCCCAGGGCGGACCGACCGCTGCGTAACGGCAGGATGGCCATGGCCTCGGGGTTGCTCTGGCGGACGATCCGCCGCGACGGCGTCCCGAAGACCGGCTCCCAGGGCCCGATCCATGGGCCACGCTCGACACGTTGCCGCCACCGCGCGGTCACCTCCGCCGGCAGAGGTCTGTTGACGCCGACGCGGGTGTCGGCCAGGGCGCTGCGGCCCAGGGGCAGGGCCTGGCCAGCCACGTCGAGATAGACGACGACGGCGATGTCGACTCCACGCAACTCGGTCATGGCATCGCAGATGTGCTGGGCGGTCTCTTCGGCGCTCTCACTGGCTTCGAGACGGGCCAGGACGCCGGCCTGCTCGGCCCACTCGACCTCATGCTCCGCGAGGCGCTGTGCCGCTATCTCGACCTCGCTGCGAAGCTGCGTATTGCGCCGGCGCAACTCCTCGTGGAGCAAGCGGGTCTCGACGACGTTACGGACCCGCAGGTTGACCTCGGCGGCCTCGAACGGCTTGGTCAGGAAATCCGTGGCGCCGCCCTCGAGGACCCGGCGCCGGGCCTCCCAGGTGACGTCGGCCGTGAGGACCACCACGGGCAGGTAGGTGTCGGCAGGTCGGGTCGCACGCAGGCGCCGGAGGACCGACAGGCCGTCGAGCCCGGGCATGTGCAGGTCGAGCAGGATGAGATCGGGCTCCTCCGCCTCGACCGCCTCGAGCACGGCGGCACCGTCGGTGAAGGCCCGCACATTGCGGAATCCGGCCCGCCTGAGGACTTGCTCGAGCAGGACGGTATTAGCGGGTGCGTCGTCAACGATGTAGATGAGGGCCCCGGCGACGCTCTCGGTGGGCAACCCTGGTTGCGCGGGGCGCTCGGCGGGCCGCAGCGGCACGTCCATGCGACCACCGTAGGCGCCTCGGGGAGAGGCCGGGAGGACCCATTGGTCACCCCCGACGGCGGCGGCTTGTACCGCGGCGGCGGCGGTGCTGCCCGGGCCTGGCGCAGCTCGCTGACCGCGCCCCGAAGCCCCGATTCGTACTACGGCGGCGGCGTCGACCGGCCTAGTGACGAGGACGTCGTCACGGGGCAGGGTGGTGCGAAGCGGCACTGGCCGGTCGGTCCGCCAGGACGATCCCATGGCCAAGCCACCCTTCCGGAAGAGGTCGATGGACAAAACCCTGACCCTGGCCATCGAGGGGCTCCTGGCCGTCCTGTTCCTCTACGCGGCGGTCACCGCCTGGCGGAGTCGCGACCACCTCATGCGCGACGTGGCGCTGCTGCTGAGCTCCCTGGGCAGCCTCTTCGTGGCCGACGTCACCGCTCGGTTGTACGGTGCGACCCCTCCGCTCGTGGGCGGGATCGTGGCCTTGCTCTTCCTGGCCATGCCGCTCTTCGCGCTGAAACTCGTGGCCGACCTGCGGACCGTCCCACGCTGGCTGGGGCCTCTGGCCGTCGGGCTGGCGCCAGCCACGGTCATCCTGACGATCGTCCTGCGGCCGGTCGCGCCGAGCCTCGCGGCGGTGCCGTTCGCGTGCTGGTTCGTCGGCTTCCTGGGGCTCTCGGCGCTCTACCTCCTGGCGGAGGCGCGCCTGCGCCGAGGGTCGTCTCGGGCGCGCTACGCGTTGGCCGCGCTGGCAACCGGCACGCTCCTCCTGGAGATCTTCTTCCTGCTCGGCGACGAGCTGCTGCCGGGTGCCGCGCCCGTCAGCGGCCCCCTCGCCACTGCGGCAGCCTTGATCACGGCCCTCGGCTACTGGGTGGCCTTCGTCCCGCCCGGCCCGCTGCGGCGCGCTTGGCAGGCGGGCGAGGTGCTCCGGTACATGCGGGGCCTGATGGGCGCGCCGGCGAGTGAGCCGGTCGAGCAGATCTGGGCGCGGTACCTGGCCGCGGCTCGGAGAGTCACCGGCGGGGACTGCGTCCTGACGTTCACCGAGGCCGACGGGACCAGCCGGTCGCTCGGCTCACGCGAAGGCCCCAGTGGACGGGTCGCGGTGGGCCATGAGGTCGCGGCCGGGGTCAGCCTGACGGTGGTCAGCGAGCATGCGCGGCTCTTCGGCGACGACGACCTGGAGCTGCTCGGCGTGCTGGGGGCGCAGACTGCCGTGCTCGTCGAGCGACGGGCGCTGCTCGCCCACCAGGAGAGGCTCAATGAGCGCCTGGCCGCGACGGTCAGGGCGCTCGAGGCAGCCGGCGCCGCCAAAGACGACTTCCTGGCCAGCATGAGCCACGAGCTGCGCACGCCGCTCAATGCGATCATCGGCTTCAGCGACCTGATGCGCGGCGAGCCGAGCAGCGAGGGGACTGTCCAGGTTCCCCTCGAGTGGGTCGCCCATGTCCATGGTGCGGGCCAGCATCTGCTCGGTCTCATCAACGACGTGCTCGACCTGGCCAAGGTCGAAGCTGGCCGTCTGGAGCTGGCGCGCGAGCCGCTCGACCTCGCCCAACTTGCCGTCGAGAGTGTCGCCGGCCTGCGCCCCCTGGGCGACCGCAAGGGCCTGGCCCTGTCGACCGAGATCTCATCGACCTGGATCGAGGCCGACCGCGGGCGCCTCCGCCAGGTTCTCTACAACCTACTTTCGAACGCCATCAAGTTCACCCCTCCCGGGGGCCGGATCTCGGTGGCGGCCGCACGCGACGGCCGCACGCTGCGCATCTCCGTGGCCGACACGGGCATCGGGATCGACCCGGCGGACCAGGCCCACGTCTTCGACGAGTTCCGCCAGGTCGGTGACGTCGAGGCCCGCCAGGGCGGCACGGGCCTTGGCCTGGCGCTGACGCGCCGGCTCGTCGAGGCACACGGCGGCCACATCGAGTTGGTCTCCGAGCCGGGCAGCGGGAGCACGTTCACGGTCGTGCTGCCGAACGCGTTGCTGCCTGCCGAACCCGGTACGTCCGTCGCACCGGGCACGTCCGTCGCACCGGGCACGTCCGTCGAACCCGGCACGTCCGTCGCACCCGGCACGTCCGCCATGCCGGTCGGCGCGCATGCCTCGGCGGACCCCGGGCCGGGGCGCGGAGGAGAGGCCGCCGATGTGCTGGTGATCGAGGACGACCCGAGCGCCGTGCGCCTGGTCCGTCGCTACCTCGAAGCGGACGGCTACGCCATGCGCGCGGCCCCGGATGGTCCGGCCGGCCTGGCGGCAGCCCGCGCGGCGCCGCCCGCAGCCATCATCCTCGACGTGCTGCTCCCAGGGATGGACGGCTGGGACGTCCTGCGGGCGATCAAGGCCGACGCCCGGCTGCGGGCCATCCCGGTGATCATCGTCACGGTCGTCGACGAGCGCGAGGTCGGGCTGGCCCTGGGGGCCGTCGACTACCTCCTCAAGCCGGTCGATCGGGCGACGATGTTGGCCACGCTGGCCCGCCTGGGGTTGCCTCGCCCGGCCGCCGGGCGCCGTGTCAGGGTGCTGGCGGTCGATGATGAGCCGGCCGCCCTCGATTTTGTCGCGGCCACGTTGATGTCAGCCGGCTTCGAGGCCCGTCGGGCGGCCTCCGGGCGGGCTGCCCTCGCCTTGGCGCGGCGCGAGCGCTTCGACCTGATCATCTGCGACCTAGTCATGCCGCAGGTCGACGGTTTCGCCGTGGTCGCCGGG
This sequence comes from Candidatus Limnocylindrales bacterium, assembly GCA_036278755.1. Lineage (GTDB taxonomy): Bacteria > Chloroflexota > Limnocylindria > Limnocylindrales > CSP1-4 > DASUKL01. The sequence goes on along the minus strand of DASUKL010000107.1, from coordinate 5,778 downwards.
CTCAAGAGCGATCCGCGCACCCGCGACGTGCCGATTCTGATCCTCACTGCGCACCAGCTCAGCGCGGCCGACAAGGTGCGACTCAACGGGCGGATCGTCGGTGTCGTCGACAAGGGCGCGGCGGGTGCGGCCGGGCTGAGCGCCTGGCTCTCCCGGGCCGTGCCGGGAGCGCGCACGGACGCAGGCGGCGGTGTCGGGCCCGGGCCGGGCTCCGTCGCTGCCGCGTGACGCCCGTGGCCGCAGCGATCCGTCTGCTGCTCGTGGAGGATGACCCGATCAACCGCCAGCTGGTGCGGGCCGTGCTCAGCCGGGCCCCCGGTCCGGCCCTGCGCGAGGCCGAGCTGGAGGAAGCGGCGACGCTGGCCGCAGCTCGGGCTGCCCTCGGCCAGCGCCCTCCCATGGTGGTCATGCTGGACGTCCGCCTGCCTGACGGCAACGGCCTCGAGCTGGCCCGGGAGCTGGCCAGGACGGCGGACGGGCCACACGTGGTGGTGATGAGCGCGAGCGTCTTGCCCGGCGACCGCCAGGCGGCCCTCGACGCCGGCTGTGACGCATTCCTGGCCAAGCCCTTCCGGCCGGCCGACCTCGTCGACCTGTTGACGACCTGGGTGGGCTGAGCCGACCTCAGGGGCGTCCGCCGACGCCCTGGGGGACCGCGTCCCGCCCCGCGGTACCGCCCTCGAGGCCCGAGATGCGACAATCGGTGCGCCCATGACCGACCCGCATCGCTCCGCCGTGCCCACGGCGACGCCGCCCACCCCGCCGCCCGATCCCGGCGCGCCGAGCTCCGCCTCGCCCACGACTGCCCCGCCCGCGCCCATGGCCCTCCGGCACGACGTGCGCGACGTGGCCATCGTGGCCCACGTCGATCACGGCAAGACGACCCTCGTCGACGGGATGCTCCGCCAGAGCGGCGTCTTCCGGGCCAACCAGGAGGTGGTCGATCGTGTCCTCGACACGGGTGACCTCGAGCGCGAGAAGGGCATCACGATCCTGGCCAAGCAGACCGCGGTCGAATTCGAGGGCGTCCACCTCAACATCGTCGACACGCCCGGCCACGCCGACTTCGGGGGCGAGGTCGAGCGCTCCCTCAACCTCGTCGATGCCGTGCTGCTCCTCGTCGATGCCGCCGAAGGGCCGCTGCCCCAGACCCGCTACGTCCTCCAGAAGGCCCTGGCCCGCCGCCTGCCGGTCGTCGTCGCGGTGAACAAGATCGACCGCTCCGACGCTCGCCCGGCCGAGGTCCTCGACGCCATCTACGAGCTGTTCATCGACCTCGGGGCTGACGAGCAGCAGATCGACTTCCCGGTCGTTTACACCAACGCCAAGGCCGCCACGGCGACCCTCGACCTGGCCGCGCCGGGCACCGACCTGCGCCCCCTCATGCGCCTCCTGGTCGAGCACACGCCAGCCCCGACCTTCACGCCCGAGCACCCCCTCCAGCTCCTGGTCACCAACCTCACGGCCAACGACTACGTGGGCCGCATGGCCGTCGGCCGCATCTGGAACGGCACGATCGCCATGGGCCAGCGGATCACGATCGTCCGCGAGGAAGCAGAGTCGCCGGACGGCTCGGTGGAGCCCGGCCGCCGCGAGACGCTGAGCGGCACGGTCACCAGCCTGACCACGGCTCGGGGCATCGAGCGGGTCGAGATCGATGGAGCGCGTCCGGGCGACATCGTGGCCGTGGCCGGCATCCCTCAGGTGACCATCGGCGACACGATCACCGTGCCGGACGACCCGCGCCCCTTGCCGCGCCTGGAGGTCGACGAGCCCACCCTGCGGATGACGTTCGGGGTGAGCACCTCGCCGCTCGCCGGGCGCGAGGGTCGCTTCGTCACCAGCCGTCAGATCCGCGAGCGGCTGGAGCGTGAGCTGCTGGGCAACGTCTCCATCGAGGTCCAGCCGGCGGAGAACGGCGATGCCTTCGAGGTCCGCGGCCGGGGCGAGCTGCAGCTGGCCGTGCTCATCGAGCAGATGCGCCGCGAGGGCTACGAGCTCCAGGTCAGCCGCCCCGAGGTCATCCTCCACGAGGTCGACGGCGAGGTCCAGGAGCCCTACGAGCGGATCACGGTCGACATCCCGGCCGAGTTCATCGGCGAGGTCCAGACCGCCCTGGCCCCGCGCCGGGGCAGCCTGGAGCACATGACGACCGACGCCGACGGCAGGGTCCGCCTGGAGTTCGTCATCCCCGTGCGCGGCCTGGTGGGCTTCCGCGGCCAGCTCCTGACGCTCACCCGGGGCACGGCCCTCATGCACCAGATCGGGGAGGGCTACGGGCCCTGGGCCGGGGAGGTGACCCACCGCACGACGGGCGTCCTGCTGTCCGACCGGGCCGGGACCTCCAACGCCTACGGCCTCTTCAACCTCCAGGAGCGCTCGGAGCTGTTCATCGGGTCCGGGGTGGAGGTCTACGAGGGGATGATCGTGGGCGAGAACAGCCGCCCCGGCGACATGGACGTCAATCCGACCAAGGAGAAGAAGCTCACCAACATCAGGACCCACGCCCACGACGAGGCCCTGCGCCTGACCCCGCCCCGGCCGCTGACCCTGGAGTCGGCCATCGAGTTCATCGCCGCCGACGAGCTGGTCGAGGTGACCCCGGTTTCGATCCGCTTGCGCAAGCGGATCCTCTCCCAGCACGACCGCCGCCGCGAGCTGGGCCGCGAAGTGGAGCGGGCCCGGGCCTCCTGAGCCGGTCCGACCCCGGTCGAGCCGGGGCCTCCTGAACCCCCGACCCGGGTCGTGCCCGTCCCGACCCTGACGCGTCGCGTCCCTGCCGGGCCTTCGCCGTCCTAAGATGGACGCCTACGACATCGACAGGAACGCCTGTCACGACGGTCCTGCCATCTCGAGCGCGGCCTCTGCGTGTGGCCGCAGGAGGTTGAGATGGACGCACCGGGCCAGGCCGCCCTCGTCCTGGAGCATGCCAGGACCTGGCTGGACCGCCCCGACTCGTATCTCGACGCGGCGCGCGTCGATCGGTTCGTCGCCTCGGGGGGTTGGACGCCGGAGACCTTCGTCTCCCTCCTGGAGCGCCACGCGACCGAGCGGCCGGCGGACGTGGCGATCATCGACCAGGACGGCACGACCACGACCTGGGCTCAGCTCCTGGAGCGCGCCGAGGCCTTCGCCGCAGGGCTCGAAGGACGCGGCTACGCGCCCGGCGATCGTCTGGGCGTCCAGCTCCCCAACTGGTCAGCGTTCGCCACGGTCGTCCTCGGCGCGGCCCGCATCGGGGTCGTGCCGGTCTTCATGCACACCCCCTACCGGGCCTTCGAGATGGAGTACATCCTGGGCTTGACCGAGGCCCGAGGCCTCGTCGTCCCGGCGGCCTACCGGGGCTTCGACCACCTGGGCCTGGCGGCCGAGCTGCGGGCGAAGCTGCCCGCGCTGCACGACATCATCGTCGTCCGGGCCGCGGACCAGCGGGCGGTGGTGGGCGCGCACGACGCGATCCTCCTCGACGACCTCCTGGCCGAAGGCCGTGGCCGTCGCCCGACCGGCTCGGCGCCCGCTTCGACCGACCTCTTCGTGGTCATGTTCACCTCCGGCACGACGGGCCGGCCCAAGGGCGTGATGCACCTCCACGCCAACCTCCTCGACGCCTGCCGCAAGTACGTCGCGGCCTACGACCTCCGGCCGGAGGATCGCTGGCTCATCGTCACGCCGCTGACCCACCTGACGGCCTTCGGCATCGCCTATCTCGGCGGTGCCCTGGCCAGTGGCGCCTCGGTCGTCCTCCAGGAGGCCTGGGAGGCCGGGGTGGCCCTGGAGCTGACCGAGCGGCACGCGGTCAGCCACTTCGTGGGCGCGCCGCCGATGCTCATCGACGTGGCCCGCAGCCCGGACCTCGAGACGCGCGACCTCTCCCACCTCCGCTTCCTCATGTACGCCGGGGCGCCCTGTCCCATCGACATCCTGCGCCGACTGCACGAGCGCCTTGGCTGTGCCCTCTCGGTGTTCTACGGCTGGACGGAGGGCCTGGCCCACACCTATTCCCTGCCCAGCGACCCGCTCGAGGTGACGAGCGTCACGATCGGTCGGGTGGGGGAGGGCTGGGAGGCTCGTGTCGTGGGCGACGATGGCCAGGACGTGGCCGTCGGCGAGACCGGCGAGTTCTGGGGCCGCGGGCCCAACCTCTCCCCGGGCTACTACCACCAGCCCGACTTCATGCCGGCCCGCTACGGACCGGACGGCTGGTTCATGTCCGGCGACCTCGTGACCCGCAACGAGGACGGGACCTACACCTTCGTGGCCCGCAAGGACGACGTCATCAACCGGGGTGGCCTGAAGATCGACCCCCGGGAGCTGGAGGAGATCCTCTACCGCCACCCGGCCATCGCGCAGGCCGTGGTCGTGGGCTATCCCGACCCCCGCCTCGGCGAGCGGACCTGCGCCTTCGTCGTGCCCGCCGCAAACCAACAGGTCGACCTCGAGGAGGTCAAGGCCTACCTCGGCGCCGAAGGGCTGGCCAAGTACAAGTGGCCCGAACGGCTCGAGATCCTGGCCCGCCTGCCGATGACCCCGACGGGCAAGATCATGCGCTACGAGCTCCGGGCCCAGCTGGCCGACCAGGGTGCCCGGGGCGCTCCGGCGCCCGCAAGGAGACCCGAGCCTGTCGGGTCGGGTGCCGGCGCGGCATCGGCTGCCGGTCCGACGTCCGGGTCTGCCGGCGGCAGGGGCTCGGCTCGCGGCTCGAAGGGCAGTTAGGACGCTCGATGGCTGACCTCGCGACCCGCGCTCCGGGCAGCGTCCGCATCACCGGCTGGGGCATGTACGCCCCGCCGGACGTGCTGACCAACGCCGACCTGGAGCAGCTCGTCGACACCTCGGACGCCTGGATCGTGGAGCGGACCGGCATCCGCGAGCGGCATATCGCGCGGCCGGAGGAGTCGACGGCCACGATGGCCGCCATCGCCGGGCGTCGGGCCCTGGCCGTGGCGGGTCTGGAGCCCGACGAGCTCGACCTCATCGTCGTGCCCACCCTGACGGCCGACCATCGGACCCCGTCGGCGGCCAGCCTGGTCAAGGAGGGCCTGGGCAGCACGCGGGCGGCGGCGGTCGATATCGGGGCCGCCTGCTCCGGCTTCCCCTACGGCTACGCCCTGGCCCACGGGTTCGTGGCCGCCGGGCTGGGCCGGCACGTCCTCGTCGTCGCCGCGGAGACGCTCTCCCGCTTCACCGACTTCACCGACCGCGGGACGTGCGTGCTTCTCGGGGACGGGGCCGGGGCGGTCGTGCTCTCGGCCTCCGATGAGCCGGGCGGCGGGCTGCTAGGCCTGGAGCTGACCGATGAGCCCGAGGGCGCCTATTCGATCTGGCAGCCGGCCGGCGGCTCGCGCTTCCCCCTCACCCCGGCGGGCATCGCCGCTGGCGAGCAGTTCTGGCACATGGACGGCCGCGACACCTACCGTCACGCCACGCGTCAGATGGCGGCCACGGCCCGGGCCGCCCTGGAGCGGGCTCGGATCGGGCCGGACGAGGTCAGCCTCTTCATCCCCCACCAGGCCAACCTGCGGATCATCGAGACGGTGGCCAAGCAGCTCGACCTGCCCATGGAGCGGGTCTTCGTCAACATCGACCGCTACGGCAACACCTCGGCCGCCTCGGTCCCCCTGGCCCTGGCCGAGGCCGTGGCAGGGGGTCGGGTGCGGATCGGCGACAAGCTGTGCTTGCTGGCCTTCGGGGCGGGCTTCACGAGCGGCGCCCTGGTCTTGGAATGGACGGCGGACCCGGCACGCGACACGCTCGCCGGGTCGGTCGATCCCACGGACG
>DASUKL010000106.1:0-21855 GCA_036278755.1 Candidatus Limnocylindrales bacterium | reverse complement strand
TCGTCGATAGACCGACCGTCGGTCTATCTTTGCACAGCCGTCAAGAGCCCACAAAGCCGACGAGGGTCCCGGCGCCAGTCACCCCACAAGGCGGAGAAGGGAGCGGCCAGCCGCATCTCCAGGGGTCCGTGGGGTCGCGGGCGGCCCGACCTCAACCTGGTGCAGGCGGAGGCGTGAACTGTTGAAGGTCGAGTGGGCCTGCCGTCGCCCACCAAGCGCTGTATGCGCGAGTCGGCAGGCTCATCCCGAAGTACGCATCGAACAGAGTCGGCAGGTAGTTCACCGGGGACGGTGCGGGGCCGAACAGGTCGGTCTGCCCGGGCGTACGAGCCGCTAAGAACGAGCGGAACCACTCTGGCCGATCGGCGTCGTCGAACCGAGCTCCATGGTCGGAGAAGACGATGATGATCGCGGAGGGATCCCGGGCGACGATCTGCTTGACTCCAGCCAGGACCTGGGCGTTCAGATATGTCAGTTCGTCGGCCAGCCGATCGCCATATCCGGCCTTCGTGAGTCCTTCACCAGCCGCGAGGACCATCCAGAAGGCGCACGTCCTCGGATAACAGTCGGGCGCGTCACGCGGGGATCCGTCGGCATAGTGGAGGTCGGGAGCGTGAGGGTCGAGAACGTGATCGAAGAAGAAGATCGGTCCGGTGCCGACCTCATCGAGAACGTGCGGGATGTGAGCGAACGACGCTGCGACCCAGGCTCTCGCCTCGTCCGCGACCCAGGCTCTGAGTGCGTCCCCGTCCAGGCTCGCCACTGAGCGTGTGAGGATCTGCTGCTCGAGGTCGACCATGTCGCCGTCGTCCAGCACTTCGTCAGCGGACCGTAGGTCAGTCGACTCGACGAACGACGGGCTGCTCACGATGCGGTAGCCGTGTGCTCGGAGGATCGGCAAGGAAGCGCTGCTGTTGATCGCTTCCGACAGAGCGCGGACCTGTGCACTCCGGTCTTTCGGCGGCGGCGCAAGAACTGGGACATCAGATAGGTAGCGCATCCAGAAGAGAGAGGACACAGAGGGCCATGTCTGCATGTAGTTGGAGCGACTTCCCCGGGAGACGGTGAACCCGAGATCGGTGAGATCTCGCGCGAACGGCTCGTTGTCGATCCCGAACTCGCTGGATGTCGTGTCCAGGCTTGGGTACCCGTCGAGCAGGATCAGGTAGATATCAGGCGACGAGCTCCCGCGTTCCGCCGAAGCGGCGGTCGTGCCTGGCGAAGGCGGGACCTGGAAGGACCCGGCTGCCGCGCCACTCACCATGGCGAGCCCGAGGAGAACGGCCGTGAAGACTTCGAACCCGCGGCTGAGGCGATCAAGACGCAGTGGCGCCAGCGGGCGCTCGGGGGCGAGGCGCCGCCGGAGTCGCAGCAGCGGCCACGTGGCCGCGATGACGACCAGGACGCTGGCGAAGATCCAGAGTCCCAACACGACGGATGCGGCGGTCGCTGCCGCCAAGGCCCCCACCTCACGACTCCGGAACAGTAGACCTGCCATGCCATAGACGATGGCGGTCGCCACGAGGGCTATCCCCAGCGGTCGCCAGAGCGTGTGCAATGGAGCGCCGGATTCCTGATACACCCCGAGGATCCACCAAGCCGCCAACAAGAATGGGTAGAGCCGCGGCAGACGACGCATCACGTCGTCCGCTCCAAGTTGAGCAAGACCCGCGCCGAGTCATCGATCGGGGACTCCCGGACGATCGTGAACCGGCTCGATGCCGCTCTGCGTAAACCGTCGATCGTATACGTGGGGAACACGTCCCAGCGGCCAGCCAGGAGGTACTGCGCCATCGGATCTTCCTTGGGAACCCACTCCAAGATCACGTGCCGTCCGAGCCGAGCGAATACGTCGAAGATCATCGGCAGTGGCACGTTGCGGCCGATCGCGAGGTGGTGCACCAGGGCGAGGCACAGGACGAGGTCGACCTGGAGTCGATCCAGCAGGGACCTTCGCTCCTCGCCGGCCCAGCCAAGGGCAGGCGAGGGGTTCGCGATATCCGCAACAAGCGGCAGCACGGTCGACTGACCGATATCTCGAAGATGGCGATACAGGGCATCGATGGAGCCTCGATCTGAGTCGAGGGCGACGACGTCCCGACCCTGGCTCGCGGCCATCTGACTGAAGGTCCCGTCATTGGCGCCGGCATCGAGGACCGTACGGCCCTCGCTGCCCTTCAGGAGCTCATCCACGAGTGCCGCCTTTGAGCGAGCGGCCGCGTCCGAGTAGCTTGTGACGCGCGTGTACTCCTCCCAGACCCCCTTCGGCGGGGTGCGCAGCGATCCGACCGCCTTCCGGAGGCTCGAGACGATGGCTCGGTGGCGGGTGAGGTTCATCGCCGGGGTGCGTCGCCCGACGGGTGAGGATGGCCTTCGATCGCGAGCTTGGCGCTGGGCCGCCGCATGCAGATGGAGGTGAGCCGCCAGTCCAGGCCGGAACCTCGTGCGTCCTGGCATCAGGCGACTCGCCAACTCGAGTGGGATCCCATCGAGGAGATCCGCAAGGAGGAGACCGAGGCGCGGATCGCGGTAGGCCATCAGGGCGAGAGGTGCGAGGAACCCCTCGCAGAACTGCCGGTATGCCGGCCAGGGGCGGGCAACCTCCAGCGGCGCGAATGAGAGTGTGTCGATCCAGATGGGAGCCGACCCCTCGAACTGGACATTGAAGGGTGTGGCGTCGCGGAGGATCTGGCCCCGCGCGAGGGCTCGCTCCTGGATCTCGAGCGTCATCAGGGCCGCATCGCGCAACTGCGTGAACGACCACTCATACGGATATGAGATGAAGCGGATCTCATGGGGCCGGATGACCGCCTCTGCGTCGCCCGACAGCGCCAGCGCCTTCGACTCCGGCTCGTGCCTGACCAGCAGCCCGTGTTCGGTCAGGTCGCGATACAGCCCGGACGCTAGGAAGGCGCTCCATTCCTCGGCGAACGACCGATTGACCTGCCTGTACAGGACACCTTCACGACGGAAGATGAAGCCGCTCGGGTCCCGGTACGAGCCCGGGTCGCGCACGACGAGGCTCAAGCGGGGGGATCCACCTCGGGATGATCGGTCTTGGAACTCCTGCGGAGTCGGCCGACACCGCTGCGGATCGCATTCCGGAAGATCACTGGGATGGTGATGAGGGCCGCGATGATCGCCTGGATGATCAGGCTGCCGGTCCCGGGATCGATGTACAACTCGCCGTTCCCTCCGTGGGACGATTTCGCGACCACGATGGGCAGGACCACCATGGGTGTCCCTAGTACGGGCGTCCGGGAGAAGTGTAGCGACCGCCGCTTTCGCTTTTGTGTTGGTTCGACGTCTCGGAGCGCGCTTCTGCTGCCTCGTCGGAGGACGTTCCGCCGCGTGAGATCAGGGCGTCGCGGTCGGGAAGCCGGGGAGGGCGCTGGGGAAGCCGCCCGGGAGGCCGCTGCCGGGCAGGCCGGTGGGCAGACCGCCGGGGAAGATGGTCGAGACGTCGGCGGGCAGGAACGGTCCCAGGATGGCTAGCACCACGGGCACCGTGGTGCCGCGCAGGAGATGGACCGTCTCGGTGGCGTTGAACGAGGCCGCCAGGTCCTTGAGCGCCCCGGAGGGGAACATGGCGCCCAGGGTGGAGCTGGTGCCGAAGTAGGTGTCGAGGATGACGATGGCCGCGGAGACGATGAGGATCGCCTCCACGCCCCCTAGCACGGCGCCCAGGCCGGCGTCGAGCTCCTTGGTCAGGCCCTCCGTCCGGACGCGGCCCAGGAGCAGGTGGCGGGCCAGGTGGAGCGCGCCAAGGACGACCGGGAAGGCGATCGCGTAGCCGACGAGGTCGACGTAGGCGCTGGGGACCTTGGGCAGGAAGGTAGCCGCGAAGGCGCCCACGGGGTAACGGAAGTAGGCACTGGCCACGAACGAGAAGGCCATGAAGCCGATGCCGATGAGGCGGTCCAGGAAGCCCGTCCGCCAGCCGGCGAAGATCATGCCGGCGATGAAGCCGACCAGCACGATGTCCACGACCCGCACCCCTCTCCCTTCCCTCTGGCCGGACGAGCCTCATGGCCCGTGCTGCCGCGAGCATCGTTGGGTTCGGCGGCGGGCGTGTCAAGCTCGAGACCGACCTGCTGGGCCGAGGCTGTCCTCGAGCGCGGGGCCATGACGCGCACTCAGGCCGTGGCGGCGGCCGGACCGAGGGCCTCGACCTGCATGGCCCGGCCGGTCCACAGGAAGGCCTGGGGAGCCAGGCAGTTGGGGTCCTGGGTGGCGATCTCCGCGTACAGCCAGGCGGCCAGGTCCCGGTCCACGGTCGCCGGCAGGGCGAGCAGGACGCTGCGCATGGGGGCCACGTAGAGGCGCGGCCCCGGCCCGAACAGGCGCTCTAGCTGCTCGGGCACGAGGACCAGGCCGGAAGCCAGGCCGCCATCGGCCTGGAGGGCCCCGGCCGGAACGCCGGCCACGCTCTCGGTGATGACCTCCTGGGGCGGGATGTCCGCGGCCTGCCGGGCAAGGTTGGCCAGGGCTCGCTCGACCAGCCCCTCGAGGTCGACGGGCCAGTCCTCGAGCATCTCGGCCGCGACGTTGATGAAGGCTGGCCCGATGTCCAGCCCGAAGCCCACCGAGACGCCCGGCGGGATCACCGTGCGGAGGGGCTCGGGGGCGCGGGGCGGATAGGGCCGCACCCGGACGAAGAGCGGCACGATGGCGTCGCCGACGGCCTCCCAGGTGAGCTGCTGGGGCAGGTGTTCGATGGCCGCGAACATCTCGGCCGCGCTGGGCCCCGACACGTCGGGCCCGAAGGGCTCCGGGCCGTGGAGGCCGACGACCTTCCAGGCCGGCTGGCGTCGACGCTGTCGACGCCGAACGGTCCCCTGATGGCTGCGACGAGGTCGGGTGCCGGATGGCTGTCGGTCCATCGGCCGATCATGGCCGCCACCCCTTACCAGCCGGCCACCAGGCGCTTAGCCGCGGCTTACGTCGCCGGTCCGAACCCCTCGGGCTGCAGGATGTGGAGCGTCCGCCCAGGGCCGTGATCCGGCGGGGCCAGGGCCCGGCCGATGGTCTCGAAGGCTCGCGCGGCCTCGGGTCGGATGGCGTACCAGATCCAGGTCCCCCGTCGCTGGCCGCTGATCCAGCCGGCCTCGCGCAGGACGCGGAGGTGATGCGACACCGTGGGCTGGGTGACCTCGTGACCGGCGGCGATGTCGCAGGCGCAGACGGGACCGGCCACGGCCAGCTGCCTGAGGATGGCCAAGCGGATGGGGTCCCCTGCGGCCTGGAGGAGGACGACCGCAGGGTCGGCCCGACGTCGTGTCACGGCGTCAGTGTATTGACAGATGCCTATATAGGCAAGTATCAATGCAGGGTCACACCGGACGGCCCACCACAAGGCCCACACCGTGGGCCCCCACGCGAAGCAGAGGAACCTTTGATGAGCACCGACCTTCACGCCACGATCCGCGACCACTATGCTGGCCTGGCCCTCAGGGTGATCGAAGACGGCCGCCCCGAGGCGGACACTGCCTGTTGCGGTTCGGAGACGGATTGCTGCGGGCAGGGCGCGGCATCGGCGTCATGCTCGGGTTCGGGGTCCTGCTTGGAAGGGGCCTACACGGCAGCCGATCTGGCCGGCCTCCCTGAGGCGGCCCGGCTGGCCTCGCTCGGCTGCGGCAACCCCATCGCCGTAGCGGAGCTGCACGAAGGTGAGCGGGTCCTGGACCTCGGGTCGGGCGGGGGCATCGATGTCCTGCTCTCAGCCGCACGGGTGGGACCCTCAGGGCGCGTCTTCGGCCTGGACATGACCGACGAGATGCTGACCCTGGCCCAGCGCAACGCGGCCGAGGCGGGGGCGACCAACGTCGAGTTCCTGAAGGGCGAGATCGAGGCCCTCCCCCTGGCCGCTGACGCGATCGACGTCGTCATCAGCAACTGCGTGATCAACCTCGCCGCGGACAAGAGCGCCGTCTTCCGTGAGATCGCCCGGGTCCTGCGGCCGGGCGGCCGTCTGGGAGTCGCCGATATCGTCGCCGACGACGCCCTGTCACCGGCCGAGCGGGCGGAGCGCGGCTCCTATGTGGGCTGCATCGCCGGGGCCCTGTCGTTCCGCGAGTACGAGGCCGGCCTCCGCGCCGCGGGCCTGGCGGACGTCTCGATCACGCCGACGCACGAGTCGGCGGCCGGCATCTGGTCGGCGATCATCCGGGCGGCGAAGCCTGCGTCCTAGCGGCCACGTATCCTCCGATGCGAGCGAAGGACGGTGGGGATCCGAGCGAGGAGGAAGCGCGTGCGTGTCGGTCTGATCATGCCCCTGGGTGACGACGGCACGGGCCGCATCCCGCCCTACCGTGACGTGCGAGCCCTGGCGCGGCAGGCCGAGGCGTCCGGCTTCGACACGATCTGGGTCTTCGACCACTTCCTGTTCCAGACCGCCCACGGCACCGTCGAGGGCATCAACGAGGGCTGGACCGTGCTGGCTGGTCTGGCCGACGCCACGGAACGGATCGGCCTCGGGACGCTCGTCCTGTGCACCGCGTTCCGCAACCCGGCCCTCATCGCCAAGCAGGCCGCCACGCTCGACGAGATGAGTGGTGGCCGGCTGACCCTGGGCCTCGGGGCGGGCTGGCACGAGCCGGAGTTCCGGGCCTTCGGCTATCCCTTCGACCACCTCGGCCCACGGTTCGTGGAGGCCTTCACGATCATCCGTGGCCTCCTCCGCGACGGGCGCGTGGATGTCCAGGGTCGGTTCGTCGAGGCTCGGGATTGCGCCCTCGTGCCGCCCCCCATCCGCGATGACATGCCTCTCCTCGTGGCCGCCCGTGGGCCGCGCCTGCTGCGCCTCGCGGCGCGCGAGGCCGATGCCTGGAACGCGGCCTGGTTCGGCCGCCCGGATGAGCGCCTGGCCCAGCGGGTGGCGAACCTCCACGAGGCCTGCGCCGAGGTGGGCCGCGATCCGGACACGATGGCCGTCACGGTGGGTCTGAACGTCCGCTTCCCCGACCTCATCCCGGCCGGCCTGGAGCCCGACACCGACGCGGCCCTGGGCGGTTCCGCCGAGGACCTGGCCGACGGACTGCGGGCCCATGCCGCGGCTGGCGCCAGCGAGGCCATCTGCTCGCTCGACCCCGCCACGCCAGCGGCCCTCGAGCGTCTGGCAGAGGGCTTGGAGCGTTATCGGGCCGCGGCCTGATCCTGTCCCAGGCTCCGGCCCGGAGCCTGGGGCTCCTCGTGGATGTAGCGCCCACCGCGCAGGGCGGAGGCCGCGGCGGCCACGAGGGCCATGGCCGCGGCGGCGGTGAAGACGACCATGATGCCCTGCTGGAAGGGGCCGCTGATGAGTTGCGGGAAGAACTCCTTGCCGGTCAGGATGGCGGCCTGCTGGGGCGGCAGGGCCTGCAGCACCGAGGCCGGCAGGAGCTGGGTCATGGGGTCGTAGCCCAGCAGCGCGGCGAAGAGGCTGGAGACCGGCGGCAAGTGGGAGATCTGGGTCGCCACCGCGGTCGGCACGTCGTGGGCCACGAGGCCGCCGTAGAGGGTGGTCGGCAGCGACGCCGCCAGGCCCGCGATCATGAGCGAGAAGAAGACGCCGATGGAGACGACGAAGCCCGAATTGGCGAAGACCGAGCGGATGCCGGCCGCCGCCCCCCGCTGGCCGGCCGGGACGCTGTTCATGATGGCCGCCGAGTTGGGTGAGCTGAACAACCCCGAGCCCATGCCGCACAGCACGAGGAGCAGGGCGAAGAGCGGGTAGGGGAAATCGACCGGCAGCCGGGTCAGGGCGACGTAGGCCGCCGCGGCCAGGATCATGCCGCCGGTCGAGAAGGGCCGGGCCCCGAAGCGGTCGGAGAGGATGCCCGAGATGGGCCCGGCGACGAGGAACCCGAAGGTCAGGGGCAGCATGTAGATGCCGGCCCACAGCGGTGTATCGACGTAGTCGTAGCCGTGCAGCGGCAGCCAGATGCCCTGCAGCCAGATGACGAGCATGAAGGTCAGGCCGCCGCGCCCGATGGAGGCCAACAGGCCGGCCAGGTTGCCGGCCAGGAAGGCCCGGATGCGGAACAGCGACAGGTCGAAGAAGGGATGGGCCACGCGCCGTTCGTGCCACACGAAGACGGCCATGAGGGCCAGCCCGCCGCCCAGCAGGACGAGGGTCGAGGGGGCGGTCCAGCCCATCGTCTGGCCGCCCGCGGGCTGGATGCCGTAGGTGATGCCGATGAGGATGGCGGCCAGGCCGGCCCCGAAGGTGACGTTGCCCCACCAGTCCATGGGCGCGGCCGAGGTTTGGCTCAGCTCCTCCAGGCGGAGGTAGGCCCAGACCGTGCCCAGGATGCCGATGGGCACGCTGACGAAGAAGACGAGGCGCCATTCGATGGTCGCCAGGAGCCCGCCGGCGACGAGCCCGATGAACTGGCCGGCGATGGCCGCCACGCCGTTGACGCCGAGGGCCAGGCCGCGCTGGTTGACGGGGAAGGCGTCGGTCAGGATGGCCGCCGAGTTGGCGTACAAGAAGGCCCCGCCGATGCCTTGGATGATGCGCATGCCGATGATCCACAGGGCGCCGGCGCTGCCGTCGAAGGGCGTCGCGGCCAGGAGCAGCGAGCCGACGGTGAAGATGGCGAATCCGGCGTTGTACATCCGGACCCGGCCGTAGCGGTCGCCCAGCCAGCCGAAGGCCACCACCAGGACGGCAGTCACGAGCAGGTAGCCCATGAAGATCCAGAGGAGGAAGCTGACGTTGCCGGCCTCCAGCGGGTCGAGGTGGATGCCGTTGAAGATGGCGGGCAGGGAGATGATCACGATCGAGCCGTCGATGGCCGCCATCAGCACACCCAGGGTGGTGTTGGAGAGGGCGACCCACTTGTAGTTGGGATCGTGCTTGCGCGACGATCCGGCCCGTCGGGGCAGGTGGGGGATGCGGGTCACGGCTCGATCGTAGCAAGCCCTCCGTCGGGCGGCAGGAGCTCCACCAGGACGCTGCCGGTGACGTTGGCCCAGGCCGTCCGGCCGTCCGGGCCGCCCTGGCCGTGCCAGGGCCGGCCGGCCAGGGGCGTGTGCCCATGCAGCCAGAGCGGCGGGCTCAGCCGCTCCAGGAGGAAGCGGTAGGCGGGGAAGCCGAGGTGGTACGGATCCGCGGGCAGGTCGCCGCTACCGGCCGGCGGAGCATGGCTGAAGACGAGACAGGGCCGCTGGCGCCAGGCGCGCAGCCAGCCGCCCAGGGTCTGGCGCCAGGCCCGCAGGTCGTCGCGACGGGCCGGATCGTCGGCCCGTCCGGGCCACGGCAGGCCCAGCGCGGAGAGGCCGGGCAGCGGCTCGACGACGAGCCCCTCGGTGGGCTCCGGGGCCACGTGCTGGGCCTGCCAGGCAGCGCCACGATCGTGGTTGCCGCGGACGTAGACGAGGGGCGCGCCGAAGGCGTCGGCCAGGAAGGCCAGGCGATCGGGGGCCAAGTCGCCACAGCCGACGACGAGGTCGATGGCCCCCAGCAGCTGCCGCCCGCCTTCGGCGTCCAGGGTCGGGTCGGGTTCGTCGGAGGCGGCCAGGATCCGGATGGGCCGACCTTCACGCCCGAGGAAGGGCTGGCGGTCGGGCCAGGTCAGGCGGAGACGCCGGGTCAAGGCGCCGAGCGAGGATCGGGCTCGGAGATCGGCTGGGCCTCGGGGTCGGAGGTCGGGTCTGTCCGCTCGTCGGCCGTCGTCTCGGTCCGGGGGTTCGAGGGCCGTTCGAGCTGGGCGCCGGGGCTCAGGCGGCCCTGGCCCGCGGCCCGTAGTCGGTCCCCGCCCTCCAGCATCGCGGCCAGCGAGCCGCCCGGCGTCTGCGGCGGCTCTCCGGGCAGGCGGATGCCCCGCACGAGGGCGTCGATCTCCAGCTGACCCTGGGCCAGCGCGGCGGCGACGCGGTTGTGCCCGTCCACGACCCAGTAGGTGCCGGCGGCGCGGATGACGTCGATGGGCGGGAGGACCTCGAGCTGCTCGGCGGCCGTGCGCAGGCGCTGCCAGCGGGCGGCCCAGTCGCGCGAGCGGAGGGCCGGCGGCGGCAGGAAGTCGCTGCCGCGCTGGTCCGGCCCCTCGACGGCCGTGCCGGCGATCTCGGCCACCGGGATCGTCTGCAGCCCCAACTCGTGCGAGGAGGCCCCGCGGGCCTCGGGATGGACGTCATACAGCGAAGGCAGCGGGGTCGCGTTGCTCCGTCGCAAGCGGCGCCGCCATGGCCGATCCGGCAAGGCTTGCTCCTGCTGCGCTGGGCCCAGCCTACAGGGCCTCGATCCGCCGCGCCTCGGTCCGCGGTCCTCGGCGCGGCGGCCAGGCCCCGGCCACCTCGAGCAGCCGCACGACCCGAGCCCGCTGACCGGCGTAGGGGGCCAGGAGCTCGAGCATCCGCTCGTCGTCCGCCTGGCGTTCGCCGGCCAGGGCCCAGGCCACGAGCGAGGGCAGGCCGTAGTCGCCCAGGCTCAGGGCGTCGGGGTCGCCCAAAGCGATGCGGATGGCTTCGGCCGCGCTCCAGGGACCGATGCCGGGCAGGCTCACGAGGCCGCGGCGCGCCTCGTCGGACACCGCGGCCACGAGGCGCTCGATGGCCGTCGCGCGGCGGCCGAGCTGGATGAGCACCTCCGCCCGCCGCCGCTCCAGGCCCAAGGGATGGAAGGCGTGGTAGGGCAAGGCCGCCAGGCGGGTCGGGTCGGGGGACAGGAGGAGGCCGGTCGCGGCCGCCGGTCCGGGCCCGGACTCGCCGACGGCGCGCACGATGCGGCGGTAGATGCGCTGAGCCTCCAGCCCGGTGATCTTCTGCTCGCAGACTGCCGGCAGGAGGGCCTCCAGGAGCCGGTTCGTGCGCGGCAGGCGCAGACCGGCTGAGCGCCTGGCTAGCTCAGCCAGGAAGGGGTGGACGGGCCGCAGGGCGTCCGGGTCGTCGGTCTCACCCAGCAGTTCGGGCAGATGCTCGAGCTCCCAGGCGGCTCCCGGGCCCCAGGCCTCGGCGCTGACGGTCCGCTCTCTGGCCCGCAGCTCGGCGTGGAGCGTGGCCGGGCCCTGCGGCGTGCGACTGGCTCGCCACAGTCCGCCCGCGGTCAAGTGGATCGTCGGATCGTAGGGCCCATGCTGCAACGGGCCCAGGGTGGCCCACAGGTCGAGGGGGCGGCCGAGCCGGAGTGTCACCTGGGCCACCACCGCAGTATGCGAGCGGCTAGGCTTGATGGCCGTGGACGTCCATACCCTGCGCGAGTTCGAAGCCCTGGCCCGCGATGCGCTCAGCCCGCCGGCCTACGCCTACTACGCCGGCGGGGCCTTCGACGAGCTGACCCTGCGGGACAACGAGGCCGCCTTCGCCCGCCGACGCTTGCGCCCCCGGGTGCTGGTCGACGTCAGCCACGTCGATTGCGGCACGACGCTCCTGGGCACGCCCTTCGCCGCGCCCATCGGCCTGGCCCCCACGGCCCTCCAGGGCCTGGCCCATCCCGAAGGCGAGGTCCTCGCCGCCCGGGCCGCGGCGCGGTCCCACTGCCTCTACTGCCTCTCCACGTTCTCCTCCCGCTCCCTCGAGACCGTGGCCGCGGTGGAGCGCGGCACGCGCTGGTTCCAGCTCTACGTGCAGCGCGACCGGGAGAAGACGCGCCGCCTCGTGGAGCGGGCCGGGGCGGCCGGCTTCCGGGCCCTGGTGGTGACCGTGGACCTGGCCGTGCCCGGCTATCGCGACCGGGAGCTGCGGCAGCCCCTCGAGGGCGCGGTGACGGGCTCGGTGGGCACGCTCGAGGGCGGCGACGAGTTCCTCGAGGCCATCGGGGCCGAGGTCGACCCCTCGCTGACCTGGGACGACCTGGCCTGGATCCGCTCCCTCAGCGACCTGCCGCTGGTGGTCAAGGGCATCCTCCGCGCCGAGGATGCCGCCCGGGCCGTGGAGGCCGGCGCGGCCGGGATCGTCGTCTCCAACCACGGCGGCCGGCAGCTGGATCGAGCCCCCGCCACGATCGACGCCCTCGAAGGGGTCGTGGCGGCCGTGGCCGGCCGGGCGGAGGTCTACCTCGACGGCGGCGTGCGGCGCGGCACGGACGTGGCCACGGCCCTCGCCCTGGGCGCCCGGGCCTGCTTCATCGGCCGGCCCTTCCTCTATGCCCTGGCCGCGGGCGGCGAGGCGGGGGTCGAGCGTTGCCTGGAGATCCTGGCGGCCGAGCTGCAGGTGGCCATGGCCCTCCTCGGCGCACCCACCGTCAGCGAGCTGACGCCCGACCTGGTCGGCTGAGCTGCCAGGCGGCCAGGGCGAAGCCCAGGACGACCGTCAGGCCATAGGCCGCGCACCACAGGCATACGGCGTGGATGACGAAGAGTTCGAGGTAGACGAGGTAGGCCTCGACCAGCACCCCGGCCAGGCCCAGGCCGTACACCAGGAGGCGGGCCTGTCGGCCCCCGTCGCGCCAGCAGGCGAGGCCGAGGAGGAGCATGGCCGCCGAGTAGACCACGCCGAACGCCGCCACGGGGATGCCGCCCAGGCTGCTGTAGTCGCTGGCCTCCACCGTGGCGCAGCCGCCGCCGGGCAGGCAGGGCGGCACGAGGCCGTTGAGCTTGGTCCAGGTCAGATACGCGGCGATGACGAGGCCGAGGGCGGCGACGAGGGCCAGCAGGAGCCCGATGGACGATCGGGCGGCCGATCGACCCCCGGAGCCGTCGGTCGCGGGCCCTCGCGTCACGGGCTGGCGCTCGCCCCGACGCTCGCGCTGCCGGCGGGGCTGGCGCTGGCGCCTTGCCCGGCGCCGGGGCTGACGCTCGGGCTGGCCGTGACGCCGGTCTGGGCCAGGGCGGCATCGAGGGCCTTGGCCACGCTGGGTTCGTCGAAGGCGGCCAGCATCTGGGAGCCGATCATGAGCGTGGGCGTTTGATGGACACCCAGGCCGTGGCCCTGGTCCGTCTCGGCCTGGACCGCCTGGGCCACGCTGGCCTCGTCGAGGCAGGCCCCCAGGGCGTTCGTATCGAGGCCGGCCATGCTGGCCATGCCGATCAGGCGCTCCCGGCTGAAGGCCCCGCTGTTCTCCGCCCCCTGGTTGGCGTAGAGGTAGTCGTGGTAGAGCCAGAAGTCGGCGTGGCCCTGCTGGTTGGCGCAGCGGGCCGCCACCGCGGCGGCGGTCGACTCGGGGCCGATGAAGACGAAGTCGTGGTACACGATGCGGACCTTGCCGGGCGCGACGTAGTCGGTCACCACCTTGGGGTTCACGGCCGTCCAGTAGGCCAGGCAGGCCGGGCACTGGAAGTCGGACCAGACGTCGAGGGTCACGGGCGCATCGGCCGAGCCGATGGCTCGATCGTCGGCCAGGGCGGCCGGTACCGCCACCGAGGCCGCGGGCGCCACGAGCGGCGCCTGGGCACGGCCCTGGAGGGAGACGACGACGACCACGATCAGCCCCAGCACGATGGCCCCGATCGTCACCAGGAGGACGGGCGAGACGGGCAGGCCCGACCGCGTGGCCAGGGCCTCGCGCTGGCCCCGCCGCTCGGCCCGCTGGGCCTCGCGCCGGTCGCGGCGTGAGGTGGGCGCGGAGGGGCCGCGGCTCGACTTGGCCACCCTCAGCCCTCCACGCGTGGACGTCGCACGCTCAAGCCCCGCCCGCTCAGTCCAGGTCGATCCACAGCGGCGCGTGATCGGAGGGCGTGGGGCCCTTGCGGGCGTCGCGGTCGATCTCGGCCCCGCTGAGGCGCTCGGCCACGGGACGCGTGACGAGCAGGTGGTCGATGCGCATGCCGAGGCCCTTGTGGAAGTTGCCGGCCCGGTAGTCCCACCAGGTGAAGCGGCCGGGCTCCGGATGGCGGAGGCGATAGGCGTCGACCAGGCCCCAGGCCAGGAGAGCCTCGAAGGCCGCCCGCTCGGGGGCCGAGGTGTGGGTCGTGCCGACATAAGCCGCCGGGTCGTAGACGTCGGCGTCGGCCGGGGCGATGTTGAGGTCGCCGCCCAGGACCAGCGGCTGGGCGGGATCGGCCTGCGCCTGCAGCCAGGCCAGGAGGCGCTCGTACCAGGCCAGCTTGGCCTCGTAGGTCTCGGTCGCCAAGGCCCGCCCGTTGGGGGCGTAGATGCTGATGACCCGCAGGCCGTCGCAGTCGGCCGCCAGGAAGCGGGCCCCGTCGGCGTCCGGCCCGCGACGCTCGAAGCCCTGGCTGACCGCGGTCAGGCCCACCCGGCTGGCGATGGCCACGCCGTTCCACCGGCCTTCGCCGTGATGGGCCAGCTCGTATCCGGCCATCTGGAACGGCAGGACCGGGGCCGCGGCATCGGTCAGCTTCGTCTCCTGCATCAACAGGACGTCCGGTTCGCGCAGGGCCAGCCAGCCCTCGACCCTCTCCAGGCGGGCTTTGAGCGAGTTGACGTTCCAGGTGGCGATGCGCACGGCGCGGAGCCTACCAGCGCTGGCTCGCTCGGGCTGCGCCCGTCGATGCGGGCCAGGCTGGGCGCCAGTCAGGCGGCTAGACTGCCCCTGATGCCTGCGCCCCGGGCCACGCCGGCGGGCGGCGGACGGCCCTCATGACCTTCGACCTCGCCTTGCAATCGGAGCTCGCGGCCCGCCTCCTGGTGGCCGCCGTGTGCGGCGCGGCCATCGGCGTCGAGCGCGAGATCCACGACCACCCGGCGGGCATGCGGACCCACGTCCTGGTGGCCCTCGGAGCCTCCCTCTTCGCGGTCATCAGCGGCTATGGCTACGAGGGCGTCTTCCACGCCGGGATCAGCGGCCCGCCTGACCCCACCCGCATCGCCGCCCAGATCGTCTCGGGCATCGGGTTCCTGGGCGCCGGCGCCATCCTCCATCAGGGCAACATCATCCGGGGCCTGACGACGGCCGCGAGCCTGTGGGCCACGGCCGCCGTGGGCCTCGCCGTGGGCACCGGCGAGTACGTCCTGGGCGTCGTCGGGGTGGTCATCATCGTCTTCAGCCTGTGGCCCCTGAACAGCCTCGCCGCGCGCATCCATCCCTCGGGCTCCCGGCTCCTCCACCTGCGCCTCGAGTTGGGCAGCCTGGCCGCGCTGGGGCCCGTCACCGAGCGCGTCGTGCGGGCCGGGACCGAGCTGAGCGACATGAACAGCCGTAAGCTGGGCAAGGGCCGGTACGAGATCACCATCGACCTCCGGCTGCCGGCCCGCAGCGACCCCCAGGCCCTCGTGGCCGACATCGGCGGGCTGGCCGACGTCGACCTCGTCGAAGCTTCCGGGGGCAGCGAGTAGGAGGGCTGCCGTGGCCGTCTGGTTCACCGTCCGCGTGGCCGATCGGCCCGGCTCGCTGGCCCGCCTGGCCGGGGCGCTGGGCGATCGCGGCGTCAACATCACCGGCATCGTGGGCGTGGCCGAGGACACCGACGGGCAGCTCATGCTGACCACCTCGGATCCCGTCGCCACACGCGAGGTGCTGGCGGCCATCGCCCAGGAGTACGAGGAGCGTCAGGCGCCCAGCGAGCAGCCCGCCGACCTGCAGTCCTCGGCGTAGGCCGCCAGGGCCTCGTCGTCGATGGCGCTGGCCCGCAGAAGCTCCATCGTCCGGGCCACGCCCAGCTCGCGGTAGGCCGCCAGGAGGTCCACCCGCTCCTGCCGGCTGGCCGCGGGGCGGCCCCACCAGAGGTGGACGCTGACGCGCAGGCTGGCGGGGTCGCGCCCGATCTCCTCGCAGCGGGCGTGGATGACGGGCAGGGCAGCGGCCACCTCGGCCGGCGAGAGGCCGTCGAGGTTGAGCTCGTCGGCGAAGCGGGCCGCCAGGCGCCAGGTGACCTCCGGCCCATTGCCCCCGACCATGACCGGCAGGTGGGCCTGGACCGGCTTGGGGACGTTGATGGCGTCGTTCACGGAAGCCAGGCGGCCCTCGAAGGTGGCGTGGTCGGTTCGCTCCGGGGTCAGCATGCGGGTCACGATCTCGAGATGGTCGGCCAGCGCGGCGAGACGTTCGCGGGTGCTGGGAAAGCCGTAGCCGTAGGCCAGCCATTCATCGCGTTTCCAGCCCGCACCGAGGCCCAGTTCCATGCGCCCGTCGCTGATGGCGTCGAGGGTGCAGATCATCTTCGCGACCAGGCTCGGATGGCGAAATCCGGTGCAGACGACGATATGTCCCAGGCGCACGCGGCTCGTCTGCGCCGCCAGCGCCGAGAGCGCGGTGAACGATTCGAAGGTGATCTCGTCCGTGGGCTTGGGGACGGTGTGGAGATGATCGAAGAGCCAGATGGAGCCGAAGCCGAGCGCCTCGGCCTGCTGGGCCACGGCGACGGTCCGGCGCCAGGCCCGTCGGGTCTCCCAGCCATCGTATTCGCCGGTCCAGCCCTGGGGCACGATGATCCCGATCTCCATCTGGTTCTCCCTGACAGGTCGCGTTGCGGTGGATGTGCGTCGCATGATGGGTCGTGGCGCGGTCGCCGTGTCGCTGATGATCCGCTGGCTATTCCGCGATGCTCCGCCAGCTATTCGATTCGGGCTTGCGGATCGCGCCGCACCATCGTATCTTCTTGGGGGGGCCAAGCCGATATCGAGGAATACGCACAGATGGTCAAGATCCGTCGCACCGAACGAGCCGCTATGGACAGGCCGGCGGGTAGTCGCACGACTACCACCAAGGCCCTTACCCCGCTGCAGGCCGCGCGTCAGAAGCAGCAACGGCAATTCAAGCGGATGATCAACTCGCTCCACACCCCCGACGATGTGTTCGAGGTGCGGCTGGGCCTGGATGACAAGCCCCTGACCGTCCGCCAGCGCCTCCTGCGCGCGGCCCAGGAGGAGGGCAAGGACATCGCCGTCCGCAAGCACGACACCGGCTTCGTCGTCGGTCTCATGACGCCCGAGCGACGCTCCCGCCGTGGGCGCCGGCGCGCCTCCGCCGCCTGATCCGGGGGCGGCATCGCCCGCCCCGCTGCCCCGCGGACCGGCCCCCGAGCGGCCGGTCGCGGTCGTCCGCTGGCCCGCCGTAGCGGGTCAGCCTGTCCCTGCCGACGACGTCGTCGCGGCCGAGGAGCCGCTCCAGGTCAGCCTCGACGGGGAGCCGTTCGCGGTCGTCATGCGCACACCCGGCCACGACCTCGAGCTGGTCCTGGGGCTGCTCTACGTCGAGGGGCTCCTGGCCACGGCCGGTGAGGTCGCCGCGGCCTCCGTGGCCGCCTCCGGCCTCATCGATGCGGCCCCCTCCGGGGCTCAGTTGCCCTTCCCCGTGCGGGCCCTGCCCGAGGCCGAGAACCTGGTCGAGATCCGTCTCGTCCGGCCCCTCGACCGCGACCGCGTGGGTTGGCAGCGCAACCTCGTGGCCAGCACCGCCTGCGGCATCTGCGGCGCGGCCGCCCTCGACGCGCTGCGCGACGACCTCCGGCCGTTGCCGCCCGGTCCCAGCTTCCCGGCCGCCTCGCTGCGGGCCCTCGAGCCCGCTCTGCAGGAGGCCCAGACCACCTTCCGCCGCACCGGGGGCCTGCACGCCGCAGCCCTCTTCGAGCGCAGCGGTCGCCTGCTCGTCGTCCGCGAGGACGTCGGCCGGCACAACGCCGTGGACAAGCTCGTCGGGCGGGCCCTCCTGCGCGCCGAGCTGCCGCTGCGCGACCAGGGCCTCCTGGTCAGCGGGCGGACTTCGTTCGAGCTGGCCCATAAGGCGGTGGCCGCGGGCCTGCCGCTGCTAGCCGCCGTCTCGGCGCCCTCGTCGATGGCCGTCCACGTGGCCCACACCTTCGGCCTGACCCTGGTGGGCTTCCTGCGTCAGGGCCGCTTCAACGTCTACGCCGGGGCGGAACGCATCAGGGCCTAGGCCGGGGCGCCCTCCGGACACGCCGAGCGGTCGGCTCGCCCCGTGAGCGCCGCGCATCACGGCGTAGACTGCACGGTCGTCGGAGGTGCACCGTGACCGCTCCATCCTCATCCGACAGCGGGCCTTCGGGTCCCGAAAGCCGGCCTTCGAGTCCCGACAGCGGGCCCTCGATCTCCCGCCATGGCCCGCGCCGCCGCTGGGCCCGCCAGGCCCGCCGCATCGCGCCCGACCTGTGGGCCGGCCTGCGGCCCAACGGCATCGGCGAGGTCAAGCCCAACCACTACCTCGAGATGGCCCAGACGGTGTGGGAGGTGCGCCGCCATCCCGGCTATGCCTGGCGGGTGCTCTCCAAGGGCGTCTGCGACGGCTGTGCCCTGGGCGTGGCGGGCTTCCACGACTGGACCCTCGAAGGCGTCCACCTCTGCACGACCCGCCTCAACCTGCTCCATCTCAATACCATGGACGGGCTCGATCCCACCCGCCTGGCGGATGTGGCGGCCCTGGAACGCCTCAGCAGCGCCGAGCTCCGAGAGCTGGGTCGGCTGCCCTATCCGTTCCTCCGGCGGCACGGCGAAGCCGGCTTCCGGCGGATCAGCTGGGCCGAGGCCATGGCCCTTGCCGCGGGCCACGTCCGGACGGCCCGCGCGAGCAGCCCCGACAGGCTGGCCTTCTACCTCACCAGCCGCGGCCTGACCAACGAGGTCTACTACGTGGCCCAGAAGGTCAGTCGCTTCCTGGGCACGAACAATATCGACAACGCCGCGCGCGTCTGCCACGCCCCCTCGACCGGCGGTCTGAAACGCTCCGTCGGTGCCGCGGCGACCACCTGTTCGTACGCCGACGTCATCGATTCGGACCTCGTCGTGCTGCACGGGTCGGACGTCGCCAACGCCCAGCCGGTCTTCATGAAGTACCTCTACATGGCCCGTAAGCGCGGCACGCAGGTCATGGTCGTCAATCCATATCGCGAACCGGGCCTCGCGCGTTACTGGGTGCCGTCGAACGTCGAGAGCGCGCTGGTGGGCACGAAGATGTGCGACGAGTTCTTCCAGATCCATACCGGCGGCGACGTGGCCTTCCTCGACGGCGTGCTGAAGGCCCTCATCGCCCATGACGGCGTCGATGAGGCGTTCATCGCCGAACATACCGTCGGCTGGCCGGAGCTGAAAGCCTCGCTGGAGGCCATGAGCTACGACGATCTGGAACGTTGGTCTGGCGCTAGCCGGGCCGACATGCAACGCTTCGCCGCGGCCTACGCCCGGGCCCGTTGTGCCGTGCACGTGTGGTCGATGGGCATCACCCAGCACGTCTGCGGCTCGGAGAACGTGCAGGCCATCATCAACCTCGGGCTGTCGCGCGGCAACGTCGGGCGGCCGGGCACGGGCTTCATGCCCATGCGCGGCCACAGCGGCGTCCAGGGTGGGGCCGAGATGGGCGCCTACGCCACGGTCTTCCCCGGCGGCGCGACCATCGGCCCCGAGTCAGCCGCGACCCTCGAGGCGGCCTACGGCTTCCCCGTCGGCAGCCAGCGGGGCCTCTCTGCGGCGGAGATGGTGGAGGCCGCCGGGCGCGGCGAGATCGACGTCCTGTGGAGCAGCGGGGGCAACTTCCTCGAGACGCTGCCCGATCCCGAGGAGGTCTACCGCTGTCTGGGCCGGGTCCCCCTGCGGGTCCACCAGGACATCGTCCTCTCGCCCCAGATGCTCGTCGACTCGGGCGAGGCCACGCTGCTCCTGCCGGCCGCGACCCGCTATGAGCAGCCCGGCGGGGGGACCGAGACGACGACCGAGCGCCGTATCTGCTTCAGCCCCGAGATCAAGGGCCACCGGGTGGGCGAGGCCCGGGCCGAGTGGCGGATCTTCCTCGACCTGGCCGAGGCCGTCGATCCCGAGGGGGCGGCCGAGCACTGCGCCTTCCCCGACGCCCAGGCCATCCGCGAGGAGATCGCCCGTGTCATCCCGGCCTATGAGGGCATCCAGCGCCTGCGCCGCTCCGGCGACGCCATCCAGTGGGGCGGCCCCCGCCTGTGCGACGGCTGGGACTTCGCCACGCCGGACGGCAAGGCCCATTTCGAGCCGGTCGCGCCGCCCGAGTCCGAGCTGGCGCCCGGCCACCTCCGCCTTTCCACCCGCCGCGGCAAGCAGTTCAACTCGATGGTCCTGAAGCGCAAGGACCCTCTCACGGGGGCCGGCCGCGATGCCCTCTTCATGGCCTCCGACGACGCCGCCGCCCGCGGCCTGGCCGACGGCGAGGCGGTCCGTGTCCGCTCCGGCAACGGGCAGGTGACGGCCCACGTCAAGCTGGCCGCCATCCTGCCGGGCAACGTCCAGATGTTCTTCCCCGAGGCCGATCCGCTGATCGCCGCCGGCCGGCGCGATCCGGTGGCCCTCGTGCCCGACTACAACGCCACGGTGACCGTCGAAGCCCTGTGAGCCCCGACGCCGGCGGCCCCGATCCGGCCGGCGGCCAGGGCCTGGTCAGCGGCATCGTCCTGGCCGGCGGGCGCGGCGAGCGGCTGGGGGGTGACAAGCTGCGGCTGGCCCTCGACGGCCGTCCCCTGCTGCAGCACGCCATCCTGAGCCTGCTGCCGATCGTCGACCGGATCGTCGTCGCCGGCCCGGCCGAAGGACAGCTGCCGGAGCTCCCCGAGGATCTGGCCGGCGATCTGGTGGTGACCCGCGACGTCCGGACCGGGCTGGGGCCCCTGGCCGGGGCCGCGGCCGGGCTGGCGGCGGCCGAGGAGGTCCGGGCCCTGATCGTGGGCGGCGACCAGGTCGCCCTCCGCCCCGAGCTGCTGGCGGGCCTGCTGGGAGCGGCCGGAGGCTCGAGCCCCGCGGCGCTCGTCCTGGCCGAGGAGGACGGCTGGCGACCGCTGCCCTGCGTCGTCGTTCGGGCCCCCGCGCTGGCGCTGGCCCGCCGGCGCCTGGACGGCCCGCACCGGAGCCTGCGGGGCTGGCTGGAGGCGCTCGGTCCGACCGTGGTCGATGAGACCGTGTGGCGAGCCTGGGACCCCGACGCGACCTGGCAGGCCGACGTGGACACGCCCGATGACCTGGCCCGCGCAGGCCGTATCCTCCGGGCATGGCAGGGAGCGAGGACGGGCCGGGCACGATCATGACCGTGCGCGGGCCCGTGCCCGCCGGGGAGGTCGGCTTCACCCTGCCGCACGAGCACACCCGCTGCCTGCTCTGGCTCGTGCCCGCCCGCTGGGACTACTGGCAGTTGAGCGGCGACGAGGAGACGATCCTGCCCGAGCTGGCTCGCTTCCGCGAGGCCGGCGGCTCGTGCCTCGTGGACGTCAGCCTGCCGGCCATCGGGCGCGATCCGGCCCGCCTTCGGCGGCTGGCCGAGTTGAGCGGTCTGCACATCGTCATGGGCTGTGGCTGGTATCGGGAGGCCTACTACCCGGCCGCCGACGACATCGACCGGCGGACCGTGGACGACCTGGCCTCACAGCTCGTGGCCGAGGTCCGCGACGGGGCTGAGGGGACCGGGGTGCGGCCCGGGATCATCGGCGAGATCGGGACCGACAAGCCCTGGCTGACGGCCCGCGAGGAGCGCGTCCATCGGGCTGCCGCCCGGGCCGCCCTGGCCACGGGCCTGGCCGTCACGACTCACGCGGTCCAGTCGGCCGTCGGCCTGGCCCAGCTGCGCGTCTTCGAGGAGGAGGGGCTCGACCCGGCCCGGGTGGTCATCGGCCATGCCGACTCCCACCCCGATCCGGCCTACCACCGGGCCGTGCTGGCTAGCGGCGCGTACCTCGAGTACGACTTCCTGGGCATGGCCTTCACGCCGCTCGAACGCCACGGCGAACCGCGCCTCGTACGCCTCCTGCTGGAGCTGTTGGCGGCCGGGCACGCCGACCGGATCCTCTTCAGCCAGGACGTATGCCATGACACCCAGCTGGCGGCCTTCGAGGGCCACGGCTACACGTACCTCCAGCGGACCTTCCTGCCCCGCCTGCGGGAGGCCGGCGTGGACGAGGCCACCCTCCACACGATCACGGTCGACAACCCGCGTCGGGTCCTAGCCCGCGTGGCGCCCGCAGGTCGGGGCGCCTGAACGATGCCGGGCGGGACGGCGGGGCCTGAGGTCCAGATCTTCGGCCGGCGCGACTCGCGGCCCACCCGCCAGGCGCAGCGCTTCTTCAGCGAGCGGCG
>DASUKL010000105.1:0-3317 GCA_036278755.1 Candidatus Limnocylindrales bacterium | reverse complement strand
GAGCGCGTCAGGTTCGATGTCGGTGGATACGGGGACCAAGGCAGCCACGATGTGGCGGCCTTGCTGGACGAAGTACGCGAGGCCGGGTTTCCCGTGTCCGGATTGCGCATGACCCTCGATGTGTCCTTGCCCTCGAAGGAGTCGTCACGCCTGCTTCGCAAGCTATCGACTTGCATGGCTGGATGCGGCTGCACGGTCTACAGCCCGAGGCCAGATTGCCCTGACCCCGACTGCCCCTGCCTCCGGGAGCGCCAGTCATGAACGTCGCCCTCCACCAGCTGACCGCCCACTGGCGCCTGGCCAACCCACCGCTGGTCCCGCGCGTCGAGCGTTGTGTCTGTGGCGGCGTCATCCGGGCCGTGGCCGGCGAGGAGCCGCGTCAGGTGGCGCTCCACCAGGTGAGCGAACAGCACCGCGCCTGGCGGGTGAGGCTCGGCCTGTGACGGCGCTATGGGGCTTCCTGGGGCTCATAGCGGCCTTCGACCTGGGCGTCCTGGTAGTGGCGGCCGTGCGGTACTGGCGGAGCGTTCGATGACGGCGCGGGGCCTGAAGGCGGGCATCGCCTCATCGGCCTACATCATCGCACTGGCCCCCGAAGAGCCCGACGAGAAGATGGCCCTGGAGATCGGCTACGCCGTGCTCCTGGACAAGCCCATCATCCAGCTCGTCGCCCCCGGTCGGAAGCCTCTGCCCGGTCTGGAGCGGCTGGCGGTGCAGACCATCGTGCTCCGGGCGCCCATGGACACGCCGGCGGGCGCCAACCAGCTCCATGCCGAGCTGGTGAACCTCGACGCCCGCTTCCGGCACGGGCAGAAGCCGTCATGAGGATCCGTCAGGTGAAGCCCGCCTTCTGGACAGACAAGGAGATGGGACGCCTGCCGCCCGTCGTGCGGCTCGACTTCATCGGCCTCTGGATGCTGGCCGACGACGCTGGGTGGATCGAGGCCTTCGACGTGGAGCAGGCCGCCGCCGAGCTCTACCCCTGGGAGTCCACTGGCCGCCGCGCGCGCCGCCTGACGCAGTCCGTGGCCGCCCTGGCCGTGGCCGGCCGCATCGTCATCCACGAGCCCTGTGGCTGCCTGGAGGTACCGCACTTGGCCGAGCACCAGCGCATCGCCGGACGGCAGAGCTTCGGGGCCCGTGACGCTCACCGGAAGCACTCCGTAGCTACGCGTAGCGACGGTCCGCTAGCCATAGCCCCGGAACGTAGAGGTATAGGAACGGAACGGAACGTAGAGGTAAGGAACGGTAGCGCGCGCGCGGCGCGCGATGTCGAACGAGTGGGAGACGGGCGACTGAAGGCCGAGCTGGAGGCTCGAGGTCTGCACCTCGAAGGGGCCGCGTCGTGACGCCCTACTACCAGGACGACCTGGTGACTCTGTACCACGGCGACAGCCGAGAGCTTGTGGCCGAGCTGGAGGCCGACCGCATCATCACCGATCCCGTCTGGCCGAACGCCGACAAGCGCCTGGCCGGCAGCGATGACCCATTCTCCCTCCTTGCCATCACCCTGGACTCGGCCCGGTCTCGAACGGTGGTCCTCCAGCTGGGCCGTTCCAGCGACCCGCGCTTCCTCGCGGCCGTGCCACGAAGCCTGCCGTTCCTCTGCGTCAGCTGGCTCCGCTACGCCGTCCCGAGCTACAACGGCCGCATCCTGACCGACGCCGACGTGGCCTACGCCTTCGGCGAGCCCATCGCCTTCCGGCCTGGTCGCCAGGTCGTGCCGGGCACGGTCATGTCGTCAAAGGGAGAGATGCCGCGTCGCCATGGCCGCAGCCGCAGTCAGGCCACCTATGAGGCGACGCAGGACGCGATGCCGCATCCAGCCCCGCGCCATCTGCGCCATGTCCGCTGGCTGGTCGGCTGGTTCAGCGATGAAGCCGACACGGTGCTGGACCCCTTCGCCGGCTCCGGTACGACCCTCGTCGCGGCCAAGGCGCTCGGCCGCAAGGCCATCGGCATCGAGGTCGAGGAGCGCTACTGCGAGCTGGCCGCTGACCGCTGCCGCCAGGATGTCCTGGGGCTCGTCGGATGACCGATCTCGATGCCATGCTCCTGCCCCCGCCCCCCGACTCGGCGCAGACCATCGTGGCCCCGACGCCCAGACGGCACCGGCACGACTGGGTGAGGTGCGGGCCGGACTACGAGCCCGAGTCGTATTACGGCCATCCCGAGGACTTCGGCCGAGACCGCTGCCACATCTGCCTCCTCTGGCGCGATCCCGCCCGCTCCCGTCGTGGCCGCACGTCGCGCAATCGTGGCAACCGCACGAGCCGCGACCTCGCCGCGTACCTCGGCGGCCGCAACGTGGAGGCCCTCAAAGTGCCCTGGGACGTGGAGGGCCCGGGCTACCGCATCCAGTCGAAGCGCCTGGCGGACAGGCCATCGGCGTCCGAGCGCGCCCGGCTGCTCGAGGCCATCGACCATCGGGCCGACGACCTGCGCGCCGTCTACATCGCCGCGCCCCGCCAGCGGATCGCCTCGGGCACGGTGAGCGCCTATCTCGCCGATTGGGTGGCCTGGCACGGCTGGGACGCGCCGCCCGGCCTCAGCGTCGTCCGCGGCAGCGGCTGGCTGCTGGAGCTCTCGCTGTCCCTGTTCCGCGACCTGCATATCGGGAGGAACCCATGACTCACGCCGCCGACGTCCTGCGCCGGGATGCGGACGCAAAGAACGACCCTGGGTATCGACAGGGGAGCGGTGACTTGCTGCCCGCCCAGGCCCGCGCCCTGGCCGACCTCGTGGAAGAAGTCGAACAACGGACTGAGGCGGTCGACAACCCGCTCGACCGCCTTGAGGACCCGCTGTGCGTCTTGGTCGATGCCGTCGAGGCCGCCTTCGAGGCTGAGCCGTGAGCGAGCCGACGACTGAGGCCGGACGCCAGTTGCGCTTCGCCAACCGGACCGAGGGCTTGCTCGGAGACATCCTCGCCATCGAAGCCGAGGCCGCCCAAGCCGAGCGTGAGCGCATCCGAGCGGCTGTGGAGGCGCTACTGCCGGAGTCCGTCAGCGCGAGCGGGAACATCGGCCGCCACGCTAGAGGCCGACTTGGCATTCGCTCGGATTACATGCAGGTCGTCGGTCGCGACGCCGTCCTCGCCGCCATCGAAGGAGCGTCGGAATGACCGCCGGGCGCTATCGCAAGGTCGGCTACGTCCTCGCCGAGCAGGCGACCGAGCCGGGCATCATCGCCACGCCCGAGGGGGACATGCGGTTCGAGGCAGGCGACTATCTCGTCACCGACGCGCCGCCGACGCACATGTGGCCCGTCAAGCGCGAGGTGTTCGAGCGGACGTACCGAATGGAAGACGGCTTCGA
>DASUKL010000104.1:0-10399 GCA_036278755.1 Candidatus Limnocylindrales bacterium | reverse complement strand
GGCCTGCTGGTCAGCGTCTCGCGCGGGATCGCTGGCGCGGCGCGGGCGACCGCCGACCCGGAGGCCGCCGTCAGCGAGGCAGCCGCCGGCTGGTCGGCCCGACTGGCGGTGCTACGATAGTTGGGTAGCGCTCGCCGGAGGTCGCCCGTCGGATGCCGAGTTTCGGGCCGGAATGGATCATCGTGCTCATCGTGGCCCTGCTGGTGCTGGGCCCCAAGCGGCTGCCCGAGGTCGGTTCGGCCCTGGGGAAGACGATCCGGGAGTTCCGCCAGGGGCTGAACGAGGCCAAGGACGCCGCGGGCCTCGAAGCCGGGACGCCGCCGGCCCAGCCAGCGACCCCTCCAGCACCGTCCACGGCGGGCCCTCCAGCCCCGTCCACCGCGGACCAGCCGACGGGCCAGGCCGCGCAGCCGCCAGCTCCAGCGCAGCCACAGACCGTCGGGGCCGAGGCAGCGCTGGCCGCCGCGGCCGGGACCGAGCTGCGCGCCGCGGCCCTGCCGGCCCCTCCGGTCCCGGACGGGGGCGGCCCGAACGTGGGACACCAGCCAGGGCCGGCCGCCTGAGCCGCGCCCTCAGCCCGCTCGCCCGCGATGGCTGAGATCGAGTTGCACGATGGGGCGGTGGAGACCACGTCGGCCCTGAGCCCGCGCTCCCCGAGTCCGTCTGGGCCGGAGCCCACCGAGGCCGGCGTGATGACGCTGGTCGAGCACCTCGAGGAGCTCCGCCGGCGCCTCTTCATCAGTCTCGGCACCCTGGCCCTGACCTCGCTCATCGGCTTCATCGTGGCCCCGTACCTCATCGACCTCATCATCGGGCCGTATCGCGCCCAGCTCCAGATCCTGACCCCCAGCGGCGGCTTCTTCGTCCAGGTCAAGCTGGCCATCATCATCGGCCTGGCCCTGGCCCTGCCGATCGTCGTCTTCCAGCTGTGGCGCTTCGTGGCCCCCGGCCTGACGACGCGCGAACGGGCCGCGGTCCGGCCCTGGCTGCCCCTGGCGGCCGTCTTCTTTGCCCTCGGCGTGGCGGTGGCCTACGTGGTCCTGCCCTTCGCCTGGGCCTTCCTGACGGCCTTCAACTTCGGCCTGCCGGTCGACGTCAGCTTCGAGGCCTTCTTCGGGTTCGTGCTGCTCCTGTTCCTGGCCTTCGGCATCGTCATGGAGTTCCCCCTCGTCCTCGTCCTCCTCAGCAAGCTGGGCATCCTGCCCCTCGCCCTCCTCAAGCGCCAGCGCCGCTACGCCCTCCTGGTCATCGTCATCTTCGCCGTCGTCGTGACCCCCGGCGGCGATCCCGTCAGCCCTACGGTCATGAGCATCGTCATGTACGCCCTCTATGAACTGACGATCCTCATCCTGTCCCGCGGCGCGGCGCCGGCGACGGGCGGCGTGGCCGGGGACGAGGCGCTAGGCGCCGGCGGCCGGGGTGCCGGCGGCCCGGGTCCGAGCGGTGGCTGATCCGCAGCACGTGGCCGTCATCACCGGGCTTTCGGGCGCGGGCAAGACGGCCACGGCCAAGCTCTTCGAGGATCTCGGCTACGCCGTGGTCGACAACCTGCCGGCCGAGCTCCTGCCCGAGCTGGCCGAGCTGGTGGCCAGCGAGCAGGATCGCTTCCGACGCGTGGCCCTGGTGCTCGACGTCCGGGCGGGCGACGCGGCGGTCGCCTTCGGGGCCGTCGTGGGCGCCCTCGAGGGCCGGGGCATCGACCCTCAGGTCTTCTTCCTCGAGGCCCGCGACGAGATCCTCATCCGCCGCTACAGCGAGAGCCGCCATCGCCATCCCCTGGAGGGCGAGCGGGGGATCGGGGCGGCCATCGCCGACGAGCGGGCAGCCCTGGGCGACGTACGGGACGAGGCCGACGTCATCATCGACACGTCCGATCTGTCGGGCCGCCAGCTGCGCGAGCGGATCTACGCCGCGCTCGAGCCCAAGCCCGACGACGACGGCATCCAGATCCAGCTCATCAGCTTCGGCTTCAAGTACGGCGTGCCCATCGAGGCCGACACCGTCTTCGACGTGCGCTTCATGGACAACCCCTTCTATCGGCCCGAGCTGCGGGCCCTCTCGGGCCTCACCGAGCCGGTCCGCCAGTTCGTCCTCGAGCAGCCCGCCGCGGGGCGCTTCCTCGACTTCGCCAAGGAGTACTTCGACTTCGCCGTGCCGGCCTACGAGGCCGAGGGCAAGTCGCGGCTCGTCGTGGCCATCGGCTGCACCGGCGGTTACCACCGCTCGATCACCATCACCGAGGAGCTGGCAGCCTGGTTCCGCGAGCGGGGCTACGGGCCGGTGCGGGTCTGGCATCGCGAGCTGGAACGGGGATGAGCCGGCGAGGGTCTCCGCCGGTGGGCCGCTGGGCGCGCTGGAGCCGCTGGCTCCGACCGGGGGTCGGGCTCAAGCGCTGGCTGCTCGTCATCTTCGTCGGCGAGCTGCTGGTGGCCTTCGCCGGGGCCCTCGTGCTGCGTCAGGTCTACCGAGCCGTGGCCCCCGAAGGACCCGGGCAGTCGACCCTCCTGTGGCTCCTGACCCTCCAGTTCCTGCCCCTCGAGCTCCGTCCGGTGGTCCTGGCCGGCGTGGGCCTGCTGGTCTTCCTCGTCGGCCTGCGGCGGCTCGTGGCCGTGGCCCTCGAGCCCTTCGGCCAACGGCGTGAGCCGCTCGTCGAGCTGATCTACCAGAAGCGCTCCCTGGCCCGGGGGCCGCGCATCGTGGCCGTCGGCGGGGGCACCGGCCTCTCCGTCCTCCTGCGAGGCCTCAAGGAGCACACCAGCAACATCACCGCGGTCGTGGCCGTGGCCGACGACGGCGGCTCGTCCGGACGGTTGCGCGACGAGCTGGGCATCGCCCCGGTGGGCGACCTCCGCAACTGCATCGCCGCGCTGGCCGATGCCGAGCCGGAGATGGCCCGCCTCCTGCAGTACCGCTTCCCGGCCGGGGGAGAGGGCCGGGAGACGGTCCGCGGCCATGCCTTCGGGAACCTCCTCCTGGCCGCCCTGAGTCAGATCGAGGGCGACTTCGAGGAAGGGGTCCGGCAGGCCAACCGCGTCCTGGCCGTACGCGGCCGGGTCGTCCCGGCCGCCCCGCTGCCGCTGACCCTGCACGCGGAGCTGGCCGACGGCAGCCTGCTGGCCGGGCAGTCCCGGATCGCCCGAGCGGCCGGCATCCGGCGGGTGTGGATCGAACCGGCCGATGCCCACGCCACAGCCGAGGCCCTCGAAGCCGTCGCCACGGCCGACCTCGTCGTCCTCGGTCCGGGCAGCCTCTACACCAGCCTCCTGCCGAGCCTGCTGATCCCGGAGCTGCGTCAGGCTCTGTCGGTCTGTCGGGCCCCGCGCGTCTACGTGGCCAACGTGGCGACCCAGGTCGGCGAGACGCAGGGTTACACCCTGGCCGAGCACCTCGCCGCGCTCGAGGCCCATGGCCTGGCGGGCGCGGTCGACGCGATCCTGGCCAATGACGAGCGGGTCATGCCCCTCTCGTTGCGGGCCGTCGTGCGTGCCCCCGCGGATCCGCTGCCGGTCCGCGTGGACCTGCCACGGGACCCGGCCGCTCGGCCGCGTCTCGTGGTCCTGGACGTCGTCGACCGCCAGGACCCGCACCACCACGACCCGGCCCTCCTGGCCGACGCGCTCCTGGCGACCCTCGAGGCCTGGCCCGCCGCGCCGCTCCCGTCGCCTGCTGCGCGGAGTGCCTGAGGGCCAGGACCGGCGCGGTCGGCAGGGCGCCCGACGACGGGACGACGGGGCCCGGGCCCTGGTGTCGGCCCTGCGCGCCGAGCTGGCGGCCATCGATCCGCCGCGGCCCTGCGACCGAGCCGCGGAACGAGCAGGGCTGGGTCCGGCGGCCACTGGCGCCGCCCCTGACGCGGCCGTGGCTCGCCTGGCCGTGCGGCTCGAGCGGG
Source organism: Candidatus Limnocylindrales bacterium (assembly GCA_036278755.1). Classification (GTDB taxonomy): domain Bacteria; phylum Chloroflexota; class Limnocylindria; order Limnocylindrales; family CSP1-4; genus DASUKL01. Next base: position 6,510 of record DASUKL010000104.1, on the reverse strand, counting down.
ACGCCGGGCCCGGAGCGGCCTTCGTCTGGGAGACCGCCGCCGACCATTGCCGGGTGGCCTGGCTGCGGGGGCTCTTCCTCCATCGCGGATCACTGAGCCTGGCCGGCGGCCGGACGCACCTGGAGTTCGTCGTCGAGGCGGGCGAAGCGCCCCGTCTGGCGGTTCGTCTGGCGGAGCTGGGCCTGCCGGCCGGCTGGCGCGTCCGCCGGGCGGCCGGCGTCGTGACCTGGAAGAGCGCAGCCTCGGTCCTCAGGTTCCTCCGCCTGACCGGCGGCTCGGCGGCCGTGCTCGAGCTCGAGGCCCGCCTGGTGGCCCGCTCCCTGCAGGCCAGCCTGAACCGGGTGGCTAACGCCGAGGGCGCCAACCTCCTGCGGGCCGTGCGGGCCAGCAGCCGCCAGCTGGCGGCCATCGAGGCACTTGACGGGACGGGTCGGCTGGAGGGCCTGGATCCGGTCGTCGTGGCCGTGGCCCGAGCCCGCCAGGAGATGCCCGAGGCCAGCCTGGCCGATCTGGCCGCGACGGTGGAGGTCAGTCGGGCGGCCGTGCAGCGGAGCCTGGCGCGATTGGAGGCCGAGGCCGGCCTGGACGACGGCTCGGGCAGGCCGGCGATGCCATGATGGGGGACGTGCGACCGGTCATCATCGCCGCCAACTGGAAGATGCACACCACCCCGGCCGAGGCCGGCCGGCTGGCCGGCGCCATGGCCGTGGCCTGCACCGCGGTGTCGGTCGTCCGGGTCATCTGCCCGCCCTTCGTGGCCCTCGGGCCGGTGGCCGAGGCCCTGGCCGGGACGGGCGTCGCGGTCGGGGCGCAGAACGTCCACCAGGAGCTGGCGGGAGCCTACACGGGCGAGATTGCGGCGCCGATGCTGGTCGGTCTGGCCAGCTGGTGCATCGTCGGCCACTCCGAGCGGCGGCGCGACTTCGACGAGACCGACGCCCTCGTGGGCCAGAAGCTGGGGCGCTGCCTGGAGGTCGGCCTGCGGCCCATCCTGTGCGTCGGCGAGCAGCTGGCCGATCGCGAGGCGGGACGGGCAGAGGCGGTCGTCAGCGGCCAGCTCCGAGGCGCCCTGGCGGGCCTGGAGACCGCGTCGCTCGGAGAAGGCGGCGGCCTGGTCGTGGCCTACGAGCCGGTGTGGGCCATCGGCACCGGGCGGGCGGCCCACGGGGCGGACGCCGCGCGCATGGCCGATGCGATCCGCGAGGCCCTGGCCGAGCTCGCCGACGCCGACCTGGCCCGCGCGACGCCCATCCTCTACGGCGGCAGCGTCACGGCCGCGGGCGTGGGCGAGTTCCTGGCCGAGCCGGGGATCGACGGGGCCCTGGTCGGGGGTGCCAGCCTCAAGGTCGAGGAGATGGCCGGCATCGTGGCCCGGGCAGCCTTGACCGCCGAGGCCCGCGCCGCGGCCGAGGCGAAGCCCGCTGCCCAGGTCCGGGGCCCATCCGGAGGCCGGCCTACCCCCGAGGGAGGCCGGTGAGCGGAGGCCGGCCGCGGCCTGTGGTGCTCGTGGTCCTCGACGGATTCGGGCTGGGCCCGCGAGCGGCCGATGACGCCGTGGCCACGGCCCCCATGCCGCACTGGCGGGCGCTCCTGGGTGCCTGGCCCCACGCCCGCCTCGGAGCCTCCGGCCCGGCCGTTGGACTGCCCGAGGGTCAGATGGGCAACAGCGAGGTCGGCCACCTGAACCTCGGCTCCGGCCGCCCCGTGCTCCAGGACCTGCCGCGCATCGACGCCGCCATCGCCGCTGGCTCGTTCGATCGCGACCCGGCCCTGCGGGACGCCTGCGACCGGGCCGCCGAGCCGGGCCGCCGCCTGCACCTGGTGAGCCTCATCGGACCGGGCGGGGTCCACGCCAACGATCGCCACCTCGTCGCCCTGGCCGCCCTGGCTCGAGCCCGGGGGGCCCAGGACGTCGTGGTCCACGCCTTGCTCGACGGCCGTGACACGCCGCCTCGCTCGGCCCTGGGCTTCCTCGAGGACCTGACCGGCCGGCTGGGCGACGCGCATCCGGGCGCCCGCATCGCCACGGTCGGGGGGCGCTTCTTCGGCATGGACCGCGACCAGCGCTGGGAGCGGACCCAGGCGGCCTACGAGGCCATCGTCGCGGGCCGGGGAGCGACCGCCCCCAGCGCCACGGCCGCGGTGCAGGCCGCTTACGAGCGGGGAGAGGACGACGAGTTCGTGACCCCCACGGTCATCGAGGGGGTCGACGGCCGGATCCGCGACGGCGACGCGCTGGTGCACTGCGACTTCCGGGCGGATCGGGCCCGCCAGCTCATCCACGCCCTCGTCGATGGGCCCGCGTTCAGCGGCTTCCCGCGAACGCGGCGCCCGGAGGGGCTGCTGGTCGTGACGATGACCGAGTACGAGGCCGGCCTGCCGGTCGAGGTGGCCTTCCCGCCCCTGGTCGTGCCCAGCCTGGCCGAGCGCATCAGCGAACGCGGCTGGCGCCAGTTCCACGTGGCCGAGACCGAGAAGTACGCCCACGTGACCTACTTCTTCAACGGCGGCCGTGAGGCGCCCTGGCCGGGGGAGGACCGCCGTCTGGTGCCCAGCCCCAAGGTGGCGACGTACGACCTCCAGCCGGAGATGAGCGCGGCCGGGGTGACCGAGGCCTTGCTCGCGGCTCTCGACGGTGGCGACTACGACGTCCTCGTGGCCAACTACGCCAACCCGGATATGGTCGGCCACACCGGACGCTGGGGGCCTACGGTCCAGGCCCTGACCTTCCTCGACGGCTGCCTCGACCGAGTGGCCCGGACGGTCCTTGGCCTGGACGAGCGAGACGCCGCGGCCGGCGGCCCGGGCGCCCTCCTGTGCATCACGGCCGACCACGGCAATGCCGACGTCATGCGCGACGCCCAGGGGGCGCCGGTGACGGCCCACTCCCTGAGCCCGGTGCCGATCCTCCTGGCCGGCAGGGCGGTGCGTGGGCGGCGGCTCCACGACGGGATCCTGGCCGACGTCGCCCCCACGCTCCTCGAGCTGATGGGGGAGTCACCCCTGGAGGGCGCTACGGGCCGATCGCTGCTCGAGCCCGTGCTATAGTCCGGCCTCGTCAGCCCGAGGAGAGCCTTCGTGAACCCCTTCCTGGCCGTCGGCCAGATCCTTGTCAGCATCGGCCTCATGGCCTCGATCCTGCTCCAGGCCCGGGGGGCCAGCCTGGGGGCGGCCTTCGGCGGCGAGTCGGCGGTCTACACCAGCCGGCGGGGCATCGAGAAGACGCTCTACCGCTTCACGATCATCCTGACCATCGTCTTCGTCGTCTTCTCTGTCGCGGCCTACGCCCTTACGACGGTCTGAGCGGCGCCGCCCGCTCGATCCTCAGCTTGGCCTGAGCCTCGTCACTGGCTGGGCCACGGGCGAGGCGTGTGCTACCATCCGGGCTCGTCGCAGGCGGGTGGCCGATGGCCGCCCGAGCACGGCGCCGAGGTGGCGGAATAGGCAGACGCGCTAGGTTCAGGACCTAGTGACCGCAAGGTCGTGTGGGTTCAAGTCCCTCCCTCGGTACCAGCAACTCGGTAGCGCATGGCGCTCGCTGGCGGAGCACCTGGCCCAGGTGGCGGAATTGGTATACGCGTACGTTTGAGGGGCGTATGAGGCAACTCATCCGGGTTCAAGTCCCGGCCTGGGCACCACCTCATCTCGTGGCCGGCGCGCGACCGGCCGTCCGGCAGGCCCGGCACTGGTAGGATGGCCCCGCGGGCGGTTAGCTCAGTGGGTCAGAGCACCTCGCTTACACCGAGGGGGTCGGAGGTTCGAGCCCTCCACCGCCCACCAATGAGAGGAGCGTCGCGATGGGGCCGTTGATCATCGTCATCGTCATCATCGTCGTCCTGGCCCTGATCGTGGCCGGCCTGTACAACGGCCTCGTCCAGCGACGCAACCGGGTCGACGAGGCGTTGGGCCAGATCCAGGTCCAGTTGAAGCGCCGCTGGGACCTCATCCCCAACCTGATCAACGCCGTCAAGGGCTATATGGCCTATGAGCAGCAGGTGCTGACCCAGGTCACCGATGCCCGGTCGTCGGCCATCGCCGCCGGGGCTCAGGGTCCGGCCGCCTCGGCCGCCGCCGAGAACGCCCTGACCCAGTCCCTCCGCTCGCTCTTCGCGGTGGTCGAGAACTACCCCGACCTCAAGGCCAACCAGAACGTCCTGTCGCTCCAGGAGGAGCTGACGACGACCGAGAACCAGATCAGCTTCTCGCGTCAGCACTACAACGCCACGGTCCTCGACTACAACAACACCATCCAGACGGTACCCTCGGCCTTCATCGCCGGTCCCTTCGGCTTCACCAAGCGGGAGTTCTTCGAGGCCGAGCAGCAGGCCCAGCAGGTGCCCACGGTGGACCTGGGTTTCGGCACCCCGACGACCCAGCCGGGTCAGGCCGCCCCGCCCGTACCGCCCATGGCTCCGCCGCCGGTCGCCCCGCCGCCGAGCGTACCGCCCGCCTCCGAGCCTGGTCCGGGCCCGCAGACGCCACCGCCCGCCCCCCAGGGCTGATCCGCGCCCCCGCGAGGAGGCGCCACCATGGGACCAGGACCCGGCGCTCACGTCTCGTTCTACGACGAGATCGCCGAGAACCGCCGCGATTCGATCGTCCTCGTGGTCATCGTGGCGGCCGTCCTGGGCGTCCTGGGCTTCGCCATCGGCTATGGGGTCAGTGGCGAGCTGGCGACCGGCTGGATCGTCCTCGGCCTGGCCCTGGTCCTGGCCTTCGTCCTCAGCGTGGGCTCTTACTTCGGCGGCGACAGCCTCGTCCTCTCGGCCTCCCAGGCCCGGCAGGTCGACGAGAGCAGCGCGCCGCAGCTGCTCAACGTCGTGCGGGAGCTGACCCTGGCCGCAGGCCTGCCCATGCCCAAGGTCTACATCATCGACGACAGCGCCCCCAACGCCTTCGCCACGGGCCGCGACCCCGAGCACGCCTCGGTGGCCATCACCACGGGCCTCCTCGACAAGCTCGACCGCGAGGAGCTGCAGGGCGTCTTCGGCCACGAGCTCTCCCATGTCCGCAACTACGACATCCGCTTCGCCCTGCTGGTGGCCGTCCTCGTCGGCAGCGTGGCCCTCATCGGCGACTTCTTCCTGCGATTCACGTTCTGGGGTGGAGGCCCGCGCCGGCGGGACGACCGGAGCGGAGGAGGGGGTGGCGGCCAGGCCATCGTCTTCATCATCGCCATCGCCCTGGCCATCCTGGCACCCATCTTCGCCACCTTCGTCCAGCTGGCCATCAGCCGGGAGCGCGAATACCTGGCTGACGCCTCGTCGGTCGCGCTGACCCGCAACCCGCGCGGGCTCGAGCAGGCCCTGGCCAAGATCGCCTCGGACAAGGAGGTCCTCGAGGTGGCCAATCGGGCCACCCAACACCTCTACATCGTCAACCCCATCAAGAAGTTCGAGGCCCGCGCGTCGGGACTGATGGCCACCCACCCGCCGATCATCGATCGGATCAACCGCCTCCGGGCCCTCAGCGGTGACCCGCCGCTCGACGCGGCCAGCGCGGCGGCCCTGCAGGGCCTCGACTGAGCCCGGGCCAATCTGCGATCGGGGACGCATCCAAGATCAGCCGCGGCCCGTCCGCGACCAGGGGGCGAACCATGGATGGAGCAGGAGGGTCCTGCCCGTGTGCTATCCTCTCGCCCGCCGGCCGACTGCCGTTGCCGGTCCTGGACCGGGCCGAGATAGCTCAGTTGGTAGAGCACGCGACTGAAAATCGCGGTGTCGCCAGTTCGATTCTGGCTCTCGGCACCACCACGACGAGCGGCCGGACGACCGGGTAGCGCCTCAGGCGGAAGTGGCTCAGTTGGTAGAGCATCACCTTGCCAAGGTGAGGGTCGCGGGTTCGAGTCCCGTCTTCCGCTCCACCCCTCCTCGCAGTGGCCCGCGGCGGCCCCCCACTGGCCCTTCGTCTAGTGGTAGGACAGCGGACTTTGGATCCGTGAACCGAGGTTCGAATCCTCGAGGGCCAGCCAGCCTCCTGCCCTGCCGACTACAATCGGCCTCCACGAGGCGACGTACCCAAGTGGCTAAGGGGGAGGTCTGCAAAACCTCTATTCAGCGGTTCGAATCCGCTCGTCGCCTCCACTTCCCTCCCTTCCCTGGATCCGGCGCCCAGGCCCGCGCCTCCGTGGCAGCAGGACGGCCAGCAGATGGCCGTGACGGCGGATGGTGCCGAAGCAGGGATTCGAACCCTGACGCCCTCGCGGGCAGCCGAGTTTAAGTCGGCCGCGTCTGCCGGTTCCGCCACTTCGGCCCGCACCAGAGTACCCTCTGGTGCACCGGCGCGCCGCCGTAATGTTGACTGCAAGGCGCCGTCCCTAGAAACGGCACAAGGCCCTCATGGCGTCATCGGCTCCCCCGATGAGACAGCTCGCCAGGGGGGCCTTTCCCGTTCGCCGAGCGACATCTCCGCAGCCGCCTCGATCGAGCCGGCGCTCGGAGGACTCCGAGGCCCCGGTCCTGGCTAACGCCGTAGGTTACGCGGCCCCGGACCTGGCCAAACACGTCGCCC
>DASUKL010000103.1:0-5782 GCA_036278755.1 Candidatus Limnocylindrales bacterium | reverse complement strand
AGGTCGGCCACCGGGACGTCGGTCCGCCAGCCGTGTTCGGCGGCCACGGCGGTCACGATCCGGCCGTACCACGAGTCAGCCAGAGGCATCCGCGACCAGGGCGCCACGGCCCCGTCGGTCAAGCTGCGGGAGCGGTCGGGGATGAGCCGCTCCGGCTCGAACTCCATGCGCACCCCCAGCCCCGTGCAGTCGGGGCAGGCCCCGTGGGGGCTGTTGAAGCTGAAGGTGCGCGGCTCCAGCTCCTCCATCGTCGTCCCGTCGTAGGGGCAGGTGTACTGCTCGCTGAAGCGCTGCTCCTCGAAAGCGCCGGGGTCGGCCGGGGCGACGACCATGATCCCCTCCCCCAGCCGCAGGGCGGTCTCGACCGAATCGGCCAGCCGCCCGGCGTCCGGATCGGGATGCTCGGCGTCATACGGCCGGCCCTCGTCGTCGACGTGGCGGACCACGAGTCGGTCGACCACGACCTCGATGGTGTGGCGCTTGTAGCGGTCGAGGGTCGGGGCCTCGTCGAGGTCGAGCAGCTCGCCGTCGACCCGGACCCGCACGAAGCCCTGGCGGCGGGCGGCCTCGAAGACCCGCTCGCCCTCCGTCTTGCGGTCCTTGACCAGCGGCCCCAGGACGAGGATGCGGGCCCCGTCGGGCAGGGCCTCGATGCGCTCCACGATCTGGCTGGGGCTCTGGCGGCTGATCTCGTGACCGTTGGGGCAGTGGGGATGGCCGATGCGGGCGAAGAGGAGGCGGAGGTAGTCGTAGATCTCGGTCACCGTGCCGACCGTCGAGCGCGGGTTCCGGCCGGCCCCCTTCTGGTCGATGGAGATGGCCGGGCTGAGGCCGTCGATCTGGTCGACGTCGGGCTTGTCCATCTGGCCCAGGAACTGGCGGGCGTAGGCCGAGAGGCTCTCCACGTAGCGCCGCTGGCCCTCGGCGTAGATGGTGTCGAAAGCCAGGCTGCTCTTGCCCGAGCCGGAGAGGCCGGTGACGACGATGAGCCGGTCACGGGGCAGCTCGACCGTCACGTCCTTGAGGTTGTGCTCGCGCGCGCCGCGCACGATCAGTTGGTCTTGGGGCACGTGTCGATTGTAGTCGAGCAGCGCTCAGTCGAACACGTGTTCGGTACCGGCGCCAGCCGACTTCGGCCAGCGCTGGCCGCCGGTCACATGGGTCGGCGGCGGTCAACCACGACGCCAGCGGCGAGGAGCGCCGTGGCGCCAGTCGCCCTGAACACCAGCATGTCGTAGGTCGCCCAGCGAAGCGCGACTTCGTTCCGGATGCCGACGTTGATCCGGCGATACCCATGCTCGCCGAGCCAACTCGCCCCAGATCTGTCACTCCCGACTGCTCAGTCGGTCTGTCACGGCAGCCGACCCGTGACGGGCGAGCACCCGTCAGGGCCGGCGGCGGCCCCTCCCCCGCTGGCTGGGGCGTTGGCCGGTGCGCTTGATGACGTTGGGCGTGACGCGGCGGTCCCAGGTGGGCCGATCCAGCCAGCGGGCCTGCCAGCCACCATCGTCCTCGTGCTCGTCGCGGATACCGGGCAGCCAGTCAGCCGCCGTCCCGAGATCGGGATCGGACGTGGCGCCATCGTCACCGCCAGGCTCTTCCCCGGCGGCCACGACCTCGACCGCGCGCACCTCCACCGTGGCCGCGTCCGGGTCGATCCCGACCGCCGTCCCACCACCGCGACCGCGCTTCCGGCCACTGCCCGCCCTGCCCGCGCCGGCCCGTCCGGCCTGGGCCGCGGCCTCGGCCGCCCGCCCCACGGCCACCGAGGCGTCCTCTTCGAGCACCCGCAGGCGGACGCCCTGCACCTCGTCGCGCAGCGCCGCGGCCCGTTCGAACTCGAGGTTCCGGGCGGCCTCGCGCATCTCCGCCTCGAGTCGGCCCACCAGGGTCTCCACCTGGTCGCGGTCGGTCAGGTCGAGGTCGCTGGTCCCCGCAGCGTAGGAGGCCGAGGCATCGGCGACGGCCCGCAGCCGGTCGTTGATGTCGCGGATCTCCTTGATGATCGTGGCCGGCTGGATGCCGTGGGCCTGGTTGTAGGCCTCCTGAACGCCGCGCCGACGGTTCGTCTCGTCGATGGCCACCTGCATCGACTCGGTGACCCTGTCGGCGTACATGACGGCCTGCCCGCCGACGTTGCGAGCGGCCCGGCCGATGACCTGGATGAGCGACCAGGCGCTGCGCAGGAAGCCCTCCTTGTCGGCGTCGAGGATGGCCACCAGGGTCACCTCGGGCAGGTCGATGCCCTCACGCAGGAGGTTGATGCCCACCAGTACGTCGTAGACCCCGAGGCGCAGGTCACGCAGGATCTGGACCCGCTCGAGGGTGTCCACCTCACTGTGGAGGTACTGGACCTTGACCCCCAGCTCCTTGAGATAGTCGGCCAGGTCCTCGGCCATCTTCTTGGTGAGGGTCGTGACGAGGATCCGCTCGCCGCGCTCGACCCGGTCGCGGATGCGCTCCATCAGGTCGTCGATCTGGCCCTCCGTGGGGCGGACCTCGATGACAGGGTCGACGATGCCCGTGGGCCGGATGAGCTGCTCCGCTACCTGGGCGCTGCGGCTCAGCTCATAGGCTCCGGGTGTGGCCGACATGTAGACGACCTGGTCGAGGTGGTCCTGGAACTCCTCGAAGGTCAGCGGCCGGTTGTCGAGGGCCGAGGGCAGGCGGAAGCCATACTCGACGAGGATCTCCTTGCGCGTGCGGTCGTTCTTGTACATGCCCACGACCTGGGGGATGGTCATGTGGCTCTCGTCGACGACCAGCAGCCAGTCGGGCGGGAAGTAGTCGAGGAGGGTCCAGGGCCGGCTCCCGGCCGCCCGGCCGGCGAGGTGGCGGCTGTAGTTCTCGATGCCCGAGCAAAAGCCCAGCTCGCGCATCATCTCCAGGTCGAAGGTCGTCCGCTGGCGGAGGCGGGCCGCCTCGAGGGCCATGCCCCGGTCCTCCAGCTCGGTCGTCCGCTGCTCCATCTCGGCCTCGATGTCGACGATGGCCTGCTTGAGCTTGTCGGCCGGCGTGACGTAGTGGCTGGCGGGGTAGACGCTGAGCTCCTGGCGCTCGGCCAGGACCTCGCCGGTCAGGGGGTCGAGCTCCGTGATCCGTTCGACCTCATCGCCGAAGAAGCCGACCCGGACGATGAAGTCGTCGTAGGCCGGCTGGAGTTCGAGCGTGTCCCCGCGGACCCGGAAGCGGGCCCGGCTGAGGACCTGGTCGTTGCGCTGGTACTGGAGGTCGACGAGTTGGCGCAGGACCCCGTCCCGGCGGTAGCGGCCCCCGACGCGCAGGCGGACCACGGTGGCCCCGTAGTCGACCGGAGCCCCCAGGCCGTAGATGCAGCTCACGCTGGCCACGATGATCACGTCCCGCCGTTCGAAGAGGGCGTGGGTCGCCGCATGGCGGAGCTTGTCGATCTCGTCGTTGCGCGATGAATCCTTCTCGATGTAGGTGTCGCTGCGGGGCAGGTAGGCCTCGGGCTGGTAGTAGTCGAAGTAGCTGACGAAGTACTCGACGGCGTTGTGAGGGAAGAATTCGCGGAACTCGCTGTAGAGCTGCGCGGCGAGGGTCTTGTTGTGGGCCACGACGAGGGTCGGCTTGTTGGCCTGGGCGATGACCGAACTGAGGGTGAACGTCTTCCCGGATCCGGTCACGCCCAGCAGCGTCTGCTCCTTGTGACCCTTGCGCAGGCCGGCGACGAGCTTGGCGATGGCCTCGGGCTGATCCCCGGTGGGCTGGTAGGGAGCGACGAGCTGGAAGTCGGGCACGCGTCGATTCTACCCCACGTCCCCTCGTTTCGAACGGGCGTTCGAGACGCCAGATGGCCAAGGCGGGTATCGTGAGCGGGTGACGATGCGGGCCCGGCTCTACGACGCCGGCGGCCAGGACACGGACATCGACCTCAGCCGGGAGACGACCGGGAGCCTGACTCCCGACCAGCTGCTGTGGGTCGACCTTGGCCGCGAGCCCGAGGACCTGCGCCAGGTGGCGGAGGCCCTGGACCTGGGCGACGGACTCACGGCCCTGGCCGAGGCAAGTCGACGACCGGGCCTCGTGCGGGCCGAAGGAGAAGTGCGCCTCGAAGCCGCGGGCCTGGCCAAGGACGATCCCGGCCGTCGAGCGGTGAGCGTCAGCTTCCTGGCCCGGCGCGGGCTGGTCCTCAGCGTCCACGACGGCGAGGTGGCCGGGCTCGATGGACCGCTCCGCCAGACGCGGGGCGACACGACCCTCGGCGAGCTCGACGCGGGCGCCTTCCTAGCCCTCCTCCTCGATGGGCTGCTGGGCGCTTTCTTCGAGGCGGTCGAGGAGATCGAACGGGACGTCGACGCCTTCGACGAGCGGGCCCTCCGGACCGACGAACCGGGGGAGCTGCTCGACGAACTCGTCGCCCTGCGGCGCCGGATCGCCCGGCTGCGGCGCGTCCTGGCGCCCCAACGGGATGTCTTCTCCTCCCAGGACCGGCCGGACGTGGAGCTGCAGGAGGAGATCCTGGGTGCCACCTGGTCGGGCCTCTCCCAGCGCTTCCAGCTGGCCCTGCAGGCCATCGAGACTGCCCGGGAGCTGCTCATCGGCTCGTTCGACATCGTCATGACCCGCACCGGCCAGCGGACCAACGACGTCATGAAGGTCCTGACCGTCATCTCGGCCGTGCTCCTGCCCTCGGTCGTCCTAGCCGGGGTCATGGGCATGAACTTCAAGGTCCCGATCTTCGACGACGCCACGAACTTCTTCGTCGTCCTGGCGATCATGGTCGGTCTGGCCCTGGGGATCCTCCTCTTCGCTCGCTGGCGCCGCTGGACCTGAGGCGGACCGCGTCGAGGGCTGCCTCGACCCGAGCCCGGGCTGCGGCCGGGTGACCGGCCGTCGAGATACGGCGGGTCGCGGCAGGGGCCAGCCGCTCGGCAAGGTCTGGACCCTGAGCGGCCAGCCGGCGCTCGAGATCGGCCGGCGACAGCCCCCGATCCAGGAGCCGGGCCCGCTGCTCGGAGGCAGGGCAGTCGATCAGCCAGACCTCGTCGCACAGCGCGGCCAGGCCGCCCTCGACGAGCTTGATGGCCTCGATGACCACGAACGGCCGCATCTCGGCGGCAGCGGTCTCGAGGGCGGCTACGATCCGCTCCCGCACGCCGGGGTGGACGATGGCCTCGAGGTCGGCCAGGGCGGCCTGGTCGCCGAACACACGGGCCGCCAGGGCGGCTCGATCGATCGAGCCGTCGGGGTGGAGGACGGACGCCCCGAATCGCTCCCCGATGCGAACGACGGCCGGACTCTCGGGGACCATGACCTGCCGCGACAGCTCGTCTGCATCGATGACCAGCCCGCCCCGCTCGCCGAGCCAGCGGGCCACGGTCGACTTCCCGCAGCCGATGGGCCCGGTGAGGCCGATCCGTAGCGGCCGAGCCCCCGCGGTCGCGCCAGGCTCCCGACCGCTCATCGCGGTGCCTGCTCCTCGAGCACCAGCCAGGCCTCCTCGGCCTGGGCCAGGGCGGCCTCCACGTCGGCCAGCTCGGAGGTGACCCGCCGCAGTTCGACGAAGTTGGCCTGGACCTGGGGCTGGCCGAGGGCCAGCTCGAGCTGGCTCTTGCGCAGGCTCAGGCGGGAGAGGTCCGACTCGACGAGAGCCGAGCGGCGGCGATAGGCGTCCTTGGAGAGCCTGGGCGATCGGACCCGGGCCGGCGGGGACGTGGCGGACCCGTCCGCGGCAGGGGGCCGGGCCGCCGCCTCGTCGGACGGCCCCACGGGCTGTCGCCCCGCGCTCGACTGGTCGGCCGGCGCGGAGGACGGCGCC
>DASUKL010000102.1:0-17096 GCA_036278755.1 Candidatus Limnocylindrales bacterium | reverse complement strand
GCCTACGACCACCTCCTCGATAGCCTCGCCCATCACGCCCTCTTCGACCTGCGCATCGAGGCCCGCGGCGACCTCGAGGTGGACGACCACCACACGGTCGAGGACGTGGCCCTGGCCCTCGGCCAGGCCATCGACGAGGCCCTCGGCCAGCGGGTCGGCATCCGCCGCTTCGGCCATGCCGAGGTGCCCATGGACGAGGCGCTGGCCCGCTGCGCGGTCGACCTCTCGGGCCGGCCCTACACGGTCCTCGACCTCCGCTTCCGGGGCCCGCACATCGGCGGCCTCAGCACCCAGAACGTGCCCCATGCCCTGGAGGCCCTGGCCCGCACGGCCGGCCTGACGCTCCATCTGGGAGCCCGTGGCGCGAACGACCATCATGTCGCCGAGGCGGCCTTCAAGGCCCTCGCCGTGGCCCTCCGACAGGCGGTCGAGCCCGACCCCCGGCGGGCCGGCGCGGTGCCCTCGACGAAGGGCCGCCTGGCATGAATCCAGTGAGCCGGCTGCGGGTCGGCCTCGTCGACCACGGGGCCGGCAACCTCGTCAGCGTCCGCTGGGCCCTGGAGGACCTTGGTGTGGCGGTGCGCGTCTGCAGCCGTCCGGCCCAGCTGGCCGGCTGCGCGGCCCTGGTCGTGCCCGGCGTCGGAGCCTCGGGGCCGGCCATGGCCCGCCTCCGGCGGACGGGGCTCGACCTGGCCATCCGCCAGGCCGTCGGCGATGGCGTCTGGTACCTCGGCCTGTGCCTCGGGCTCCAGCTCCTCTTCGAGCGTTCCGACGAGGACGGCGCGGAGCTGCTGGGCCTTCTCGCGGGCCATGTGCGGATCGTCCCCGACGCCCCGCGCCTCCCGCACATCGGCTGGAACCAGGTCGTCGAGCGGCGGCCGCATCCGCTCGTGACGGCCCTGGGCCCGGCCGGCGCGGCCTACTTCGTCCACAGCTACGCCGCGGCGCCCGACGATCCGGCAGTGGTCGTGGCAGAGACCGAGCACGGCGGCTGGTTCCCTAGCATCGTGGCCGCCGAACGCGTCCTGGGCACCCAGTTCCACCCCGAGCGCTCGGGCCGCGGCGGTCGGCGGCTGCTGGCGGCCTTCGTGGATCTGGCCGAGGGCCGCCAGGCAGCGGCGGCCTGATGCTGCTGCGTCGGGTCATCGCCTGCCTCGATGTGGCCGACGGCCGGGTGGTCAAGGGCACCCGTTTCGTGGACCTGCGCGACGAGGGCGATCCGGCGGTCCTGGCCGCCCGGCACGCTGCGGCCGGGGCCGACGAGATCGTCCTCCTCGACATCACCGCCGCGCCGGAGGCCCGGGCCACGGCCCTGGACCTCGTCCGGCGCACGGCGCGCGGCCTGGACGTGCCGCTGACCGTCGGTGGCGGCGTCCGCACCGCGGCCGAGATGCGGGCCGTCTTGCGGGCCGGGGCCGACAAGGTGGCCATCAACAGCGCCGCCCTGGCCCACCCGGGGCTCATCCGGCGCTGCAGTCGGCGCTTCGGCCGGCAGTGCGTGGTGGTCGCCGTCGACGCCCGCCGGGAGACCGGTCCGGCAGGAGCCACTGCTGCGGGGGCCGCGACGGCCGTGCCCACCGGTTGGGAGGCCGTGGCCGGCGGCGGGCGGCGGCCCAGCGGCCGCGACGCCGTGGCCTGGGCGGTCCAGGCGGCCGAGCTCGGCGCGGGCGAGATCCTCCTCACTTCGATCGACCGCGACGGGACGCGCTCCGGCTACGACCTGGAGCTGCTGCGGGCCGTCAGTGCGGCGGCGGACGTGCCGGTCGTGGCTTCGGGCGGGGCCGGCGGTCCGGCCGACGTCGTGGCCGCCATCCGCGAGGGCGGGGCGGACGCCGTGCTCGTAGCCGGCATCCTGCACGAGGGCCTCATCACGATCGGCGCGCTCAAGGCGGCCCTGGCCGGGGCCGGCCTGCCGGTCCGGCCCCTCGAGGCGGCAGCCTGATGGCCCGACCGGCCCGGCGACCGGGATCAGAGCCCGTGCCCGCGACGCCGATCGCGGTCCGCTGGGGCGCCGACGGCCTCGCTCCGGCCATCGTCCAGGACGTGGCCGACGGCCGGGTGCTCATGCTCGGCTGGATGGACGCCGAGGCCCTGGCCGCGACCCTGGCCAGCGGCGAGGTCCACTTCCACTCGCGCTCCCGGGGCCGGCTGTGGCGCAAGGGCGAGACTTCGGGCCACACCCTGAAGCTCGTCGAGCTGAGCCTCGACTGCGACGCCGACGCCCTCCTCCTGACCGTCCGACCGACCGGGCCCACCTGCCACACCGGCGCCCGATCCTGCTTCGACGCCGGAGCCCACCTCGACCGGCAGGCGCCCGAGCCGGCCGCCCGGCAGGGCTTCGCCTGGCTGGAGACGCTGTGGGCCACGATCGCCGAGCGGGCCGTCCGTCGGCCGGAGGGCTCGTACACGGCCCGCCTGCTGGCCGATGGGGTCGACGCCACCGGCCGCAAGGTGACCGAGGAGGCGACCGAGGTGCTGATGGCGGCCAAGGACGATGCCGTGGCCGAGCGCACGGCGGCCGGCCGTTCCGAGACCCGATCCGCCATGGCCGGAGAGGCGGCGGACCTGCTCTACCACCTCCTCGTCCTGTGCGCCGAGCGCGGCCTGCCCCCGGCGGCCGTCATCGGCATCCTCCAGGCCCGCACGGGCGACTGAGGACCGTTTCCCGCAAGAATCGCATTGCCGAACTTGATTTCGTTCGCCGATGCCAAGGTCGCCTCGGCGTTGGCCGAGGGGGACGACAAGCAGTTCATGCTCGCAAGGCTGTCTGCCTACCATGACGTCGTCTCGCTCATGCAGCAACAAGCGAAACGTTCGGCCTCGACGTGAAGGCTTTGGCGTTCGTCGACGTCAACCCGACCGGGACCTGCTCTGACCGCGGCACCGGTGCCCCGGAGGCGCGCGACAGCACGGCCCTCACGAGGTATGCCTGGGATCCCGACGACACGCTCGCCTCACGCACAGACGACAGCCTGGGCACGCTCACCTTCGGCTACGACTGGGCGAAGCACCTCGTAAACGTCTCGAGCCCCCTCTACAGCGGCAGCACGACCTACAGCGGCGGCACGACGTTCGCCTGGCGCGACGATGGGCTGCTCGGAGCGAAGACCCTGCCCGGGGAGCAGTCGGGAGTGACAGGTTCACGGACCAACGAAGGTGTGGTCCGGGGTAGTTGACGCCGGGCCTATCCTCGGGCCCTAGGGAGAGAGCATGCGCGACCACAACAACCAGTGGCGCGGTCCGGCCCGTGAACGACCTCGAACGCTAGGTACCTCCCGATCGCGGGTGGCGACCGGCCGCGCCGTGCTTTCGACGGCGCTCCTGGCCCTCATCTCTGCCGGCTGCACGTTCAGCCTGCCTTGGGAGGTCCACAGCCCCACGACGCTGCGGAGTCCGGCGATCGCGGGTGTGGTCGTGAGCCAGGAGCGCCTGCCGAACGGGCACTGGCGCGAGGAGCTCACCGACGGCCAGACGGTGGACATCGACGTCGATCACGCGGACGTCCTCCTCGGTGGCCCGCAGGTCGGCCGCCTTCTCCTCGCCGGCACCGATCCGGACGGTCGCCAGTGGGTAGCAGGGGTCATCGTGGCCGGATGGATCCACACCTCGCCACCCTGCTATCAACTCGTCGGCCGGGGCCGGGACGGCGGGGACGTCATCGCGACCGAAAGCGGCTTCCTGCTCCACAAGGCCCCCGACTTCGAGGATCGCAGCGGTGACCTCGACCCGGACTATGGCTATCCCCGCGGTGTCTTCTGCCTCGACGACCACGGCCTGGTGACGAGCTATGAGCCTGGCTGACCCCCGGGCCGCTGTACTCCATCGGGCTCCGATTCTGTGGAGCGGGCCGATGAGGGGAGGCGTGTGGTGAGCCAGGGTCACCGATTTCTCATCGTGTTGGTCGTCGCCCTAACCGCCTGGGGGGTACCGGTCCATGGTGTGCTCGCGAGCGATCCGCCGAAGGGCAAGGCCGGGCCTCCGAGCCTACGGCCGAGTGCGCTCACGGGCCTCTCGATGAGCGGTGACCTATTGTCGGTCACCATCAGCCCGGACCTGAACTGCGCGGTGGACAAGCAGGGCGACACCGACGGCGAGTTCTATGGCGACACGGCCTGCGCCACGCTCCTTGCATCCGACGGGGTCCTCTACGGCCCTGCGGTGATTCCCGCAGGCGACAGCGCGAGTCCACGCACCGCCTTTACCCCAGTGAGCCAAACGTTATCGGGGACTGGGTCCGATGCCGATTCGTGGCGAATCACCACGGTGGTCGATGCTGGCACCTCCCTGCGCATCACCGAGGTGGACAGCTACGTCACCGGGTCCCTCGCCTATCAGACCGACATCACGGTGTCCAATCTCGGCGATGACGGTACGGTCGCCACCCTCTATCGGGCCGGCGACTGCTACCTCGAGGATAGCGACTTTGGCTTTGGCCACTTGGAGGCCGGAAGTTCAGTGGCCTGCATCGGCGCGAGCACGGACCCTGCCGATAGCGAGACGCCTGGCACATGGATGGAGGCATGGTCTCCGCTCAGTTACGGCAGCGCCATGTACTACGGGTTCTACGATGATCTGTGGTCGGCGATCGGGACCCAGCAAATGTTCGCGAATGGCGGCGACTCCCTCGACACGTACATGGATAACGCTGCTGGACTGAGCTGGTCCTTCGTCCTTGACGCAGGTGCGACGACGAGCCGCTCCAGCATAGTCACCTTCACGGATGAGCACTCGTGCGATGCCGAGGATCTCTCGCTGGGACAGGTCGGCGATGCGGGCGATCCGGTGATCGTCCGGTACGATCCACGCTATCTGACCGACGAGAGCCAGCCCACCCATCTCGCCGACGCTCAGGCGCTGGCGGAGCGCATCCAGGCGCGGGCGGAGAGCACGCTCCACGAGTACGAGCATGATCTCGACTCGCCGTGCCGGACCAGGTCATCATCGAGATCGACTGCGAGATCCGCCTGGCGGGTGTCTACCTTCTCGATGTCCCGGCCCAAACGGAATCAGAGCACCTGATCAAACTTCGGGCGGACTACGTTCGGGCATCGATGCTCGACTCAACGGCGAACGCACCGAACGCGACATGGAAGACCCTCATCGACCATGAGCTCCAGCACGCGATCCAGTTCAAAGCCCGCGGCCTCCTACTTCCAGAGGCGGATCAAGTCGCGTTCGCGGCGCAATACCTCGGGGCCGACGCGACGAACTCGGAGAGTGGTGCCCAGCTTGCGCAGGACCTCATCAGCGACTCCGATGACGCCCCCGAGCAACATGAGTCGTACCTGACCGAGGTGAACCGATGGTTTGCTAATCCATCGAGTATCAATGCAGGGTTCAATGAAAGGGATCGGGACGGACCGCTGCCGTATCGCGTCCCGGCATTCCTGCAGTACATCGGACAGAAGTACGGAGATGGCTCGACGCCGGAGGAGAAGGTCGCTGACTTCTTGCGCCGGCTATACGGGCTGCATAGCGGCACGGACGCGATCCGGTGGGCGGCGCTCAAGGATCCGTTTGTCCTGCTACGCGACTTCTACATCACCGCCCTGGTCCACCACGCCCCGGATATCGCACAGTATCCCGATTACGAGATTCTCGATGAGATCGATGTGCACGGGGGTGATGCAGGATCACCGCCTGCCTACCCGGAACTCAATGTACCGATTACCGCGCAGAAGCCCCTCACGGCCGCGCAGTTCATCGATCAGCGCCTCGGCCATGGCATGGGGAGCGTGTACAAGATCGAGGATCTCGCCGGCGTGCACAGCGTCCGGGTGACGCTGAGCCGGTCCATCGGCGCCGCGCTAACTCAGGGCAGGGTCCTCCTGGCCTTCATCCCGACCAGGAGCGACGGATCGGTGCTGATCGATCGCCAGGAGATGCCGCGTGGCCCGCTCGGCCTCGGCGAGAGTTGGGTCGTGCCGGTCGATGGGTTCTCGCAACTCAGCATCGTGGTCGTGGCCACCGATGGGATCGTGCCGAATGCGGGCGCGGACTACGACCTATCCGTCACAGACGCCGGCGGGACCTCGGCGATCGATGTTCTCAGCCCCACGCCGGCTAACCCTGCCAAGCTGGAGACGGCGTGTCCCAACACATACATCCCAGTCACGGTCCACCCGACGGTCAATGGCCAGTTCGCGACGGGGCGCACGGCCGCCGCCTTCTCGGCCGCCATCCCCGGCGAGACGGTATCCGTTGGCGCCGCGTGGGAGGGCGACGATGAGTATGTGCTCTTCCTCAAGACCGGAGCCAAGCCACCGGTGGGTACCCACCCCATCAGCGTCACGTTCAATGGCGTGACCGCTCCGCAGACCGGCCAGATCGATGTCATCGAGACGGCCGCCTGCTCGAGCGACAATGAGCCGGTCCGTGTCGCGGCACTGGGGACGTTGGGCCAGGGCGACAGCGCAAGCATGTCTGTCCCGGTCACAGCTGGCGACGCATCGGCGGCATTCGGGCTTGACTGGCTTGGATCGGATTTCGACCTGACCCTGGTCGCGCCGTCGGGCCGCACGATCAGTGAGACGACGGTAGCCTCCGACGTTCACGTGATCGAGGGCGCCTCGGATGTCGTCATCAGCGTCGATAGTCCCGAGGCTGGGACCTGGACGGTCCAGGGCAATGGCGTCGATGTGCCTGACCCTGAGCCCGTGACGTACGCCGTCACCGAGATCGGCACGGCGGTCCGCGACGAGTTCGCGGCCACCGCGCAAGGCACGGCCGGGGATCCGATCGCCGTGCAGCTCGCCGCGACCGACGACTCGGAGGGCCTCACCGGTGCAACGGTCGAAGCCACCATCACCGACCCGTCAGGCGTCGAGCGCCACTACCCGCTGTTCGACGATGGTGGACATGCTGATACGAGGTCCAGCGACGGCGTATATGGCACGCTGGCCTGGGCCTCCGATATCGCGGGGACCTATCACGTCGCTGTCTCGTTGACCGCGACCCGCGCCGACGGCTCCGCCGTCGAGCGTCACGCCGAGACGGAGGTCAACCTCGCGGCCAAGGTGGACACGGACGGCGACGGCGTGGCTGACTGGAGCGAGACGTTCTTCGGCCTCGATCCTGCGGACGCCGCTGACGGCGCGGTCGATTTCGATGGCGACGCGCTTGGTCTCGCGGACGAGCTCGACGCCGGCCTCGATCCATACAGCTGGGACACGGATGGCGGTGGCGAGAGCGACGCATCCGAGCTCATCACTGGCCGAGACCCCCGTCGGCCCGACGACGACCACACCTTCCCCGTCGTCCTGCTCGGGGCTGCGGCGAAGGACGGCGATCTCGTGGGTCTCTCCACCGCGACCAGCGATGAGACCGGGCAGATCCATCTCTACCGCGTCTCGGACACGGGCCATGTCGATCTGGGCCTGGAGCCTGGGACTTTGGCGACCTTCGACGACGGGCCACTTACGCCGGGCAGGTACCGGTACGTCGCCGTCGCGGTGGCCGCCGACGGAGCGGTGTCGGCACCGGTCTTCAGCACCTCGGTCACCGCAGCGGCCGACGTGACGCCCCCATTCGTGCGGATCATCGCCAATGACGGTGTCTGGTCGACGACCGACCGTGAGGCACGGATCACCTTCAGCGACCTGTCTGAGCCGGTGACCGACATGCGCCTGGCCGATTCTGAAGACGCGCTCGCCACGGCGACCTGGATCCCGTATACCAACCCGACGACGTTCACGATCGGGCCGACCGAAGGCACCCACGCGGTGCTGGCCCAGGTACGCGATGCGACGGGCAACGTCTCCAACGTGGCATCGGCGGTCCTCCAGCTCGACCTGACGGCGCCGTCGTCCTCGGTCGGGGCGGTGCCCTCCTCGACGAACGCGCCAATCGACATCCCCTTCAGCGCGTCCGATGCTGGCACGGGCGTCCGCGCCACGGAGCTCTGGGCGCGCTCGCGCCCCACAGCGGATGATCCGTGGAGCGAGTGGGCGCTGGCAGGAACCTCCACGACATCATCCATCAGCTATGGCTTCCCGGCCGGCGACGGCGCGTATGAGTTCTATACCGTGGCCACGGATCAAGCCGGCAATCACGAGGATCCACCGGCGAGCGCTGACGCGGCCATCACCTTCGACGCGACCCCTCCCGAGACAGATGCTGGTCCGCTCGCGGCCTCCTACACCAGCCCCGACGTGGACGTCCCCTTCACCGCGAGCGACGATCCGACGGGCCTCGCCTCGGTCGAGCTCTGGTCGCGCTATCGCCCCACGGCGGCCGATCCCTGGGGCGCCTGGACCCTCGGGCCGAGCGGGACGTCCTCGCCCATCACGTTCACCTTCGGCGCGGATGGGTCCTACGAGTTCTACACGATCGGCATCGATGGCGCTTCGAACCGTGAACGGGCGCCTGGGGCGGCCGATGTCGCCACGGTGAAGGGTTCCGCCAGCGTGACCACCGAGCGGGTCTCGGAGGGCGCGGGCGGCGGCCAGGGCGATGGCGCCTCGGATGACGCCTTCATCAGCGCCGACGGCCGCTATGTGACGTTCCGCTCGAAGGCCACGAGCCTCGTCGCGGCCGACACCGACCCCGGCGACGACGTCTACCTCAAGGACCGGCTGACGGGCACGATCAGCCTCGTCTCGGCCACGGCCGACGGGACGCCCGGCACCGGCTTGAGCCAGGATCCCGCGATCAGCGCCGACGGCCGCTATGTGACGTTCCGCAGCCAGGCGGCGAACTTCGTCGCCGGCGACACGAACGGGACCGCCTGGGACATCTTCACCAAGGACCTCACCACGGGCGCCATCACCCGCGACTCGGTGAGCAGCAGCGGCACCCAGGCCAACAAGGCATCGGAGCATCCGGTGGTCAGCGGCGATGGCCGCTACGTCGTCTATAGCTCGGCGGCGACCCACCTCGTGACCGGCGACACGAACGGCGTCGGGGACATCTTCCTGCGCGACCGGACCGCGGGCACGACGATCCGCATCTCGGTGAGCAGCAGCGGGACCCAGGCCGACGGCGCCTCGCGGGCCCCGGCCATGAGCGCCGACGGACAGACGATCGTCTACGAGTCCGACGCCACGAACCTCGTGGCCGGTGACACGAACGGGGTCGCGGACATCTTCCGCTACGACACGACGAGCGGCACGACGACCCGGGTCTCGGTGGCCAGCGATGGGACCCAGGCCGACGGCCTGAGCAACAAGGTGGCCATCAGCGCCGACGGCTCGACGATCGCCTACGAGTCCGAGGCCACGAACCTCGTCGCTGGCGACACGAACGGCGTCCGGGACGTCTTCCGCCGCGTCCTCGCCACGGGCACGACGAGCCGCGTCTCGGTGGCCAGCGATGGGACCCAGGGCGAGCGGCGGAGCGCCGATGCGACCCTCTCGGCCGATGGCACGATCGTCGCCTTCGCCTCCGACGCGCGACACCTCGTGGCCGGCGACACGAACAACCGCAACGACATCTTCCTCCGCGACACGACGAGCGGCACGACGACCCGCTGGTCGATCGCCACCGACGGGAGCCAGAGCGACGGGACGAGCGAGAACCCCTGGCTCACCGCCGACGGCGCCACGGTCGCCTTCCAGTCGCTGGCCACGAACCTCGTGGCCGATGACACGAACGGCGCGAGCGACATCTTCGTCCGGGGCCCCGGGCTAGGACCGTAGCACGCGAGACCCCTCGCCGCTAGCCGTTGGCTGGCGATCCCATACCTCAGTCGGTCGTCAGGGGCGTGCCCAGGGTGGCCTGCCAGCGACCGTCCTCGACGAAGCCCAGGAAGGCCTCATCGACCGGCCCGAGGCGCTTGTCTCGCGGGTAGACGAGGTGCCAGCGACGGCGGAGGGGAAAGCCCACCACGGGCAGCTCCACGAGCTGGCCGATGCGCAGCTCGAGGGCCGTGGCGTAGCGTGAGAGCACGGCGATTCCCAGGTCGCGGGCCACGGCCCGCTTGATGGCCCCGTTGCTGGCCAGCTCCATGACCGGATGGATCGTCAGGCCCGCGTCGTGCATCGCCTCCTCGGTCGTCTCGCGCGTGCCGGAGCCGGGCTCGCGGATGATGAACGGCTCGTCGGCCAGCTCGGCCAGGCGCACCCGCCGACGGCGGGCCAGGCGGTGGCGCGGCGAGGCGATGGCGATGAGCTCGTTCCCCAGGAAGGGCCGCACCACGAGCGGGATGGGCGGCTCGGGCCACTGGCGGCCGCTGACGACGAAGTCGGCCGTGTCGTCGACCAGCCGATCGAGCAGCCCCTGCCGGTTGTCGACGCCGAGGCTGACTTCGACCCCCGGATGGGCCTGGTGGAAGGAGCCCAGGAGGTCCGGCAGGACGTAGATCCCGACGGTCGTGTCGCCGGCCAGCCGGATGCGACCGCGGCGCACGCCGCGCAGCTCGTCGAGGGCCTCCTCCGCCTCGGCGAAGGCGGCGTGGATGCGCCGGGCATGGTCGTAGAGGATGGCCCCCGCGCTGGTCAGTCGGACCTGCCGCCCCACGACCTCCACGACCGGCAGGCCCACGGTCTCGGCCAGGGCCTTGAGCTGGTGGGAGACGGCGGGCTGGCTGAGGCCCAGGGCGTCGCCCGCCCGGGAGAAGCCGCCCTGGTCGATGACCGCGCTGAGGAGCCGCAGCTGATGGACCGTGACGCTCTCCTCGAGCGGCGGGTGGATGGTCGCCTGCATGCGCACATCTTATCGACCGTATCAGAAGGATGCATTGGACAGCATCACAGGTCGGCCACTAGGCTGCGGGCCACGCCCGACCGGACTCGGGCCCACCCGAGGGCCGGTCGGGTCGAAGGGCCGGTCGGGTCGAACCGCGAAGGAGCTGCCGTGACGACGATGCTGGAGCCGTTGGTCGAGATCCGGGGCGCCGAACGCTACCGGGCGGGGGTCATCAAGTACGCCCAGATGGGCTACTGGGACCCCGACTACGAGCCCCGCGACACGGACGTCCTGGCCCTCTTCCGGGTCACCCCCCAGGACGGGGTGGACGCCGTCGAGGCGGCCGCGGCGGTCGCCGGCGAGTCGTCCACGGCCACCTGGACCGTGGTCTGGACGGATCGCCTCACGGCGGCCGACGCCTATCGGGCCCATTGCTACCGAGTCGAGCCGGTGCCCGGCACACCGGGCGAGTACTTCGCCTGGGTGGCCTACGACCTCGATCTCTTCGAGCCCGACTCGATCACCAACCTGAGCGCCTCGATCATCGGCAACGTCTTCGGCTTCAAGCCCCTGAAGTCCCTCCGGCTCGAGGACATGCGCCTGCCGGCGGCCTACGTCAAGACCTTCGACGGTCCACCCACAGGCATCGTCGTGGAGCGCGAGCGGCTGGACAAGTACGGCCGCCCGCTGCTGGGCGCCACGACCAAGCCCAAGCTAGGGCTCTCGGGGCGCAACTACGGGCGCGTCGTGTACGAGGCCCTGCGCGGCGGCCTGGACTTCACCAAGGACGACGAGAACATCAACTCCCAGCCCTTCATGCACTGGCGGGACCGCTTCCTCTTCTGCATGGAGGCCGTCGAACGTGCCTCCGCCGCGAGCGGCGAGGTCAAGGGCCACTACCTCAACGTCTCCGCCGCGACCATGGAGGAGATGTACGAGCGGGCCGAGTTCGCCCGCGACCTGGGCAGCGTGGTGATCATGATCGACCTCGTCGTCGGCTACACCGCCATCCAGTCGATGTCGAAGTGGGCCCGGCGCAACGACATGCTCCTCCACCTCCACCGGGCCGGCCACAGCACCTACACCCGCCAGCGCTCGCATGGCGTCTCCTTCCGGGTCATCGCCAAGTGGATGCGCCTGGCGGGGGTCGACCACCTCCACGCCGGGACCATCGTGGGCAAGCTGGAGGGCGATCCCAACGCCGTCCAGGGCTACTACGACGTCCTGCGCGAGCCGCGCAACGCGGTCGACCTGCCCCGCGGGCTCCATTTCGAGCAGGAGTGGGCCGGCCTGCGCAAGGTCATGCCGGTCGCCTCGGGCGGCATCCACGCCGGCCAGATGCACCAGCTGCTGACCTACCTGGGCGAGGACGTCGTGCTCCAGTTCGGCGGCGGCACCATCGGCCACCCCATGGGCATCGCCGCCGGGGCCACGGCCAACCGGGTGGCCCTGGAGGCCATGGTCCTGGCCCGCAACGAAGGGCGCGACATCTGGCGCGAAGGTCCCCTGATCCTCGAGCAGGCGGCCCGCGGCTGCCCGCCGCTCCGCCAGGCCCTCGACACCTGGGGCGAGGTCACCTTCGACTACACGAGCACCGACACGCCCGACTACGTCCCCACGCCCACGCCCGTCTAGGAGGCCGCCATGCGCATCACCCAGGGCACCTTCTCGTTCCTGCCGGACCTGACCGACGACCAGATCCGGGCCCAGGTGGACCACTGCCTGGAGCAGGGCTGGGTCCTGTCGATCGAGCACACCGACGACCCTCACCCGCGCAACACCTACTGGGAGATGGCGGGCCTGCCGCTGTTCGACCTGCATGATGCGGCCGGGGTCATGGAGGAGCTGGAGGCCGCGCGGCGCGACCTGCCCGAGCGCTACATCCGGCTGGTGGCCTTCGACGCGGCACGGGGCGTGGAATCGATCCGCCTGGCCTTCATCGTCCAGCGGCCGTCGCACGAGCCGGGCTTCGGGCTGGTCCGCCAGGAGGCCACCGGACGGACGATCCGCTACACGGTCCGGTCCTACGCCGCCGACCAGCCCACCGGGGAGCGCTACCCATGAGCCTCGAGCTGGCGACCGCCGAAACCAAGGCGACCGCGCCCGCCGAAGCCGACGCCCCGGCCGAAGCCGACGCCAAGGTCGGTGCGACGGCCGACATCCAGGCCCAGGCCGGGCTCGACCTCCAGGCCGCCCTGGCCGATTCGCCGGTCGAAGCCCTGCTGGCCACCCTGGACGCCGAGTTGGTGGGCCTGGCCCCGGTCAAGCAGCGCATCCGGGAGATCGCCGCGCTGCTGTTGGTCGAGCGCCTGCGCAGCTCGGTCGGCCTGGCCGCCGGCGCGCCGTCCCTCCACATGTCGTTCACCGGCGACCCCGGCACGGGCAAGACCACCGTGGCCCTGCGCATGGCCGAGATCCTCAGGGCCCTCGGCTACGTCCGCCGCGGCCACGTCGTGGCCGTCACCCGCGACGACCTCGTGGGCCAGTTCATCGGCCATACCGCACCCAAGACCCGGGAGGTCCTCAAGCGGGCCATGGGCGGCGTCCTCTTCATCGACGAGGCCTACTACCTGTTCCGGCCGGAGAACGAGCGCGATTACGGCCAGGAGGCCATCGAGATCCTCCTCCAGGTCATGGAGGACCGGCGCGACGACCTGGTCGTGATCTTCGCCGGCTACCGCGACCGCATGGAGCGATTCTTTGCCAGCAACCCCGGGCTGCGCTCGCGCGTCGCCCACCACCTCGACTTCCCGACCTACAGCGACGAGGAGCTGCTGACGATCGCCCGGCTCATGCTGGCCGCGATGGAGTACCGCCTCTCGGCAGACGCGGAGCAGGCCCTGGCCGAGTACGTGGCCCTCCGCCGGGCCCAGCCCGACTTCGCCAACGCCCGCTCCATCCGCAACGCCCTCGATCGGGCGCGCCTGCGGCAGGCCAGCCGGCTCCTGGAGCGGCGCGGCCGGCGGCTCAGCCGCGAGGACCTGATGACCATCGAGGCCGAGGACCTGCGGGCCAGCCGCGTCTTCGCCCAGGCGGGCGGACGATGAGCACGCTGACGGGCTCCGCAGCCGACGCCCCGACCGTGCTGACGTCACCGCCCACCCTGTCCGAGGTCCTGGCCGCGGAGACGAGCGGGCCCGACGGCCCGCATGAGGACCTGGCCGCGCTCGTCGAGCGACTGGCCGGCGCCTGTGTCGGGATCGCCGAGGTCCTGGGCCGTGGGGCCCTGGCCGGTCTGGCCGCCCGGACCGGCACGGTCAACGTCCAGGGCGAGCAACAGGCCGGGCTCGACCTCCTGGCCGACCGGCGCTTCGCCGAGGCCGTGGCCGGGCAGGGCCTGGTGGCCGGCCTGGTGTCCGAGGAGCGGGCCACCGTCCAGGTCGTCGAGCCGGGGCCGGCCGGGGAGGGTCGGCGCGGCCGCTACCTCATCAGCTTCGACCCCCTGGACGGCTCGTCGAACATCGACACGGACGTCTCGGTGGGCTCGATCTTCTCGATCCAGGAAGACCCGGACCCGGCCGCGGCGCTGGGACCGGAGGCCTTCCTCCAGCCGGGCCGGCGTCAGGTCGCCGCGGGCTACGCCCTGTACGGGCCCTCGACGCTCCTCGTCCTGAGCCTGGGGCGGGGGACGCACGGCTTCACCCTCGACCGGCAGGCCGGCCGCTTCCTGCTGACCCACCCCGACCTGCGCGTCCCGAGCCGGGCTGCCGAGTTCGCCATCAACGCCTCCAACGCCCGCTTCTGGGAGCCGGCCGTGACCCGCTACGTGGAGGAGTGCCTGGCCGGCGCCAGCGGCCCTCGCGGGCGTGACTTCAACATGCGCTGGGTCGCCTCGCTCGTGGCCGAGGCCCATCGGGTCCTGATCCGGGGCGGCGTCTTCCTCTACCCCCGCGACGGCCGCTCCAGCCGGGGCAGCGGCAAGCTGCGGCTGCTCTACGAGGCCGACCCGATCGGCTTCCTCATCGAGCAGGCCGGCGGCCGGGCCAGCGACGGCGAGCGGCCCGTGCTCGACGTCCAGCCGCGCAGCATCCACGAGCGGACGGGCCTCGTCTTCGGCTCGGCGCCGGAGGTCGAGCGCATCGAGGCCTACCATCGGGACCACAACGTGCGGCCCTTCGATGCGCCGTTGTTCGGGGTCCGCGGCCTCTTCCGCCGGCCGGCCTGAGGACGCCCGATGTCACAGCTCCACCCCATCATCGCCGTGACCGGCTCCTCGGGCGCCGGGACGACCTCCGTCTCGCGCACCTTCCAGCAGATCTTCCGCCGTGAGGGCATCTGCGCCGCCTTCGTCGAGGGCGATGCCTTCCACCGCTACGACCGCCTGGCCATGGCCGAGCGGATGGCCGCCGAGGAGGCCCGGGGCAACCATCGCTTCAGCCATTTCGGCCCGGAGGCGAACCTCTTCGAGGAGCTCGAGTCGCTCTTCCGCGACTACGGCGAGCGCGGCTCGGGCCGCTCGCGACGCTACGTCCACGACGAGGAGGAGGCGGCGCCCTTCGGCCAGGACCCCGGCACGTTCACGCCCTGGGAGCAGCTGGATCCGGCCACCGACCTGCTCTTCTACGAGGGCCTCCACGGAGCCATCGTGACCGAGGGGGCCGACGTGGCCCGCCATGCCGATCTGCTCATCGGGGTCGTGCCGGTCATCAACCTGGAATGGATCCAGAAGATCCACCGCGACAAGGCCACCCGGGGCTACTCCACCGAGGCGGTCATGGACACGATCCTGCGCCGCATGCCGGACTACATCCACTACATCTGCCCCCAGTTCACGCGGACCCACGTGAACTTCCAGCGGGTGCCGGTGGTCGATACCTCGAACCCCTTCATCGCCCGCTTCATCCCCAGTCCCGACGAGAGCTACCTCGTCATCCGCTTCCGCGACCCCCACGGCATCGACTTCCCCTACCTGCTCTCGATGCTCCGCGATTCGTTCATGTCGCGGCCCAACACGCTGGTCTGCCCGGGCGGCAAGATGGACCTCGCCATGCAGCTGATCTTCAGCCCCATGATCTGGCGGCTCATGGACCAGCGACGCCAGGCCCAGGCTCGCGCCGCGCGCGGCTGAGGCGGGCCTGCCCCGCCTCGAGGACGATCTCGACCGGGGTCGGATGGGAGAGGAAGAGGGGCATCGACTCGCTGAAGCCGTAGGCGCCGGCGTCCCGGATGGCGATGAGGTCGCCGACCTCCGGCCTGGCCCCGGGCGGCAGGACGCCCAGGACGTCGAGGCCGGTGCACAGCGGCCCGGCCACCTGGACCTGCCCGCTGTCCGTGGCGGGGCCGGAGACGGGCTGAGCTGCGGCGGCAGGCTGGGAGGCGGCTCCGGGGGTCGCGTCGGCCTCAGGTCCGTCGTTCGGGGCCTGGCGGATCAGCTCCAGGCGATGGGCGCGGCCCAGGAGGGCCGGTGACAGGAGGTGGTGGATACCGCCGTCGACGATGGCCCAGTCCACCCCCGCCACGCGCTTCGTGTCGAGGACCCGGGTCAGGTACAGGCCGGTCGGACCGGCCAGGAAGCGGCCCGGCTCCAGGAGCACGGTCGCCCCGGCCAGCTCGGGGGCTGCGGTCCAGGTCGCGGCCAGGCCGCTCAGGAGGGTCCCCAGGCGTTCGAGGTCGAGCGGCGTCTCCGTGGCGGCATAGGGGATGCCCAGGCCGCCGCCCACATCGACCAGGCGCAGCGGCCGGCCGGCCTCGGCCATGACCTCGCCGGCGAAGGCCACGGTGCTCGCGACGTGCTCGGCCAGGACCTCGGCCTGGCGGACGTTGCTCGAGCCGAAGGCATGGACGCCCAGCAGCTCGACGCTCGGTGATGCGGCCGCCCGATGGGCCAGGGCCCGCAGGTCGTCGGCGTCCATCCCGAACTGGCCCGGACCGTCGGCCACGATGCGGCCCAGGGCCAGGCGGAGCAGGATCGGGACACGCCGGCCAGCGGCCGCGGCGAAGCGCTCGAGCCGGGCGAACTCGCCTGACGACTCGACGGTCACGGCGCGGACCCCGGCCTCGACCGCGGCCTGCAGCTCGACGTCCCGTTTGCCCGGCCCGGTGACGACGATGCGACCGGCCGGGAAGCCCGCCGCCAGGGCCGCCCGCAACTCCCCGAGGGAGGCCACGTCGGCCCCCAGACCGGCGGCCGCGAGGCGTCGGAGCAGCGGCGGGGCCGGGTTGGCCTTGAGCGCGTAGGCCAGGTCCCAGGTCGGGGGCAGGATCGCTTGCAGGGCCGCCGCGCGGGCGGCCACGAGGTCGAGGTCGTAGACGTAGGCCGGCGTCCCGAAGCGCTCGGCCAGGTCGGCCAGGTCGATGCTCGCCGGCTCGAGGCTCAGGGGCGGCGCGGGCTGGTCGGGCGCCTGCGCCGTCTGCTCGGTCATCGGGGCCGTCGATCCGGTCACCGCAGGGCGGACTCCAGGGCCACCCGGGCGTCCGTGCCAGGATCGCGGTCCTTGACGATGACCGCCGTGGCCAGGCCCAGGCCCTCGCGC
>DASUKL010000101.1:0-4420 GCA_036278755.1 Candidatus Limnocylindrales bacterium | reverse complement strand
GACTTCGAGCAGGAGCCGGCCATCGACTGGTACTGGCGGCCGACGAGCCGGACCCGGGCCATCCTCGAGGCCCTCTGGGAGGCCGGGCGGTTGGGCTTGGCGCGCCGTGACGGCAACCGCCGGACCTACGACCTGGCCGAGCGGCTCTATCCGCCCGAGCTCCTGTCCATCGCGGTCCCCGAGCAGGAGCAGCTGCGCCACAAGCTCCTCTCCCGCTACCGGGCCCACGGGCTCCTGGGGTCGGGCGGCCGATACGAGCTGTGGCTGGGCATCAGCGAGGTCGACGACGATGGCCATCACGAGCGAGCCCCGGTCCGGCGCCGCCTCCTCGACGAGCTGCTGGCGGGGGAACAGCTGCGGCCCGTGGCCGTGGAGGGCGTCCGGGGCCTGCGCTACGTGCTGCCCGAGGAGCTGCCCCTCCTCGACCAAGCCGCGGCCGAGGTCGAGGCAGGACGCGAGCGCCACGGGGTGGCCTTCCTGGCGCCCCTCGACCCGCTCCTCTGGGACCGCGACTTCGTGGCCGCCCTGTACGACTTCGACTACGTCTGGGAGGTCTACGTGCCGGCGGCCCGGCGGCGCTGGGGCTACTACGTCCTGCCGATCCTCTTCGGCGATCGGCTCGTGGGCCGCATCGAGCCGCGCATCGAGCGACAGGCAGGCACCGTGACGATCGTCGGGCTGTGGTTCGAGCGAGGCTTCGATCCCCGGCGGGCGGATGGCTTCGTGCCCGCCCTGCGCGAGGCCCTCTCGGCCTACCTGGCCTTCGCCGGCGCCCGCCGTCTGGCGTGGGGTCCGGGGCTGGGCGGTCGGGCTCGGCTCATCGGCCACCCCCGGCCCGGCGCCGTCAGCGGGCCGGGGCCAGATCCGGGTTCGGCAGCATGAGCTCGTCGATCTGGCGGACCAGGTCGTGGTACGAGGCGATGAACGTGCGCAGGGTGCGGACTGTGGCCCCATACGTGTCGAACGCGGCCGGCTGGAGGCCGTCCTCGGCGTAGGCCGCGACGAAGTCGGGGAAGGCGGCCGCAAGGCCCTCCACGATGGCCGGCGCGACGGGCTCCGCGAAGCGCGGCCGGACCTCGACGGTCGAGGCGTTGAAGCGGCGGGCCCAGGCGTAGGGCATGGTCAGGATGACGTCCCCGCCGATGAGCTCCGACCAATGCAGGTGATGGCGGTAGGCGGCCCCCAGGAGACGGGTCCGGTAGCCCCGAGCCGCGAAGAGGGCGTGGGCCCGCTTCAGGACAGCGATGCCGGCCCAGTCGGGGTACGACGGCTCGACGATGGTGCCGTCGCGCACGGCCACCGCCTTCAGCCAGTCGTCGAGGCGGCCCATCATGATCGTACACACAGGGGCCATGTCGCTCGTGTCGTGGCCGGCCGCCTGGCGCACCGCCAGGCCACGCTCCACGGCCGCCCCCACGGCCAGGGCCTGGGAGACCGTGAAGCTGACCGTGGCGTTGATCGAGATGCCGTCCGCGGTGGCGGCCTCCATGGCCTCGAGGCCGGCGGCCGTGGTGGGGAACTTCACGTTGAGGTTGGGGGCCAGCGTGGCGAAGTGGCGGGCCTGGGCCAGCATCGCCCCGGCGGAGCGGTACTGGGTCGGGTCGGTCTGGATCGAGAGGCGGCCCTTGCGGCCCTCGGTGGCGACGAAGATGGGCTCCAGGAGGGCCGCTCCGCGGACGGCCATCTCCTCCACGACCTGCCAGCAGATCTCGACGTCGCTGGCCGTGGCGCGCTCCTTGACGATGGCCTGGACACGCGGGCCCCAGACGTCGAGCTCCTTCTTCAGCACCTCACCGACGATGGTCGGGTTGGAGGTGGCCCCCACCCCGCCGTTGGCGATGGCGTACTCCAGCTCGACGAGGGCGCAGGAGTCGTTCCAGTAGTCCGTCCGCCCATCGGCCACCGTCCGCTGGAGCGGCGTCGCCGCCGTCATCACCATCCCGTCACGACCTCCTCATCACTTCAGCAACAGATGATGCAGCCGGCGTGAGGTGAGCGCCAAGCCCACGGTGCCCATGACGGCCAAGTAGGCGATGTCGACGAGGGTCCCCGGCCCCACCGAGCCCAGGGTCAGGCCGCGCATGAGGGTCACCCCGTGATAGAGCGGCGTCAGCTCGATGATGACCTGCAGGGCGCGAGGATACGTGTCCAGGGGGTAGAACGTGGCCGAGAAGAGGAAGAGGGGCAGGATCACGAGCTGGACCATGTCGAAGTCCTGCCAGGTGCGCATGAAGGTCGTGACGGCCATGCCCACGCCGGCGAAGGCGTAGCCGATGAGCAGCGCCGCGGGCACCGCCAGGAGCCCCAGGGGCGAACGGATGAGGCCCATGAGGAGCATCACGACGAAGAAGGCACAGGCGTACAGCGTGCCGCGCAGGAGGGCCCAGCCGATCTCGCCCAGGGCCACGTCCCCGGCCCCCACCGGGGTCGAGAGGATGGCGTCGTAGGTCTTGGCGAACTTCAGCTTGAAGAAGATGTTGAATGTCGAGTCGTAGATCGCCCCGTTCATGGCCGACGAGGCCAGGAGGGCGGGCGCCACGAAGGCCGTGTAGTCGATGGGCCGACCGTCGGGGCCGGAGATGCCCCCCACCAGCTGACCCAGGCCGATGCCGATCGAGAAGAGGTAGAAGAGCGGCTCGAAGAAGCCCGAGAGGATGACCAGCCAGGTCCGGCGGTAGACCATCAGGTTGCGCTCGATGAGCAGGAGCGAGCGACGACCGCCGATGAGGAAGGGCGGGGCCACCCGGGCCACGAGGGTCACTGAGCCAGCCTCCGCTGGTAGGCCCACAGGGCCGCGGCGCAGCCCAGGCCGGCCACGACGAGGAGGTAGCCCGTGTGGACCGCGAAGCCCAGGGGGTCGATGGTCCCCAGGGCCAGGCCGCGGCACAGCTCCACGCCGTGCCACAGGGGCGTGGCCCAGGCCAGGGGCTGGAGGAAGGCCGGCAGCTGGCTGATGGGGAAGAACGTGCCCGAGAAGAGGAAGAGGGGGATGATGCCGAAGCGGAAGACAGCGTTGAAGCCGGAGTCGTTCTCCTGGGTCGCGGCGAAGGCGGAGATCGGCGCGGCGAAGGCCAGGCCGGTCAGGACCGCGGCCGGCACGGACAGGATCGCCTCCGGCCCCCGCGTGGCCCCGAAGACGACCATGATGGCGAGGAAGATCGTGGTCACGATGAGCAACCGCGTGGCTACCCAGGAGAGGTGGCCCACGACGAGGTCGCGGACCGAGATCGGCGTGGCCAGCATGGCCAAGTAGGTCTTCTGCCACTTGATGGCCCCCAGCACGGCCCAGGTCGACTCCCCGCCGGCCGTCTGCATGGCCACGGCCGCCAGCAGGCCGGGGGCCAGGAAGGTCAGGTAGGAGAGCCCGGCGAGGGCGTTCGTGGCCTGTCCGCTGCGATCGACGTAGCCGCCCAGCCCGATGCCCATGGCCGTCAGGTAGAGGATGGGGTTGAGGAACGAGGAGGCGATCGTGCCGCGGAACGTGCGCCGATAGACGATGGCTTGATGCTCGTAGACCCGCAGCGCCGTCGGCGCCCTCATCCTCGGCCCTGCCTCAGTCGACCAGGGAGCGGCCGGTGAGACGGAGGAAGACGTCCTCCAGCGTGCTGCGCCGGACGAGGACGCTCTCCGGCTGCAGGCCCCGATCGTGGACGGTGGCCGCCGCGGCATCGCCATCTGGGGTGTAGAGGAGCAGCCGGTCGGGCAGCGTCTCGATCCGCTCGGCCAGGCCGTCGAGCCGGCCGTCCAGCGTCTCCTGGACCCCGGCCGGGAAGCGCAGCTCCAGCACCTCCCGGGTCGAGTAGCGCTCGATGAGCTCGCGGGGCGAGCCTTCGGCCACGATGTGGGCCTTGTCCATGACCACGAGCCGGTCGCAGAGCTGCTCGGCCTCGTCCATGTAGTGGGTCGTCAGGACGAGCGTCACGCCGCGCTGCTTGAGGCGATAGAGGCGGTCCCAGAGGAGGTGGCGGGCCTGCGGGTCGAGGCCGGTCGTGGGCTCGTCGAGGAGCAGCACGTCGGGCTCGTTGATGAGGGCCCGGGCGATCGTCAGGCGGCGCTTCATGCCGCCGGAGAGCTGCTCCACCCGGGAGTCGACGCGTTCCGTGAGCTGGACGAAGTCGAGCAGCTCCGCGCTGCGGCTCCGGATGACGTCCCGGGGCAGATCGAAGTAGCGGCCGTAGATGAGGAGGTTCTCGCCCACGGTCAGCTCCATGTCGAGGGTGTCCTCCTGGGGCACGACGCCGAGGTGGGCCCGGATGGCGGCGCCCTCCGTGGTCGGGTCGCGGCCCAGGACCTGGAGCTCCCCCTCGCTGCGGGGCGAGACGCAGCCGATCATCCGCATGGTCGAGGTCTTGCCGGCCCCATTGGGGCCCAGGAAGCCGAACGACTCCCCGACGGCCACGTCGAAGTCGATCGCGTCGAC
>DASUKL010000100.1:0-5387 GCA_036278755.1 Candidatus Limnocylindrales bacterium | reverse complement strand
GGGCGGCACGTTCCACCTCGTCAACGCCGGGTTCGCCACCCGCTTCGACTGGGCCCGCGAGATCCTCACCCGGGTGCGCCCCGACCGACCCCTCCGGGCCATCGATTCGACGGCCTTCAGCCGACCATCGACCCCGCCGCGGTGGGGCGTCCTGGACACCTCTCGGGCGGCGAGCCTCGGAATCAGGTTGCGGCCCTGGCAGGAGGCGCTGGCCGAGACCCTCGCCGAAGCTGGAGCCGCAGCCGAAGCCGGGCCCGAAGCCGGAGCCGAAGCCGGGCCCGGAGCTGGAGCTGGAGCCGGAGCCGAAGCCGGGCCCGGAGCTGGAGCCCGGACGCCGTGAGTGACCTGGCCGTCCTCTGGCTGGCGCCCGCCTACCCCTCCCCGGCCGACACCGTGGGCGGCATCTTCACCCAGACCCAGGCTCGGGCCGTGAGCCGCCAGGGGGTGGATCTCCAGGTCGTGGCCCCGGTGCCCTGGTCACCCTGGCCCATCCGCTCGCTCCACCCCCGCTGGCGTCGCTATGCCGAAAGCCCGCGCACCGCGCTCGACGGCCTGGTCCGCGTCGAGCGGCCGCGCTGGCTGGCCATGCCCGGCAGCCCACCCTGGCTGGCCACCGACCGGCAGGTGGAGGCGCTGGCCAGGGGGACCTGGCACGGCCGTCGGCCGGCCGTGGTCCACGGCCACTTCGCCACGCCCCACGGCCAGGCTGCCGTCCGTCTGGGCCACCACTGGCGCCGCCCGACGGTAGTCACGCTCCACGGCTCCGACGTGAACCTCCAGCCTCAGGCCCGGCGCGGCGGTCGGGCCCGCCTCCAGGCCGTGGTGGACGGCGCGACGGAGGTCCTGGCCGTGAGCTCCGCCCTCGCCGAGCGCACCACCTTGCTGACCGGCCGGCGGCCGCGGGTCATGCCCGTGGGCGTCGACCTGGAGCCGCTGCGGGCCGCCCGGCGCCCGCTGGGCGAGGCGCGGGAGCGGGTGGGCTGGCCGGCCGATCGGTCGGTCGTCACCTTCGTCGGCCGTCTGCTGCCGGCCAAGGGACTGCGGGAGCTCGCGGCGGCGGCGGATCGGCTGCCCAAGGAGGCCCTGATCATGGTCATCGGTGATGGCCCATTGCAGAAAGAGCTTGCCGCCTCCGCGGCCGCCCGCTCGGACCGCCTGCGCCTCCTGGGCCCCATCGACCACGGCCACATCCCCGATCTCCTGGCCGCCAGCGACGTCGTCGTCCTGCCCTCCCATGCCGAGGGCCTGCCGACGGTCCTCGTGGAGGCCGGGGCCATGGGCATCCCGGTCGTGGCCAGCGCTGTGGGCGGCGTGCCCGAGTTGCTGGGCGCGGACGGCGGCTGGCTCTGCCCGCCTCGCGACCCGGAGGCTCTGACGGCCACGATCCGCCGCGTGCTCGATGACCCGGCCGAGGCGGCCCGCCGCTCGGCGAACCTGGAGCGGACCGTGGCCGAGGAGCACGACGTCGACCGCCAGGCGGCGAAGCTGGTGGCGCTCTATCGCTCGCTGGTGGCCTGAGGGCCTGGAAGCTCGGTTCGGCGGGCTCGGCGGCTGGGAGCGGGTCTGCCTAGGCTGTGTCGGCGGCCAAGACCTGGGCCAGGCTGGGGTTCGATCGGTCGCGCGGGGAGAGGATGGGTGCACCGGCGGGCCAGGCGATAGCGGCGGCGGGGTCGTCCCAGGCGAAGCCCAGCTCATCGGTCCCGTCGTACTCGTTCGTCACGAGGTAGAGCAGGGCCAGGTCCTCGAGGGCGTAGAAGCCGTGGGCCACGTGCGGCGGGATGAGCACGGCCTCGCCCGTCCCGAGCTCCAGGCCCAGGCAGGGGGTCCCCTCAGCCCGCAGGTCGGCCAGGCCGACGAAGGCCCGGCCTTCGACCACGATCCAGAGGTCCGACTGACGGCGGTGGAAGTGCATCCCGCGCAGGACGCCCCGCTTGGAGCGCGAGAGGTTCGCCTGGACGAAGACAGGCGTGCCGGCCGGCGCGAGCGAGACTCGGAAGAGTTCGGTGAAGGAGCCGCGCTCGTCCGCGTGGGTCGTCAGGCTCGTGCGCAGGACGCCGGGGAGGGTCGTTGGTACCCACGGGTCACTCACCATCGCATGGTATCGGGACACGGACGGGGCGGCGTACCATGGCGGCTCCACGCGCCAGCGATACGGAGCCGAGTGACGCCCGGCGACGTGTCCGGGGAGGAACCATGGGTCGTCGCCGCTCCGCCTCGATCGCCGTCGTCGTGGCCTTCGTTGGTATGCTCCTGGGGAGCAGCGCACCGGCACCGGCCGCGGCAGCACCGGCCGCGGCAGCACCGGCCACCGGTTCCGCAGGCGCAGCGCCCGCCATCGGGTCGCCGGTCACCGGTTCCCCGGCTCGGGCTTCGGGGGCCACCGGCTCGATCACGCCGGAGGTCCATCAGGTGGACCTCCGCACGGCTCCCCGGACGGCGGCCCCGAACGAGGTCCACGGCCTCGATCGCCTGACGGTCCCGCGGTCGACGCCCCAGACCTACATCGGCCCCTCCCCTCGCCTGGCCACGCCCGCCACCTCCAGCCCGAGCCCCGGCTTCGCCCCTCAGGTCGCCGGGGCCGAGATCGAGAAGGGTGCGAACTTCCCGGGCCAGAAGTGGGACTGCTCGTCCGGGAGCCACACCTGCCTCGAGCCGCCCAACACGGCCGTGGCGGTCAGCAGCGCCTATGTCGTCGAGTTCGACAACACCGTGGCCGCCATCTACGACCGCTCCGGCAACAAGCTCATCACGCCCGTGCCGTTCGACGTCCTCTTCGCCGAGCCGGCCGGCGAGACGGGTGACTCCGACCCGCACGTGCTGTATGACGCGGCCAAGGACCGCTGGTTCGCCACCGAGCTCAGCTGGAGCTGCGCGACCGGGGTCGGCAACCTCTATCTGGCGGTCTCGAAGACCGGCGACCCCCGCGGCACGTGGAGCAGCTTCCGCTTCGCGTTCGACGGCTACCTGACCGACTACCCGGACCTCGCCGTCTCCAGCGACAAGGTCGCCGTCAGCACGAACCTCTATCCCATCCTGGGCGGCAGCGGGCACTGCTTCGGCTCGTTCGATGCCGGCCTGCTGGGGGTCATGGACCTCTCCGCCGTCCTGGCCGGCACGCCGACCCTCGAGTACAGCGTCGATCCCGACTACGTGGACGCCGCCTCCTGGCGCCCGGCCGGCGATCCGACCAGCTCGACGATCTACGCCATCGGCGAGGGCTTCGACGCGGGCATCCTCTACGGCCGCATCACCGGCACCCAGGCGGGCAAGAACGTGGCCTTCGCCCCGGTCTACGACCTCACCGCCCATGGGCTCGGGGAGGCCTTCGACCCCGACGTGCCGATGCCCCGCCAGCCGGGCACGCCATCGACGATCGCGAACGCCTTCGACGAACGGGCCACGGACGCCGTGTGGTACGGCAACCGGCTCTGGTTCGTGGCCACGGCGGGCTGCACGCCCAGCGGCGACTCGATGGTCCGCGACTGCGTCCGGCTGGTCCAGCTCGTCACCAACGCCACGCCAAGCGTGAACCAGGACTTCCTCATCGCCGACGATGGCTTCGACGACTTCATGGGCGGCATCGGGCTGACCGTGACCGGCAACCTCTTCGTCGTCTACTCCCAGTCCTCGCCCAGCGCCTACATCTCCACCTACGCCCGGATGCAGGCCCCCACCGCGACGAAGAACACCATCGACGCGCCGATCCTCGTCGACCAGGGCACGGTCAGCTACAAGGGCACTCGCTGGGGCGACTACGTCATCCCCTCCTCCGACCCGCTCCAGGGGGCCACGATCTGGGAGCCGGCCGAGTACCCGGACGCCGCCACCGGCTGGTGGACCACCCGGATCTCCGAGCTCAAGGCCATCGATGCGACCAAGCCATCAGGCACGTTCGCCATCGATGCCGGGGCCCCGCGCACGGCCCACGCCACGGTCACGATCACCGACACCGCCACCGACGACCTGACCGGCATCTGGAAGATCCAGCTCTCGAACGACGGCAGCCACTGGGGCAGCAAGCCATACGCCACCAGCCTCAGCTGGGACATGACCTCGGCGACCTTCGGCGGCAGCGCCGCCTTCGGGATGAAGACGATCTACGTCCGCTGGCTGGACGGCGCGGGCAACGTCTCGGCCGTGGTCAGCCACACCATCCAGTACGTCCAGGGCATCGATCGCTACGCCGGCACGACCCGCTACGCCACGGCCGCGGCCATCAGCGCCAACACGTTCAGCCCCGGCGTCGCCGTGGCCTACATCGCCCGGGCCGACGCCTTCCCCGACGCCCTGGCCGGGGCCGCAGCGGCCGGCACGGTCAAGGGGCCGGTGCTGCTGGCCGCCACGAGCGGGGCCCTGGATCCGGCCACGACGGCCGAGCTGACCCGCCTGCAGCCCGACACGATCATCGTCCTGGGCGGGACAGCCGCCATCAGCGATGCCGTGCTCGGCGCCCTGACGCCCTATGCCACGAGCCACACCGTGCTGCGCTATGCGGGCGCGACCCGCTTCGCCACGGCCGCGACCATCAGTGCCCATACCTTCAGCCCGGGCGTGGGCACGGCCTACATCGCCCGAGCCGACGCGTTCCCGGACGCCCTGGCCGGGGCCGCAGCGGCGGGCACGGTCAAGGGACCGGTCCTGCTGGCCGCCACGAGCGGCACGCTGGACGGCTCCACCCGGGCCGAGCTGCTGCGCCTCCACCCGGCCCATGTCGTGGTCCTGGGCGGCACGGCGGCTATCGGGGCCAGCGTCTACAGCCAGTTGGCCGCCCTGCCCTTCAGCCATACCATGACCCGCGACAGCGGGAGCAGCCGATTCGCCACCGCCGCGGCCATCAGCGCCCACACCTTCAGTCCCGGGGTGGGCACGGCCTACGTGGCCTATGCCTTCGACTTCCCCGACGCCCTGGCCGGGGCCGCCGCGGCCGGCACGGTCCAGGGCCCGGTCCTCCTGGCCGCCACGAGCGGTCCGCTCGACCCGGCCACGATCACCGAACTGCAGCGGCTGAAGCCGCAGAAGGTCGTGGTCCTGGGCGGCACGAAGGTCATCAGCGACGCCGTCAAGGCCGCCCTCTTCACCTACGTGCCCTGACCTGGCCGCCCCGGGCGGCCTTCGGGCGGCGGTCGCTCAGAGGTCGTACGGGGGTCGTACGGGGGTCGTACGGGGGTCGTACGGGGTCGTACGGGGTCGTACGGCGTCCGCTCCACTCGTATCGCCCGGCGTGACAAGCGACGATCGCGGGCCAGCTCGGGCAGCGCTCGTTGCGCCCGGCGTGACAAGCGACGATCGCGGGCCAGCTCGGGCGGCGCTCGTTGCGCCCGGCGTGACAAGCGACGTTTGAGACGGCTGCCGGCCATCGAATGTACCGCTGGCCGTGACGATCGGCC
>DASUKL010000099.1:0-6105 GCA_036278755.1 Candidatus Limnocylindrales bacterium | reverse complement strand
GCTCTCGGCCTGGGCGTGGGTCTTGAAGTCGGAGCAGTCGACGTCGGAGACGCCGTCCCAGCCGGGCGGCCGATAGAAGGCGGCCGAGCCCTTGGGCGTCGCGGTGGCGGTCGCTCGGGGGCCTACCAGGCCGACCGGTGCCGAGGCCGGCGCTGAGGCCCCGAGGCCGGTGCCGTCGCCCCACAGGCCCAGCCCGCGAGCCTGGGCGTAGTGCTGGTCGGCCAGGAAGGCGTCGACGCACTTCACGTCGGGCGGGAAGGTGGTGACCGTGGCCAGGCCCTCGCGGAGGAGGACCCGATCGACCATCAGCCAGCCGCTGGGTTGGGTCGCGGCGCGGAGCCAGACGAAGCGCAGCAGGCGGTCGTACTGGTCGACCTCCGAGACGTCTTTCTCGAGGCTCACGGTCTTGCCACTCACCAGGGCGTCGTTGGCGGTCGCGGCCTGGGGCCCGTAGGGCTGGACGGGCGTGTCGGGCTTGACGATCTCGGGGGTGTCCATGCCGATGTAGCGCAGGTGCTCCTGGCCCTTCCCGCGGTCGACGACGATCGTGTCGCCGTCGATGACGCGGACGACGGTGGCCGTCTGGGTGGCGCCGGTCGGCTGGGAGCAGAGCCCATTGAACGTGCCGATGGTCGCCGATGCCCCCGGGCTCGTGGCAGGTCTGGATGCCGCCGCGCCGGGACTCGACGATGCGGTCGCCGGCGCGCTGCCGCCCGAGGTCAGGGTCGCCCCGACGACGAGCCCGACCACCAGCGCCAGGACGATCCAGGCCGCCGTGCCCATGCCCCCGTGCCGCATCGTGGCCCTATCTTGGCAGGTCGTTCGGCTTGCGGGCCACGCGTCTAGCAAGCTGTCGTGCTCGGAGCGTTCGTAGCCGCTGCTGGTCCTCGTCGTCTGCTGCCAGACGCAGGGCCTGGTCCAGTGGCATCAAGGGCAAGCCCATGTCGTACGTCGGGAAGATCGTCGATCGCGACTCGCCCTGCGCGGTGCTGCTCTGACGGATCGCTGTGTTGACGGCTTGCTTGAAGGTCCAGCCGTGCTCGCGCATCATCTGTCTGATGAGCGCCTCGGTGTCGGGATCCAGGGTGACCGTTTTGCGCATCGTGCGCGCATAGCATCGCATGCGACCGACGCGAGGGCTCATCGCCGTAGGGGGCGCCGAGTGATCGCTCGGCTCAGCTCGGCGGTCGTGCTCGGAGCGGGCACGATGGGCGCCCGGATCGCCTGCCTGCTGGCCGGGGTCGGGGCACGGGTCACGCTGCTCGACCTCGATGCCTCCATCGCGGCCAACGGCTTGGAACGGGCGCTCAAGCTCCGTCCCGGCCCCGTCTATCGGGCCTCCGATGCGGCGACCATCCGGACCGGCAGCTTCGACGAGCTGGCCGGCGCGCTCGGCGATGCCGACTGGGTCATCGAGGCCATCGTCGAGCAGCTCGAGCCCAAGCGTGACCTCCACGCGCGGGTCGACGAGGCCCTGGCAGGGCGCCCGCAGGCGGAGTGGCCGATCGTCAGCTCGAACACGAGCGGCATCCGCATCGCCGCGATCGCCGAGGGTCGCAGCGAGCCGTTCCGGCGCGCCTTCCTGGGCACCCACTTCTTCAATCCGCCGCGCTACGCCCGACTGCTGGAGCTGATCCCCACCCCGGCCACCGACCCGGCCGTCCTCGATCGCCTCGAAGACGTCTCCAGCCGGCTGCTCGGCAAAGGCACCGTGCGGGCCAATGACACCCCGGCCTTCATCGCCAACCGGCTGGGCGTGTACGCGCTCCAGCGCGCCATCGAGCTGGCGCTCGAGCTGGGCCTCGGGCCGGACGAGGTCGACGACATCACCGGGAAGCTCATCGGCCGGCCGAAGTCGGCGACCTTCCGAACTCTCGACCTCGTCGGTCTCGACGTGGCCGCCGCGGTCGCCGACCACTGCTACGCCGATCTCCCGGACGACCCGGAGCGGGAGGCGTTCCGGGTCGCCCCGGTGCTTCGGAGCCTGCTCGACGAGGGTGCCCTGGGCGAGAAGACGGGAGTCGGCTTCTTCCGCCGCGAGGGCCAGGAGATCCTGGCCCTCGACCTGGCCACGGGCGACTATCGACCCCGTCGGCGCATGGCCTCGCCGACCGTCGACCTGGCCCGCAACGAGCCGGACCTGGGTCGCCGTCTCGGGCTGCTGCTGGCCGGCGCGGACCCCGCGGCCACCTACCTCCGACGCCTCCTCGACGCGACCCTGGGCTATGCCGCGACGGTCGGCCCCGACATAGCGGCCGGCGTCGCGGACGTCGACGCGGCCATGCGCTGGGGCTTCGGCTGGCAGCTAGGACCCTTCCAGACCTGGGACGCCCTGGGGCTCGAGGCGGTCGCGGCACGCCTCCCGACTCGGCCGCCGCTGGTCGAGCGCGTGCTGGCCGGTCCGGGCGCGTTCTACCGCGATCGGGCCGCCGTCACGTTCGCGGCCACCGCGCTGGAGCCGCTCCTCCCCCGACTCGGCAGCCTCGACGTCGAGCGGCTCCGGGCGGCCTCGACGGCGGCCGGCCTGCCCGCGAACGCCTCGGCCTCACTGGTCGAGCTGGGCGAGGGCATCCTGGGCCTCGAGCTGCACGGCAAGCTCAACATCCTGGGGCCCGAGGCCATCGAGAGCGTGCGCCGGGCTTGCGAGCTGGCGGGCCGAGCCTACGACGGCCTCGTCATCGGGACCCTGGCGACCGACTTCTCGGCGGGGGCCAACCTGGCCCTCATGCTCATGGCCGCTGAGGAGGGCGAGTGGGACGAGCTCGACCGCGAGATCCGCCGCTTCCAGGGCGCGATGCAGGCCATCCGCCACGCGGCGGTGCCGGTCGTGGCCGCGCCGCGGGGCCTGTCCCTGGGCGGCGGCGCCGAGATCTGTCTCGCCGCAGCTCGGCGCCAGCCGCTGGCCGAGACGTACATCGGGCTGGTCGAGGTGGGGGTCGGCCTCATCCCGGCCGGTGGCGGCTCGACGGCCATGGCCCGCTGGGCGGCCGAGCAGGTGCCCGATGGCTCGCACGTCGACCGCTTCGCCTTCTTCCAGCACGCCCTCGAGCTCATCGCCGCGGCCCGCGTGGCGACGAGCGTGGCCGAGGCGCGGACCTGGGGCCTGTTCCGGCCGGCCGACCTGATCACCGCCGACCCGGACCGCCAGTGGGCCGATGCGGCGGCCACGGCTCGCCACCTGGCAGAGGTGGGCTATCGTCCGCCGGCCCGGGCCCCGATCCCCGTCGTGGGCCGGCGGGGGATCGCCGCGGCGGAGGCGTTGACCTTCAACGAGCTCCAGGCCCGACGGCTCTCGGAGCACGACCGGACGGTCATCCTCGAGCTCGCCCGGGTCATGAGCGGCGGTGAGGTGGCCGAGGGCACGGCGGTCGGGGAGGACTACCTGCTGGGCCTCGAACGGGAGGCGTTCCTGCGCCTCCTGGGCCTCAGCAAGACACGCGAGCGCATCCGCCATACGCTGAAGACCGGCAAGCCCCTGCGGAACTGAGGACCCGCTCATGCCCGACGCTGTCATCGTCTCCGCCGCCCGGACCGCCGTCGGCAAGGCCCCCCGCGGCACGCTCCGCGAGACCGCGCC
The DNA here is from genome assembly GCA_036278755.1 of Candidatus Limnocylindrales bacterium. Classification (GTDB taxonomy): domain Bacteria; phylum Chloroflexota; class Limnocylindria; order Limnocylindrales; family CSP1-4; genus DASUKL01. Next base: position 2,528 of record DASUKL010000099.1, on the reverse strand, counting down.
CGAGGCCCTGGCCACGTCCGCCGTGCGGGAGGCCCTGGCCCGCGTGCCGGCTCTCGACCCGGCGGAGGTCGAGGACCTCATCCTCGGCTGCGCCATGCCCGAGGGGGCCCAGGGGCTGAACATCGCCCGGCACGTCGGCCTGGCCGCCGGGCTGCCCGTGACCGCCAGCGCGATGACCGTGAACCGCTTCTGCGCCTCGGGCCTCCAGGCCCTGGCCCTGGCCAGCCAGTCGATCGCCAGTGGGGCCACCGAGATCGCCATCGCCGGCGGGCTGGAGTCGATGAGCGCGGTGCCGATGATCGGCTTCCACTTCGCCCCGGGCCCCGAGATCGCCGAGGGCTACCCGCAGGTGTTCCTGAACATGGGCCTCACGGCCGAGGAGGTCGCCCGCCGCTTCGACGTCTCGCGCGCGGCTCAGGATGCCTGGGCCTTGCGCTCCCATCAGCGGGCCGCGGCGGCCGTGGCCGAGGGCCGCTTCCGCGAGCAGATCGCCCCGGTCGAGGCGCTCGAGACCCGCGTCGACCGGGCGGGCCGCCCCAGCGTGGGGCGCCGCCTCTTCATCGAGGACGAGGGTGTGCGGCGGGACACGGATGCCGCGGCCCTGGCCAAGCTCCGGCCGGTCTTCGCCGAAGGGGGCACGGTCACCGCCGGCAACAGCTCGCAGATGAGCGACGGCGCGGCGGCGCTGGTCGTCATGAGCGCGGATCGGGCCGCATCGCTGGGCCTCCAGCCACTGGGTCGGCTGGTGGCCTTCGCCACGGCCGGGGTGCCGCCGGAGATCATGGGCATCGGGCCGGTGGAGGCGGTGCCCAAGGCCCTCCGCAAGGCGGGCCTGGCCCTGGACGATCTGGCCGCCATCGAGCTGAACGAAGCCTTCGCCGCGCAGGTGGTGGCCGTCGTCCGCCAGCTGGGCCTGGATGAGGAGCGCGTCAACCCCGATGGCGGCGCCATCGCCCTGGGCCATCCCCTCGGCGCGACCGGGGCCAAGCTGAGCGTCCAGCTGCTCGATGGGCTCGGGCGGCGCGGGGCCCGCTACGGGATGGTCACGATGTGCGTGGGCGGTGGCCAGGGGGCGGCCGGGATCATCGAATGGCTGGGGGGTCGGATGCGCCGGTCCGAGGCTGCCCGAGCGACGGTCCGGGAGGCCGGCCTGGAGCCCGAGGACGAACGGAGCGGTGACGCGGACGACGTGCCGGACGCGGCGGCAGCCTGACGTGACGAGCGGGATCGAGCCCCGTCCCGTCGCGCGGCCGGCGAGCGCGGAGACCGCGTCGGATGCCCCGCCGCCGGCGGGGGGCGCCTTCGTCCTCGGCCCCACGCCTGCGGGCAGCGTCTTCACCATCGAGCGGCTCTCGCCGGAGCAGCGGGCCGTGCGGGAGGCCGTCACCACCTTCGTGGCCCGGGAGGTCGCGCCGCGGGTCGAGCGTCTGGCCGCTCGCGACTACGCGACCCAGCGCGAGCTGCTGGCGACCCTGGGTCGGGCCGGGTACGTGGGCATCGACCTGCCCGAGGCCTACGGCGGGTCCGGGCTGGACGAGCTGACGAGCGTGGTCGTGACCGAGGTCCTCGCCCCCTGGGTGGATTTCGCCGTGACGTACGCCGCGCACACCGGCATCGGCACCCTGCCGCTGGCGTACTTCGGGACCGACGAGCAGCGGCGGCGCTACCTGCCCGGTCTCGCCGACGGCAGCCGGGTGGCCGCCTACGCCCTGACCGAGCCCGGCACGGGTTCCGATGCCCAGGCCATCCGGACGCGGGCGATGCGTCAGCCGGACGGCAGCTTCCGCCTCGACGGGGCCAAGCAGTTCATCACCAACGCCGGCTTCGCCGACCTCTTCACGGTCTACGCTCGGGTCGAGGGCGAGGGCGGGCCGGAAGGGCTGGCGGCCTTCCTCATCGAGCGCGGGACGCCGGGCTTCAGCGTCGGCCCCGAAGAGGACAAGATGGGCATGCATGGCACATCGACCTGCCCGCTGACCCTCGAAGGGGTCATCGTCCCGCCGGAGCAGGTGCTGGGGACGATCGGGCAGGGCCATCGCATCGCCTTCACCGTGCTCGACATGGGCCGCTTCAAGCTCGCCGCGGCCTGCCTGGGCCCCATGCGCCAGGCCATCGGGACGGCCCTGGCCTATGCCCAGGGGCGCCAGGCCTTCGGGCGGCCCATCTTCGCCTTCCCCTTGCTGGCCGGGAAGATCGTCGGGATGGCCGCTCGGACCTACGCCGTCGAGGCGCTCGTCTACCGCGTGGCCGGGCTCATCGACGCCCGTCTGGCCGCGGAGACGACGGCCGCGGCCTCGGCCCCCAGCGCCCTCGAGGAGTACGCGGTCGAGGCCTCGATCGCCAAGGTCGCCGCCAGCGAGGACCTCGGCTGGGTCGTCGACGAGCTCGTCCAGGTCCATGGCGGCTACGGCTACATCGAGTCCTACCCGGCCGCCCGGGCCTACCGCGACGCGCGGATCCAGCGCATCTGGGAGGGCACCAACGAGATCAACCGGCTGCTCATCCCGGGGACCCTGATCCGCCGGGCG
>DASUKL010000098.1:0-2207 GCA_036278755.1 Candidatus Limnocylindrales bacterium | reverse complement strand
CCGGTGGCCGACCTGGCCGGGCCGGACGTCGTCATCCTGGCCTGTGGGCTCCTCGTCGCGGGGGTGGGCCTGCGCTCGGTCTTCGGGCCGGCCCCGCTGCGCCCGGTGAGTGCCGAGCGGACGCCGATGAGCGGGGCCATGGACCCCATCGCGGCCACGGCCATGCCCCTCTCGCGCCCCGGTCCCCCCGAAGCCCCGGGGACCCCCGAAGGACTCGACGGCGGGGCCACCGATGGCTGACCCGGACCCCAGCACGCCGCAAACCCGACGCCTGGCCGCCGCGGCCCTCGTCGGCGGGGCCCTGCTGGCCGGGCTCGCCGCCTCGCGCGTCCGGCGCGCTTCCGCCGTCCTGGGGTTCGGCGCGCTGGTCGTGGCCGGCTACGTGGGACCCCTGGTCCGGGCCAGCCGCCGGCCACCCATCCCGCCCTTGACGGCCGCGGACCTGCCTCCCGGCGCGGACCTGCCCACGGTCTCCCTGGTCGTGGCCGGGCGGGACGAGGCCGCCGTCCTGCCCCATCTCGTGCGGGACGTGGCGGCCCAGGACCATCGGGCCGCCGACGGCAGCCCGCGCTTCGAGCTCATCGTGGTCGACGACCGCTCAACCGACGGCACGGCGGAGGCCGTCTGGACCGCGGCCAGGGGGGCTGGCATCGAGCCGCTCACCCGGGTCCTGCGGCGCGGCCCGCCGGCCGAGTCGGGGACGGAGGCGATCGCCGCGGCGGGCCTGCCGGACGGCAAAGGTGCGGCCCTGACCGCGGCCCAGCCGGAGCTGTGCCGGGGCGATATCGTCTCCGTGCTGGACGCCGACGCGCGGATCCCGCCCGACTACGCTCGGCGGGTGGCCTCCTACGTGGCCCGCGGCGCAGAGGCCGTGACCGCCCGCCGGCGCATGGTCCGTGACGGCGGCCCGGGCGGTGCCCTGGAAGGCTGGCTCATCCAGGCCCAGGACGACGAGCAGACGGCCGACGGGGAGATCCAGCGCGGCCGCTGGGCCCTGGGCGGGCTGAGCGAGTTCCGGGGCAACGGCATCAGCGTCCGCCGCGACCTATTGGCACAGGTCGGCGGTTGGCGTGCGGTGGCCCTCACCGAGGACCTCGACCTCTCCAGCCGCCTGGCGGCCCGCTTCGGGACGAACGTGGCCTGGGCCATCGACGCGGTGGTCTGGGAGGAGCCCGTGACGGCCCTTGGGCCCCTGTGGCGCCAGCGCCGGCGCTGGGCCGAGGGCATCGTCCGCCGCCAGCTGGAGCTGACGCCGGCGGTCCTGGCCAGCCCCCGCCTGTCCGTCTTCGCCAAGCTCGACTACCTGGCCTACAGCGCCCAGACCGCGCTGCCGGTGAGCCTGGCCGGGGCGGCCATCGGCGGCCTGGCCGGCGGTCGCCGCCGCCCGGCCCTCGTCCTGACCGCCTGCTACCTGGCCGCGGGCACGCTGCTGGCCTTCGACGCGCTGCGCTGGACGACCGACCTGGACGGCGCGCCGCTCACCGCCCGCGCCCGAGCCGCCCGGGCCATCGCCGTGACCTGCTTCAGCGGCCACTGGCTGGCCGCCCTGCCCGTGGGCTGGTTGCGCGTGGCCCGGGGCAGGGGACCCATGCGCTACGCCAAGATGGCCCACGCGGGAGCGCCGGTGGACTGGGCCCCCTCGACGGCGGAGGCACCGACGGAGGCGGGGACACGGCCCGCCGAAGCTGGAGGTCCGGGCCGATGAGTCGGGTGGCCATGATCTTCACCGGCGGCACGATCTCCATGCGCCCCGATGCCGCGGCCGGCGGGCTGGTGCCCACCCTCGATGGGGCCGAACTCATCGCCGCCACGCCCGGCCTGGCTGGGGTCGCCGACCTCCAGCCCATCGACTGGGGCCGCGTGCCGGCCTCCTCGCTATCGCTGGCGCAGGTCCTCGAGATCGCGGACCTGGTCCAGGCCGCCCTGGATCGGCCCGAGGTCGACGGCGCGGTGGTCGTGCAGGGCACCGACGTCCTGGACGAGACCGCGTTCGCCTACGACCTCCTGCTTCGCGGGCCCAAGCCCCTCGTCGTGACCGGGGCCATGCGTTCCGCGGAGAAGCCCGAGGCTGACGGTCCGGCCAACCTCCGCGCCGCGGTCCGGGCGGCCGCTTCGCCCGAGCTGCGCGACCAGGGCGTGCTGGTCGTCATGGACGGCCTCATCCTGCCGGCGGATGACGTGCTGAAGACGCACAGCACCGCGACCGA
>DASUKL010000097.1:0-22244 GCA_036278755.1 Candidatus Limnocylindrales bacterium | reverse complement strand
CGCCGGCGAGCCCGCGGCCGACCACGTCGACCACGAAGTCCGGCGACCGCGAGCGCGTCCTCATCGTGGCCCGGGGCGCCTCGGCGGCCCAGCGCCTGGCTCGCCTGCCGGCCGTCGTCGGCCCAGCGGTCTCCATCCTGGTCCGGCCCGGATCCCCGCCCCCTGGGATCCCGGCCGGGGCGCATCTCGTGCCGGAAACGACGAACCGACCGCGCCTGGCGCAACGATTGCGGCTGCGCGGAGGCCTGCTCGTGGCGCGCCTGAGAGGCACCGAGGCGGTCGCGTCAGCGCGGGCCCGACGGCAGCGGCGGGCCGTTGCGGTCCGCCGGGCCTGGCGGGGGCGGGGGGTCGGGGCCGTGATCGGGGTTGGGACCGGCAGCCGGGCCAAGGCCGAGGCCGCCCCGCCGACCTGGCTCGTGGCCGCCGACGCCGGCGACGTCCAGCCGATCCTCGACGCCGGGCTCGGAGCGGCCTTGGCCCCCGGCTCCCTGCGCTGGCTGGCCGATCGGTGCGACGAGAACGACGGGCCCATGGCACCATGACACCCATCCTCCACGGAGACGAAGTGACCCCCGACCCCATCCCTGCCTCTACCCCCGACGGTTCCCTCTGCGTCATCGGCCTGGGCTACGTCGGCCTGCCCCTGGCCGTAGCCTTCGCGGAGGCCGGCTGCCAGGTCCTGGGCGTCGACGCCACCCCAGAACGCGTGGCGGACCTCCAGGCCGGCCGCTCGCCGATCGACGATCTGTCCGACGAGCGCCTCAGGGCGGCCCTGGCCGATGGCCTGGCGGTGGCCGCCGTCGAGGAGGCCGATCTGGGCCGTCCGGACGTCATCTTCGTCTGCGTCCCGACGCCCATCGACGCGGCCAAGGACCCCGACCTGGGTCCGGTGCTCGACGCGGCGGCCCACATCCGGGCGGCCCTCCGGGCGGGTCAGCTGGTCGTCCTCCAGTCGACCACCTACCCCGGCACCACGACCGGTCCCTTCCGAGCCGAGCTCGAACGCTCGGGCCTGCTCGCCGGCCAGGACTTCGACCTGGCCTTCGCTCCGGAGCGCATGAACCCCGGCGATCCCGCCTCGGGCAGCCGCCGGGTGCCGCGCCTCGTGGGCGGCTCGACCCCGGCCGCTACGGCTCGGGCCGCAGCCGTCCTGAGCCGCATCAACGCCGACGTGCGGGAGCTCTCCTCGCCCGACGCGGCTGAGCTGGCCAAGCTGCTCGAGAACGTCTTCCGCAACGTCAACATCGCCCTGGTCAACCAGCTGGCCCTCCTCTGCGAGCGGATGGGCCTCGACGTCTGGGAGGTCATCGACGCCGCGGCCAGCAAGCCGTTCGGCTTCATGCCCTTCCGCCCAGGTCCGGGCGTAGGTGGCCACTGCATCCCCGTCGACCCTTATTACCTGGCTTGGCGGGCCCGGGCCTTCGACTTCGTCGACCGCTTCGTGGAGTTGGCCGGCGACATCAACCTGGCCATGCCCCAGCACGTCGTCGACCTCGTCGGCCAGGCCCTCAACGAGCGGGGCCGGGCCATCCGCGGCGCCCGCATCGGTGTCCTGGGGGTGGCCTTCAAGCCCGACGTCCGGGACCCGCGCAACTCGCCCGCGGCGGCCATCCTGGCCGGCCTCGCGGCCCGCGGGGGAAACGTCGCCTACCACGACCCCCACGTGCCCGCCTTCCGCGACGCCGACGGCACGGAGCGCGCCAGCCAGCCCCTCGAGACGCTCCTCGCCGAGAGCGACGTGGTGGTGGTCGTCACGCCCCACGCGGCCATCGACTGGGGGCAGGTCTACGGCCGGGCCGACCTCGTCGTGGATACCGTCGACAGCTCGCGTGGCCGGGACGTCCGCGCCGGCCAGGTCCTCCGTCTCGGAGCTGGCTGGGCCCGCCCGGAGCTCGCCTCGGGGTGATCCCCGGCCCCAGCCCGGTCGGGCCCAAGACCGGACGCCCCCGCTTCGACCCCCGCCGCCTGCTCGACTTCGAGGATCCGGCGGCGCGCCTGGCTGCCCTGGCTATCGTCCTGACCGCTGCCCTCCTCTCGCCCGACCTGGCCCTGCCGGGTGGCCTGCCCGCGGTCCGGCTCGACCAGATCGTCCTGCTCCTCTACCTGCCTTCGTTGGGCCGCCACCTGCTCCGGCACCCGGAGGCCGGCCGGGTCGGACCGGTCGACGCGGTCTTCGGCCTGCTTGTCGTGGCCATCGGGGCCTCGATCGTGCTGGCCCCCATCCTCGTGCCCCAGGTCGGGCGGACCTACCACGACCTCTTCGACGTGGCCCGCCCGGTCGAGTACTGGTTCCTCTACCGGCTGGGGCGCCTGTCTCCCGCGGACGGGCCGGCCGCCCGCTGGATCGTCGTCCTGGCCGCGGCCGCGGCGGTGGTCGAGGGCCTCTTCGCCGTGGCCCAGCGCTTCGGGCCGAGCGTCGTCAACGAGGCCCTGACCGTGCTCTGGACCGGGGCCGGCCACAACCTGGCCGTCGTGGTCCGCGGTGGGCGGGCCGTGGGCACGGTCGGCCAGGCCAACGACTTCGGCCTCCTCTGCGCCCTGGTCGTGGCCCTCCTGCTGATCACCCTCATGCTCCACGCCACCGACGGCCGTGCCCGCCGGGGCCTGCTGCTGGCCCTCGGCCTGGCCACGGTCGGTCTCGTCCTCTCCCAGTCGCGCAGCGCGACCTTCGGCCTGGCCGGGGCGCTCGTGCTGGGCCTCGTGGCTCTGGCCCTCCTGCGCGTCCGGCTCGACCCCCGGCCACTCGTCGTGGTGGCCGTCGCTGGGCTGCTCGCGGCGGGCGCGGTGGTGGCCGTCCCGGCGGCCAACGGCAGCTCGATCCTGGAGCGCTTCGACGTGGGCACCCTGGGCAGCGACACCTCGGTCGTCGTCCGCGTGGCCCGCCTGCGGTCCGCCCTGGCCCGGCCCGACGAGGACCTCGAGGAGCGGATCCTGTGCGACGGCACGCCCAGCGGGACCATCCAGCCAGGGCACGAGCCGCAGCCCTTCCTGCCGGCGCCCGAAGCCTTCCAGCCGAGCCCCACCACCAGCCCGAGCGCGACCTCGGGCGCGAGCCCGAGGTCGAGCGCGACGGCCACGCCCAGCCCGAGCCCCACGCCGGCCCCCGATCTCGCCACGGCGGCCGGCCGCGACCAGCAGCGCAAGGCTGACGTGGCCGCCATCGCCGATGCCATCCGCGACCGCTTCTGCGCCACCGCCACCTGGCCCACCGACCTGGCCACGGTATGGCCCGAGGGAGACGATCCGCCGCTGGATCCGGGCACCGGCGAGCCCTACGAGGTGGTCCTCGACGGCCACGGCTTCACCGTCGGCGCCCAGCTCGAGGCCGATGGCGACCTCGACGGCCGGACCTACACCCTGACCAGCAGCCCGGACCTCATCGAGGGACCCAGCTTCGAGGCGGGCGGCTCGGCCTGGCAGGTCGGCCCGGGCACGGACCTCACGATCGTGCCTGGTGGCCGCTTCGGTGAGCTGGCCGGCCAGGTCACCGACGGACCGCAGGCCCAGATCCATCAGTACGTCCTGTACGCCTTCGATCCCAGCCGGCCTTATGCCGCGCAGGCCTGGGCCCGGGCGGATGGCGGTCGGAGCTCGGCCGCGACGATCGAGCTCGTCGGTTGGGCGACCGACGGCAGCACCATCGCCCCGTTGGCCCGGGCCACGGTCGAGCTGCCCGCCGACGGCCGCTGGGTCCCGGTCCGGACCGGCTTCAGCACCCCGGCGGGTAAGCGCATCTGGGCCGTCGAGGCCTACCTCCTGCCCAAGCCCGGGAGCGGGCCGGTCGATCTCGACGGGGTCAGCCTCACGGCCGGCAGCCAGCCTCCGAGCTTCGGCCCCCTGCACGAGGTGGATCCCTCGCTGCTGCCCTCGGACGCGCCGTCGATCTGGGACTCGCCGGTCGTGGGCCTAGGCTCGCTCTCGACCTTCGACTTCGGTGCCTTCGACGACGCGTACGCCTACGTCTTCGTCCACTACGGCGGCCTCGGCCTGCTGGCCTACCTGCTGCTGTTCGTGGTCGTCCTGCTCGAGCTGGCCCGCATCTGGTTCGCCCGGCGTGCCGGCCGCCTGGGCGGTGCGCTGGTGCCCGCCGCCGCGATCTTCGTCGTGGCCATGCTGGCCTTCGACGTCGCCGCGGCGGCCTTCTTCTCGTACCAGCTGATGGCCATCCTGTGGCCCATCCTGGGGAGCGTCCTGGGGATGACCGGGCGGGCGCGCCTGAGCCTGGCGACCCTGGCAGCATGGCGGCCGTGACGTCTTCCGAGCGGCGGGCGCCCCGGGCCTGGATCCTGACCTCGGTCCACGGTCCGCGCGACCCGCGCATCTTCCACCGCCAGGCGCGCTCGCTGGCCGCGGCCGGCTACGCCGTGACGATCCTGGCCCCCGGAGCCCGGCCGGGGCGCGAGGCGGGCATCGCCTTCAGCGGGTTGCCGGCCCGTGGTGGCCGGGCAACGCGGCCCCTGCGTTGGCCGATCCTGCTGTGGCGGGCGGCGCGGGCCCGAGCCGATATCTATCACATCCACGATCCCGAGCTCCTGCCCTGGGCCGTCCTCCTCCAGCGCCTCACGGGCCGGCCGGTGATCTACGACAGCCACGAGTTCTTCGCCGAGTCGCTGCGCAGCAAGCTGTGGCTGCCGGCCCTCCTCCGGGAGCCGCTGGCCCGCCTCGCGGAGCCGCTGGAGAAGGCCCTCGCCGCTCGGCTGGGGGCGGTCGTGGCTGTGACCCCCGAGATGGCCGATCGCTTCGTGGCCCGCCAGCCGCGGACCGTGGTGGTCATGAACCTGCCGCCACGGGCCGCGGATCCGCCTCCCGCGGCGCGGGCGCCGGTGGTCGTGTATGCAGGGCTGATGAACCGCGAACGGGGTCTGGATATCCTCCGCGCCACGGCCGCCCGCGTGCGCCGCGACCATCCCGACTTCGAGCTGCGGGTCCTGGGTCCGGTCGAGTGGTATGGCTTGCCCGACGAACGGGCCCTGCGGCCGGAGGTCTGGGCCGCCGCCGGGGTCCGCTTCCTGGGCACGGTCCCGCCCGAGGAGGTCGCCGGCCACCTACAGGCCGCGGCCATCGGTTGGCTGCCGATGAACCCGGCCATCCCCAGCAAGCGCCTGGCCTGGCCTATCAAGCTGGGCGAATACCTGGCCGCCGGCCTGCCGGTCGTGGCGTCCGACCTGCCGGTCCAGGCCCGCGTGCTGCGTGAGGCGGGCGCTGGGACCATCGTGGCGCCCTTCACCGCCGAGGCCCACGCGGCGGCCATCGCCGCCCTCCTCGACGACCCTGCCGAGGCCCGCCGCCTGGGCGAGGCCGGCCGGGCCTACGCCGCCGCGCAGCTCACCTGGGAGAGCCAGGCGGCCGTGCTAGTCGGCCTCTACCGGCTCCTCCTGGGCTCGCGGATCGAGGCCAGGTAGCCCTCCAGCCGCTCCACGATGGCCTCGCGGTCGTAGGCCGACTCGGCCACGGCCCGTGCGGCCCGGCCCATGGCCGCCCGGGAGCGGGGGCTGCGGCCGGCCAGCTCCACGATGGCCTCGCGCAGGGCGGCCGCATCCTCGGCCGGGCTGGTCAAGCCGGCAGCCGGTCGCGAGCTGCGAACGATGGCCGCGGCCTCGCCATCGGCCGAGACGATCAGCGGCCGGCCTGCGGCCAGGCCTTCGACCAGCTTCGTCGGCAGGGCCTGCTCGTAGAGCGGCCCGCGGCGGAGGAGGACCAGGATCGCGTCGGCTGCGGCCAGGACGGTCGGCACCCGGTCCGCGGGCACGGAGGGCTCGAACCTCACGGCGTCCAGGCCCCGCCGTCGAGCGTCTGCAGCCAGGCGCTCACGTTCGATGCCCTGGCCCACGACGTGGAGGGCGATGTCCCGACCGGCCAGGGGGGTCATGGCCTCGAGCAGGGTGGCCAGGCCCTGGGCCTGGCCCACCGAGCCAGCGTAGACGAGGGTCAGGGTGGTCTCGGGCCAGCCCAGGCGCCGCCGCGCCTCGGCCGGCGCGAGGCGCGGCTCGAAGCGGCGCGTGTCGACTCCGTTCGGCAGCAGCCGCACCTTGCCCGCGGCCCCGGGCTTGGCCCCCAGCAGCTCCACCAGGCCGGGCGTGACCGTGGTCACCAGGGCGGCCCGCCGATAGGCGAGGTCCTCGACGGCGTAAGCCGCCCGCTGGAGGAGGGGCGACTGGAGGGCCCCCATGGCGATGGGGAAGTCCGGCCACGGGTCGGCCACGTGGAAGAGGTAGGGGCGGCGGCCGGCCAGCCCCAGCCAGGTCGCGCTGGCGCCCAGGGCCAGGGGCGGTGACTCGACCACGACCACGTCGCTCCAGCGGACCTCCGGCAGGGCAGCCAGGGCCGCCGCGGCGAAGCTGCCCTGGTCGATGAGCCGGTCGCGCAGGCCGCCATTCGGTCGCGCGAGCATGGGCAGGCGCACGACCGGCAGGCCGTCGATGCGCTCGCGGGTCGGCCGCCAAGCCGGATAGCCGGGACGTACGACACCGTCGGGATAGTGGGGCGGTCCGGTCACGACCCGCACGCGGTGGCCGCGGGCCAGGAGCCGGCGGGCCGTCTCGCGGAGGCGCGTCTGGGGCGCTCCCAGCTCGGGCGGGTAGTAGGCAGTCAGCAGCAGGATGCGCATCGGCGGCGGGCGCATCGGCGGCGGGCGCATCGTCAGGCGGGACCCAGCGGCTCGCCGGGTCGGGTCCAGTCGTCGCGGTCCACCGACCCGGCTTGGCGGATAGCCGCCTCGGTCGTGCCGACCAGGGCCACCGCGGTCCGTAGGCGACCCAGGCTGGCCAGGGCCAGGCCGGCCGCGGCCACGAGCACCACGAGCCAGCGCAGGACCGCGCTGGGCATGGCCAGGGCCAGCATCCCGGCGGCCAGGGTCCCGCCCACGATCGCCAGCAGGCGGAGCGGCTCGTAGGGCAGGGGCAGCGCCCGTTGGCCCAGGACGTAGAGCGCCCCGGCCGAGACGAGGTAGGCGGCCAGGGTGGCGATGCCCGCCCCGACATAGCCCAGGCCGGGGATGAGGACGAGGTTGAGGAGGACGTTGACGCCGGCGGCCGACCCGGTCACGAGGCCGATGAGCTCGGTCCGCCGGGCGACCATGAGGCCGACGTTCAGCATCACGTAGCCACCATAGGCGAAGGCGCTGCCGACGAGCAGCCAGACGACCTGGCCGCCGGGCGCGAACTCCGGGCCGGAGATCAGGCCCAGCACGGGCACGCCCAGGGGCAGGGTCAGGAGCGTCACGATGGCCCCGCCGGCGGCGAAGAGCGAGAGCGTGACGGCGTACAGGCGCGGCGCGTCGGGGGCCCGCTGGACGCGCAGGGCGAAGGGCGTCCAGCCCAGCATGAAGGCGGCGATGCCCAGGTTCGGCACCGTCGCGATCTGGGCCGCGGCGGCGTACAGGCCGACGTCGGAGAGCGAGGCCAGCTGGGTCAGGAGGAGGCGGTCCGAGACGGACACGATCCAGGCCGCCACGGCCGCCGGGAGGAGCGGCAGGCCGATGCGCAGCAGGGCCCGGATGCGGCGCGGGTCGGGGCCGGCCCGACGGAGGAGGTCGCGCTGGCCCCACACGGCCGCGGCCGCACCGCAGATGGCGCCCGCGGCCAGCCCGGCCACGGCTCCGGCCGGCCCGGCGCCGCCCAGGACGAGCGGCAGCCCCACGGCCAGCACCCCGACCCCCGCTGCGATGGCCGCGGCCAGGTAGCCGCCCGGCCGGGTGAGGTTACGGAGGGCTGCCTGGGCCACGTTCTGCAGGACGCTCGGGCCGGCCACCAGCGCGCCGAGGGCCAGCAGCCCGCCCGCACCGGGGCCGAGGAGCGCCGGCCCGGCCAGCGACCCGCCGACGAACAGCACGAGCGCGGCCAGCAGCCCGGTCAGGGAGGCCAGCAGGAGCAGGGAGCTCACCAGCCGGCCCCGGGCCTCACCGCTGACGTGGTCCGGCATGAGCACGGCGATGGCCGAGTCGAGGCCGACCATGCAGCAGCCGGTGACGAGGGTGAAGACCGCCGCCGCGGCCTGGTACTCCCCGTAGGCGGAGGCGCCCAGGGCGCGCGTGTAGGCCGGCACGACGGCCAGGCCGACGATCCCGCTGACGGCCGTGGCGAGGCCGTAACCGGCCACCGAGGAGACGAGTCCGCGCAGGCCGGCCGAGGTCGCGATGCGGGCGATGGGGCCCTCCTCTCCGGGCGGCCGGGCGAACGGGCCGGAGTATAGCCGGGCCCCTGCAGGCGGCCGGCGCACGAGGCATCCAGCCTGGCCGGACGGCCTTCTCAACCAGCCTGGCCGGACGGCCTTCTCAACGGGTTCCCAGGAGCCTGCCCTATGGTAGGGGCGTGAGCACCCCGAACCCGACCACGGCCGACCAGGCGCCGCCCGCGACGCGCAGCCGGGAGCTGCGCCTCTCCGACGTGCGCGCCGTGGCCCGCCTCCACCTGACCCTGTTTCCCGACTACTTCCTGTCGCGCCTGGGCCCCGCCTTCCTGGAGCGCTTCTACGCCGGCTTCGCCGGCTCGGGGCCCGACCTCGGCTTCGTCGCCGAGTCCGCCGGCGAGGTGGTCGGCTTCGTCGTCGGCACGACCGAGCCGCGGGGCGTCTATCGCCGCTTCTACCGCCGCCACGCCCTGCGCTTGGGGCCCGCCTTCCTCCGCCGCTGCCTGACCGACGCGGCGGTGCGGCGCGCGGTCCGGCCGCGCCTGCGCCACGTTGGCCTGGCCTTCCTCAGCCTGCTCCGCCGGCCCTCGCTCGGCCGGGCCAGGGGACCGGCCGCGGCCACCGCGACGGTGCCCGTGGCCAGGCTCATGGGCATCGCCGTGCGGCCCGACCACCGCGGCACGGGCCTGGCCGACGAGCTGGCCGATCGCTTCTGCGGCCGCTGTGCCGCGGCCGGCATCGAGACCGTCGGCCTGTCGGTCCACGAGGACAACGGACGGGCCATCGCCTTCTACGTCCGCAGCGGCTGGCAGCGCGACCGGGCCGCCCGAGCCGGCATCGGCTTCGTGCGCCCGGCGGCCGTGGCCGGTCCGGGCCGCAGCAGCTGAGCGGCTATCATCCGCCCGCCATGCCGGACTCCTTCCAGCGGGTCGCCGGTGCCATCGGCAGCCTGCTGACGCTGCCTCTGGTCGGCCTCCTCGGGCTGGCCGTTCGCCTCGACTCGCCAGGCCCTGCCATCCATGCCAGCCAGCGGATCGGCCACGGCGGCCGGCCGTTCAGCTGCCACAAGCTGCGGACGATGCGCGACGACGCCGCGGGACCCGCCGTGACCGTCCGGGGAGACGTTCGGGTGACGGCCCTCGGACGGCTGCTGCGCCGCACCCGGCTCGATGAGCTGCCCCAGCTGTGGGACGTGGCTGGAGGAGCGATGCGTCTCGTGGGGCCGCGGCCGGAGGCGCCGGAGTTCGTGGATCTCGCCGATCCGCTCCAGCGCGAGGTCTTCACCGCCCGGCCGGGCATCACCGGCCTGGCTCAGCTCTTCGGCACCGACGAGGCCGCCCAGCTCGGCGGCTCGGACCCCGCGGAGCGCTATCGCAGCCTGATCCTGCCCCCCAAGCTGCGCCTCGACGCGGCCTACCTGCGCCACCGCTCGGCCCGCCTCGACCTGTGGATCCTGGCCTGGACGCCGCTCGCCCTGCTGGGCCGGCGGCCGTCCCTGCCGGCGATCATCGCCGCTGAGCTGGGTCGGCCGGCAGCTGCGCCGCCCCGGGGCCAGGCCGCCGATGCGTGAGCGCCTGCGCGGCCTGGCCGCCGGCTGGACCTGGGTGCCGCGCGGCCGGCACCTGTTCGTCTACGACCTGCTGGCCACGCTGGCCTCGGTGGTGGGCGCCTTCGCCCTTCGCTTCGACGCCAGCAACGTGCTCTCCTGGATGGCGCCCTACGTGCCCATCTGCTTCCTGCCGTTACTGGTCCTGCCGCCGGTCTACGTGGCCCAGGGCCTCTACCGTCGGGTCTGGCGCTACGCCTCGATGAGCGAGATGTTCGCCCTCGTGGCGGCCGTGGCCATCGGCTACGGCACCTGTTTCATGGCCTTCGTCGTCCTCTCGGTCTGGGGCATCGGGGGGACGCTGGGCTTCCCCCGCTCGGTCTGGTTCATCGAGGCCCTCCTCGGCCTGACCTTCGTGGGGGGCGCGCGCTTCCTTCTCCGGGCGGCGCTCGAACAGCGCGGCGCGCCGAGCGGCCATGTGGCCGAGACCGAGCCGGTGCCCACGATCGTCTACGGCGCCGGGGAGGTCGGGGCCACGGTGGCCCGGGTGGCGGCGCGGGATCGGGCGGCCGGGCTGTCGGTCGTCGGCTACCTCGACGACGACCCCCACAAGGCTGGTTCACGGCTCATGGGCAAGCGGGTCTTCGGCGACCTCGACGCGCTCGCCGAGGCGGTCCGGGCGACCGGCGCACGCCATCTCCTGTTGGCCATGCCGGAGGCGACCGGGGCCACCGTCCGGCGGGCCTTCGACACCGGGCAGGCCCTGGGCCTCGAGGTGCGCACCGTGCCGCGACCGCGCGAGCTGCTCTCCGGCGAGGTGCGCCTGGACAGCGTCCGCCGGGTCAGCGTCGAGGACCTCCTACGCCGCGAGACCGTGGCCATCGACCTCGACGCCGTGGCCGCCTACCTCAGCGGGGCCAGCGTCCTGGTGACCGGCGGGGGCGGGTCGATCGGCAGCGAGCTGTGCCGCCAGATCCTGGCCCTGGGTCCGCGTCAGCTGGTCGTCCTCGACCACCAGGAGGAAGCCCTCTGGACCATCGAGCGCGAGTTGGGTGAGCGCAGCACGGGCAGCCCGGGGATGGCCTTCCGGACCGTCCTGGCCGACATCCGTTCGGCCCCGGCCATGGCCGCCCTGATGGCCGAGCTGCGGCCCGACGTGGTCTTCCATGCGGCGGCCCTCAAGCACGTTCCGATCGTCGAGCAGCACCCGGCCGAAGGCGTCCTCACCAACGTCCTGGGCACGCGCAACGTGCTGCGGGCCTGCGAGCAGGCCGAGGTGGCCCGGTTCGTCCTCATCTCGACCGACAAGGCGGTCGATCCGGTGAGCGCCATGGGGGCCACCAAGCGGATCGCGGAGCACCTCGTGGTCGACACCGCCAGGCGCACCGGCCGGCCCTACGTGGCGGTGCGGTTCGGCAACGTCCTCGGCTCGTCCGGCAGCGTCATCCCCACCTTCCAGCACCAACTGGGCCGGGGCGGACCGCTGACCGTCACCCACCCCGACGTGACGCGCTACTTCATGACCATCGGCGAGGCGGTGTCGCTGATCCTGGAGGCCGCCTCCAACGCCAGCCCCGGCGAGATCTACGTGCTCGACATGGGCGAGCCCGTCCGCATCGTGGAGCTGGCCCGCGACCTCATCCGGCTCTCCGGCCTGGACCCCGACCAGGTGCCCATCGTCTACACCGGGCTGCGCGCCGGGGAGCGGCTGCACGAGTCGCTGTTCTACGACCACGAGACGACCGAGCGGACGCTCCATCCGGGCGTCCTGCGGGTCCGCTGGCGGGGTGACGGGACGCCCACCGCCGAGGGCGTGGCCGATCTGGTGGAACGGCTCATCGGGGCTGCCGAGCGACGCGAGGTGCGGACCGTGCGCTCCCTCCTCCGGGAGGCCCAGCAGCTGGCGCAGGCGGGGCAGACCGCGGTCGGGACAGGGTGATGGAGGCCAGCGCCCCGGCCGAGCTCGCCATCCCCTTCCACCGTCCGGCCCTCGGACCGGGCGAGCGGCAGGCCGTCCTCGAGGTCCTCGACTCGGGCTGGCTCACGACCGGCCAGCGCTGCCTCGACTTCGAGCGCGCCGTCGCCGAGCGCCTGGGCGTCGCCCATGCTGTGGCCGTCAACTCCGCGACGGCCGCCCTGCACCTGGCCCTCGAGGCCCTCCACATCGGTCCCGGCGACGAGGTCATCGTGCCGGCCTACACCTTCGCCTCCTCCGGCGAGGTCGTCCGCTACCTTGGCGCCCGGCCTCGCATGGCCGACGTCGACGCCCGCAGCCTGGCCCTCACGGCGGCCACGGTGGAGGCCCAGCTACGACCGGCCACGAAGGCTGTCCAGGTCGTCCACGTGGGTGGGCTGGTGGCCGACATGGCGCCCCTCGTCGAGCTCTGCCGAACCCGTGGCCTGGCCCTCGTCGAGGACGCGGCCCACGCCCTCCCGGCCACCGACCGCCGCCGGCCGGCGGGCACCTTCGGGGCGGCCGGCGCGCTCAGCTTCTATGCCACCAAGACCGTCACTACGGGCGAGGGCGGGATGCTCGTGACCGACGACGAGGCCATCGCCGAGCGGGCCCGCCTGATGCGCCTTCACGGCATCAGCCGCGATGCCTGGAAGCGCTACAGCGCCGGCGGGCATTGGTACTACGAGATCGAGGAGGCCGGCTTCAAGTACAACCTGACCGATCTCGCGGCGGCCATCGGCCTCGTCCAGCTGGCCCGGGCCGACGAGCTGCAGGCCGCTCGCCAGCACCTGGCCGAGGCCTACGCGGAGCGCATGGTGGGTCTCGGCCTCGAGGAGGTCATCGAGCTGCCCGCCGCGGCCCGTCCGGGCGACGTCCACGCTTGGCACCTCTTCATGATCCGGCTGCGGCCCGGGGCGCGCGTGGGCCGCGACGACCTGATCGAACGGCTGAAGGCGGAGGGTATCGGGACCAGTGTCCACTTCATCCCCCTCCACCTCCACCCTTATTACCGCCGGACCTACGGCCTGCGGCCGGAGGACGTGCCGGTGGCCGCGGCCGAGTATGCCCGCGAGATCTCGCTGCCCATCTATCCTGACCTGATGGAGGTCCAGGTCGATCGGGTCTGCGAGGCGCTCCGCCGCCACCTGCTGGGGTGACGCCCCGCGACGGGCCGAGAGCGGCGGCACCGGCCGCCACGAGGCACGATGCCCCCCGCCGTCTGTGCCTCGTGGCCCACGCCTACTACGAGGAGGATGCCCGCGTCCGGCGCCAGGCGGAGACCCTCGTCGGCCAGGGCTGGGAGGTGGTGGTCCTGGGCCTGCGGCGCCCCACGGACACGCCGAGCGCGGCCATCGCCGGCGTCGACCTGCGGCGCCTCGACGTGCGGCGCCATCAGGGCGCCGGCATCGGCACCTATCTCGTCGAGTACCTGGCCTTCTTCGCCCGGGCTGCCGTAGCCTCCGTGGCGGCCCATCGGCAGCGCCGCTTCAGCGTGGCCCAGGTCGCCTCGCTGCCCGACTTCCTCGTCCTCGCCCTGCTGCCCCTCCGCCTGGCCGGCGTGCCGCTGGTGCTCGACCTCCACGAGGCCATGCCGGAGTTCTTCCGGGCCCGCTTCCCGCGGGCCGCGGGCCGCCTGCCGCTAGCCGCGCTGCGCTTCCAGGAGCGGCTCTCCTGCCGGGCCGCGACGGCCGTGCTGACCGTCAACGACGCCCTGGGCGAGCGCCTCCTGCGCCTGGGCCTGCCGCGCGACAAGCTCCTCGTGGTCCACAACAGCCCCGACCCCCAGCGCTTCGATCCGGCCGCCCAGCCCAGTCGCGCCTTCATGGCCGATGGCGTCCTGCGCCTCGTCTACGCCGGCGCCCTGACCCCCACCTACGAGCTCGACGTGATCGTGGACGCCGTGGCCCGCCTGGTCGAGCTGCGGCCCGAGCTGGCCGTGGACCTGGCCATCTACGGCCGGGGCGACTCCGAGGCCCCGCTGCGGGCCCGGATCGAGGGCCTGGGCCTGGACGGGAAGGTCCACCTCCAGGGCCGCATCCCCCTCGAGGACGTGCCGGCCGCCATCGCCGCGGCGGACGTCGGCCTGGCTCCCACGCGGCGCGATCCGTTCACCGATCTGAGCCTCTCGGCCAAGGTCCTCGAGTACGCGGCCATGGGCCGCCTCGTGGTGGCCTCGCGGCTGCCCACCGCGGGGCGCTACTTCCCGGCCCACACGCTGGCCACCTACGAGCCGGGCTCGGCAGCGGACCTGGCCGCGGTCCTCCTGCGCCTGGTCGACGGGCCGGAAGAACGGGCGGCCCGCCTGGCCGCCACGGCCACGGCCCTCGAAGGGCTGGCCTGGGAGCACGAGGCCGGACGCTACGTCGCCCTCCTGGACCGCCTGGCCGGGGGCCGCCGTGGGGTACGATACCGGGTCGCGGCGTCCTCGGGCCGCCGCCTCGCCCCCCGTAAGGGCCGCCTCCCTCCCCGCAAGGACTGATCGGACCATGATCTTCCGCCGCGCCAGGCACAAGGCCGACCCGGCCGAATCCAGCACATCCAGCGGCTCCAAGAGCCTCAGCCGCGTGCGGCCCGCCGACCGCAAGGTCTCGTTCCGCGACGACGAGGCCCGCCAGACGCTGGTCATCACGGTGGCCTTCATCGCCATCATCGTCGTGGCCGCCGTCATCCTCGTGGGAGCTCTGGGCATCGGCTACTACAGCGACCACCTGGCGACCGTGGCCAGGGTCGACGGCGTCTCTCTGGACAAGGACCAGTGGAACGACCGGGTCAAGGTCCTGGACTTCCAGATCAACCAGGCCGAGGGTCAGATCGACCAGGCGGTAGCCGCCGGCACGCTGGACCAGAGCACGGCCCAGCAGGAGATCCAGAGCTACGAGCAGCAGCGCCAGACGGAAGGCTCGGACGCCCTCGAAGACCTCATCAACCAGGCCTACATGCTGAAGCTCGGCCAGGCCCAGGGCATCGGCGTCAGCGACGCCGACGTCGACGCGGAGCTCAAGAAGCAGAGCGAGACGCCCGAGACGCGGCACGTCCTGGCCGTCGTCGTGACGCCCCAGGTCAGCACCGGCACGGACCTGCCCGACCAGGAGCAGATCGACGCGGCCAAGACCAAGGCCGATCAGGCCCTCGCGGCCCTCGAGGCCGGCCAGGACTTCGCCGCCGTGGCCAAGCAGTACTCGGACGCCGCGGGCGCGGATTCGGGCGGCGACTACGGTGACGTGACCGAGGACTACCCCGCCGACCAGGCCTGGATCAAGGCCATCTTCGCGGCCCCGCTCAACGGCACCACCGACGTCATCCAGGGCGCTGACGGCGCCTACCGCATCGCCAAGGTCACGAAGATCACCGCGGCTGTGCCCGACCCGACGTTCATGACCAAACTCAAGGCCGTCGTCAGCCTGGACGCCTACCGCGACGCGCTGAAGGGCCGGGTCATCCAGCAGAAGCTCCAGGACAAGGTCGTGGCCGAGGCCCTGAAGCAACCCGTCGAGCAGGTCCACGCGGCCGAGATCGAGATCTCGGTGCCGGCCTCGGGCACGGTCGCCAGCGCCATCGGCGGCGAGGTCCGGGCCTCGCACATCCTCTACTCGCCGAACCACGACCCCTCGTCGGCCACGACCCTCGATGCCAGTGATCCGGCCTGGGCCGCGGCCAAGCAGCTGGCCGACGCGGCGGTGGCCAAGCTCAAGGCGATCAGCGACGTGAGCGAGCGGGAGAAGACATTCGCCTCGATGGCCGAGAGCGACAGCGACGACACGGGCAGCGCCACGCAGGGCGGGGACCTGGGGTGGGCCAGCTACAGCGATTTCGTGACCTCCTTCGCCGAGGCCATCTTCGATGGCGACCACACCAAGGGCGAGATCATCGGCCCGGTCAAGTCCGAGTACGGCTACCACGTCATCCTCTGGGAGGCCAAGCGGCCCGACAGCAAGACCTTCATCGGCCAGCTCCTCGATCAGGCCAAGCAGCCGGGCGCCGACTTCGCCGCCCTGGCCAAGGAGCACTCGGACGCCAGCGACGCCGAGGACGGCGGCGACATGGGCTGGATCGCCAAGGGCCAGGAGTCCGACTTCCGGGTCGAGGATGCCCTCTTCGCCCTGCAGGCCGGCCAGCTGAGCTCGTCCCCGGTCCTGCTCTCGGACGGCTACACCATCTACAAGGTCACCGACCGCACGACCCGGGCCCTCTCGTCGAGCCAGGTCAGCGCGATCCAGACCAACGCATTCAATACCTGGTACCTGCGCCAGAAGCAGGCCCTCGAGGACGCCGGCAAGATCTACCGCGACCCGACGATCGCCCCGGCCTCGACCGGCAGCTAGCGGGCCAAGGCCATGATCGCGGCGCTGCTGGCCGAGCTGGAACAGCGGACCGGCCGGCGCGTCCTCGACGGCCTCCAGATCGTCGGCCTCCAGGGCCTCGTGAGCCAGCCCTTCGATCCGGGCTGGCCGCTGCTCATCGTGGCCGCGCCCGAGGGCGCGGCAGGTGTGGCCGACGGGGACCCCGCACCGCTGCCCGGGCGGACCGTCCACGGCGGTCATCCGCTGGCCCTGCTGCAGGCCCTCTACCCGGCCGACCATCCGGTCCTGGGCCTGGCCGGCGCGCCCGACACGACCATCGGCGCCCTGACCAGCGAGGCCTTGGGCGGGAGCGCCCGGACTATCGGCAGCCCGACCACCGGCGCCCCGACCCCCGACGCTTTCGATGCGGCCCACTACCTGCCCGCCGTGGCCCCCCTGGACGATCTGGCTAGCCCTCATATGCTGCCCTGGCTGGCGGCCCGGCTGCGGGCGCCCGACGGTTGCCCCTGGGACCGAGCCCAGACCCACGAGAGCCTGCGCAAGCACCTCCTCGAGGAGGCCTACGAGGTCTACGACGCGCTCGAGGCGGGGGCGACGCCGAGCCTCGCCGACGAGCTGGGGGACCTGCTCCTGCAGGTCGTCCTCCACGCCCAGCACGCGGCCGAGGCGGGCGTCTTCGATCTGCTCGATGTCTACCGGGCCATCGACGCCAAGATCGTGCGCCGCCATCCGCACGTCTTCGGCTCGGCCAGCGCCGACTCCGTCGAGCAGGTGATGCGCACCTGGGAGCAGATCAAGGCCGCTGAGCGCGCCGCCCGCGGCGGAACTGGAGCGGCCCCCGGCGGACCTGGAGCGGCCCCCGGAGCGGCTTCCGCAGTGGCCTCGGAGGCAGGCCCGAAGGCGGCCATGCCGGCCGCCTTCGCCGGCCTCTCGCGCTCGCTGCCGGCCCTGGCCTACAGCCAGGAGATGCAGGATCGGGCGGCCGGTCTGGGCTATGACTGGCCGGACCTGGAGGGCGTCATCGACAAGGTCGAGGAGGAGGCCGTGGAGCTGCTCGAGGCCGCCAGCCCGGAGGCCCGCCGCGAGGAGTTCGGCGATCTGCTCATGGTCCTGGTCAACCTGGGTCGTAAGCTGGGCCTCGACGCGGAGGCCGCCTTGCGGGCCGCGAGCGGCAAGTTCGCCGCCCGCTTCGCGACCGTCGAGCGGTTGGCCGCGGCGGAGGGGCAGGAGCTGCGCGAGCTCGATATGGAGCAGCTCGACCGGTTGTGGCAGCAGGCGAAGCAGGAGGAGCGGGCATGACCATCGGCGCCGGCAGGTTCCGCGAGGACGGCCGCAACCCCAGCCAGCTGCGCCCCGTGCGCGTCGAGCTGGGCGTGCAGAAGTGGGCGGAGGCCTCGTGCATCATCCGCATGGGCGACACCCACGTCCTGTGCGCGGCGACGATGGAAGACCGCATCCCGCCCCACCTGCGGGGCAAGGGCACGGGCTGGGTGACGGCCGAGTACAGCATGCTGCCGCGGGCCACTAGCGAGCGGACCCAGCGCGAGTCGGTCAAGGGCCGCCTGGGCGGCCGGACGCACGAGATCCAGCGGCTCATCGGCCGTTCCTTGCGGGGCGTGGTGGATACGGCCCGCCTGGGCGAGCGGACGGTGACCCTCGACTGCGACGTGCTCCAGGCCGACGGTGGGACGCGCACGGCCTCGATCACCGGCGGCTGGGTCGCCCTGGCCCTGTGCCTGCGGCGCAAGGGCCTGGAGGCGGCCCTGACCGGCCAGGTGGCCGCGGTCAGCGTGGGCATCATCGACGGCCTGCCGATGCTCGACCTGGCCTACACGGAGGACTCGCGGGCGGAGGTGGACCTCAACATCGTGGGCACCGACGCGGGCACCTACGTCGAGCTGCAGGGGACGGCGGAGGGCAAGCCCTTCGACCGGGCCGGCCTCGATCACCTGCTGGCCCTCGGCGACGCCGGCCTGCGGCAGCTCTTCGCGGCCCAGAAGGAGGCCACGGCACGGGACGCGTGAGCCTCCGGCGACGGGGCCGCGCGCGGCCGTGCCCCCATCAGCGGGGACAGGCAGGGACCCGATGAACCCGCGCCGGCGCCTGCTGGTGGCCACCGGCTCACCTCACAAGCTGGCCGAGCTGCGCGACCTGCTTCGCCTGCCGCGGACCGACCTCGTCTCGCTGGCCGACGTGGGTATCGATGAAGCTCCCGTCGAGGATGGCGCCACGTTCGCCGCCAATGCCCTCATCAAGGCCCGCTTCTACGCTGCCCGGTCGGGGCTGCCCACGCTGGCCGACGACTCGGGCCTCGAGGTCGAGGCCCTGGACGGCGGCCCAGGCGTAAGGACCCGCCGCTACGCGGGCGAGCAGGCCACCGACGAGGAGAACGACGCCAAGCTCCTGGCCGCCCTCCGGGGCCTTCCCGATGAGCGGCGCGCCGCGCGCTACGTCTGCGTCCTCTGCTTTCTCGACCATGCCACGACCCGGCCGCTGGTCCGGACCGGCCTCTTCGAGGGCCGCATCGCCCGCGCCGCCCGGGGCACGAACGGCTTCGGCTACGACCCGATCTTCGAGGCCGCCAGCGAGCCGCCCGGTGGCCGCACGGTGGGCCAGTGGAGCCCGGCCGAGAAGGCCGCCGTCTCCCACCGGGCGCGGGCCGCCCACAAGCTGGGGGCCGCGCTCCGCGACCTGGGCTGGTGACTGCGTTCCCGGTGCGGGCTGCCGTCCACGCCTGCGGCGGCGGGGGGCGCGTCCTGGGGCGGACATGTGCCTCGCGGTATGGCACGATGGGTGCCTTCTCGAGGGATGGCGCCGCGATATCGGACGGCGCCCGTGAAGGAATCTTGATCGGCGCGAATCCGTCGCTCGATCATCGCGCGCCACCATATGTGCCAATCAACACGTCGGCGACGGTCCGCGCGCGACCGCCAGGCCCAGACGGAACCGTGACGGACGAGGGAACATGAGACGCATCCGCCTCGCCAGCCTGCTGCTGGCCACCAGCCTGGTCGGCTTCACCGCCGTGGCACCTGTCGCGGTCCTGGCCGCGTCGCCCACGCTGACCACGCCCTACCCCAGCGTGACCGTCAACCCGGGCTCGTCCGTCTCCTTCGACCTGACCCTCGACACGACCACGGCCCAGCTCATGACCGTCGACGTGAGCTCGGTGCCTTCGGGCTGGACGACCAGCCTGACGGGCAACGGCACGGTCGTCGACTCGGTCTACACCGACCCCGGCAAGCCCCCGGCCCTCAACCTCTCGGTCAACGTCCCGGCTGACGCCACGGCCGGCACCCAGGGCATCACCGTCACCGCCCGTGGCCCGAGCGGCACGGCGACGTTGCCCCTGAAGGTCAGGGTCGAGACCCAGGCCAGCGGCGGGGCGACCATGACGACGAGCTTCCCCAAGCTCAGCGGGACGCCTACCGACACGTTCAACTTCAGCCTGACCCTGACCAACAACACCTCCCAGAAGCAGACCTTCAGCCTCCAGGGCCAGGGTCCTGACGGCTGGAAGGTGACCGTCAATCCCTCGGGCAACACCCAGGCCCTGACCGACGAGATCGACGCCGGGGCCAACGACACGCTGACCGCCACCGTCACCCCGCCCAGCACGGCCGAGGCCGGGAGCTTCCCGGTCACGGTCACGGCGGCGGCCGGCAGCCTGACGGCCAAGGTCGACCTCCAGGTCACGATCACCGGCAGCCCGTCCCTCTCGGTCAGCACGCCCAACCAGGTGCTCAACGCCACGGTCACCTCGGGCAGCACGGGCACCGTGTCGGTCATCGTCACGAACACCGGGACCTCGCCCCTGACCGACGTCTCGCTGACCTCGACCCCGCCCAGCGGCTGGACGGTGACCTTCGCGCCCTCGAGCATCGCCACCATCAAGCCCAACGCCTCCGAGACGGTCACGGCCACGATCCATCCCGGCGACAACGCCCTGGCCGGTGACTACGACCTGACCATCACCGCCACGTCGGGCAGCGCCAGCGACGACATCGACATCCGGACCACGATCCAGACCTCGCCCCTATGGGGCTTCGTCGGCATCGCCATCATCGTCATCGTCCTCATCGGCCTGGCCTGGGTCTTCCGGCGCTACGGCCGGCGCTGAGCCGGAGCGATGAAACGCGAGAGAAGCGCACGAGGGGCAGGCAGCGGGCGCGCGGACGCCACCGCCGCCAGCGGGCAGCCGGCCATCCGGACCCGGGGCCTGACCAAGGCCTACGGGGAGCTGATCGCGGTCGACCATCTCAACCTCGAGGTCAAGCCCGGCGAGGTCTTCGGCCTGCTGGGGCCCAACGGGGCCGGCAAGACGACGACCATCCTCATGCTCCTCGGCCTCTCCGAGCCGACCAGCGGCCGGGCCGAGGTGCTGGGGCTCGACCCCACCCGTTACCCCCTCGAGGTCAAGCGCCAGGTCGGCTACCTGCCCGACGAGGTCGGCTTCTACGGCAACCTCACCGGCCGCCAGAACCTGCGCTACACGGCTGCCCTCAACGGCCTCCATCGCGACCTCGTGGAGGCCCACCTCGGCAGCCTCCTCGAGCAGGTCGGCCTGGCCGACGCGGCCGATCGGCCGGTGGAGCAGTATTCGCGCGGCATGCGCCAGCGCCTGGGCCTGGCCGACGCCCTGGTCAAGGAGCCGGCCATCGTCATCCTCGACGAGCCGACGACGGCCATCGACCCGGCCGGCGTCATCGAGGTCCTCGACCTCATCCGCAGCCTGGCCCGCGATCGCGGGGCGGCCGTTCTCCTCTCCAGCCACCTGCTCCACCAGGTCGAGCAGATCTGCGACCGGGTGGGCATCTTCGTCGCCGGCAAGCTCGAGGCCATGGGCTCCATGCGCAGCCTCACCGAGCGCCTGGGCGGTGACTCGCTGACCCTCGAGGTCGGCCTGGACGGGCCGCCCGACCAGCTCGAGCCGGCCCTCCGGCAGGCCACCGGCGTTCGCCAGGTCCAGCGCGACGAGCGCGATCCCAGCCTCTGGCGCGTGACCGGCAGCCGCCAGATGCGGAGTCACCTGGCGGCCGACCTGACCGCCCGCGGCCTGTCGGTCTGGCAGCTGCGCCGGGTGGGCGACGAGCTCGACGAGATCTACCTGCGCTACTTCAGCCGCGAGGGAGCGGACGATGGCCGAGCAGCGTAAGATCCCGCCCGACCAGCTGGCCGGCGACGCGCCCCCGCCCGAGATCATCATCCCGCCCCTGCCGTCCGACCGACCGGCCCCTCAGCCCCCCAAGGCCTCGGCCCCCGCGCCGGCGCCCAGGTCGGCATCCAAGGCGCCTGCGGCAGCCAAGGCGCCCGCATCGACCAAGGCGTCGGGTTCGGCTCCTGCATCGGGTCCGGGGACCAAGGCGTTGGCTTCGTCTCAGACGCCCGCTTCGGCCAAGGCGTCCGGCTCGGGTCCGACGTCGGGTCTGGCGGCCAGGCCTCGGGCCCTCCGGGGCGGCTGGCGCGTGGTGGCCGGCAAGGAGTTCGCCGACCACGTCCTCTCCGCGCGCCTGCTCATCCTCCTGGCCCTGCTGGGGCTCGTGGCTGTCGGCTCGGTCTACTCCACGGCCACGGCCCTCCGCGCCGCCGCAGACCAGATCACGGCCAACCAGGTACCGGCCCTCTTCCTGAAGCTGTTCACGGTCCAGTCGCCCTCCTCGCCGATCTTCGCCTTCTACGCCTTCATCGCCTTCCTCGGGCCGCTCCTCGGCATCGCCTTCGGCTTCGACGCGGTCAACGGCGAGCGCTCCGACCGGACCCTGCCTCGGCTGCTGGCCCAGCCCATCCATCGCGACGACGTCATCAACGGCAAGTTCGTCGCCGGCCTGTCGGCCATCGCCCTGGTGCTCGGGGCCATCACCCTCATCGTCGCCGGGGTCGGGCTCTTCGAGCTCGGCGTCGTGCCGGACGCGGATCAGGTGGCGCGGCTCATCCTGTGGTTCGTGGCCACGGTCATCTACGTGGGCTTCTGGCTGGCCTTCGCCATGCTCTGTTCGGTGCTGCTGCGGCGGGCGGCGACCTCCGCGCTGGCCTCCATCGGCCTGTGGCTCGTGCTGACCCTCTTCGCCTCGCTGCTCGTGGGCATCGTCGCCAGCGCCCTGGCGCCGCTGCCGGCCAACCCCACCCTGGACGACCAGGTCGCCAACGCCACCCTCCAGCAGGAGCTGTCGCGGATCTCGCCAGGGACCCTCTACGGCGAGGTCACGGCCTACCTGCTCGACCCGGGCACCCAGTCGGTGGACATCGGCGCGCTGGTCCAATCGCAGCAGACGGCGGGCAGCCTGCCCTCCATCCTGCCCTTCGACCAGAGCCT
>DASUKL010000096.1:0-5135 GCA_036278755.1 Candidatus Limnocylindrales bacterium | reverse complement strand
GTCGAACAGGATGCGGGTGTCACGGTGTCAACCCGACCGTTGTGCGCGATCAGCGGACAACGAGCGACGCTCGCGAGGGGGAAGCGAACGTGATCGCGAAAAGCCGTCGACGAAGGGAAGGTGGCGGAGCCAACGAGAGGGGTGGCGGAGCCAACGAGATGCCCGGGAGGCGTGGCGGAGCCAACGAGGGGGGTGGCCAGGGGGGAGGCGCGCAGGACAAGCCGGCGAGGCGCCGGAGGAGGAGACGATCGCTACGAGCCGGTGGTCCGGCAAGGCAACCAGTGGCGATGTCGGCGGCCGGCGATCGACGTACGGCTCGGCGACCGGCCGCGTGGCCGACCCGGCGACCGGCCGCGTGGCCTAACCGGCGACTGCTAACCGGGCGACTGCTAAGGTGAGGCCGTGGCCGAACCCGTCGTCATGATGCGGCAGCTTCGGGCGGCCATGCTCGAACGGCAGCTCCTGCTCGAGCGATCCGACGTCGACCTGGTCGAGGCCGTCGAGCGGATCGGGGGGCTCCAGACCCAGTACGCGCCCTCGGGGTATATCGGCCTCTGGTCGCGCCTCCAGCACTTCCAGCGACCGGATCTGACGCAGGCCCTGGAGGAACGACGGCTGGTCCAGGGCACGCTCATCCGCTCCACGATCCACACCGTCTCCGCAGCCGACTACTGGCCCATGACCGCCGGCATCCGGCGGATGCGACGGGCGTGGCTACTGCGAACCTGGGGACGGGAGCTCGAGGGCGTCGATCTCGAGGCCATGGCCGAGCAGGTGCGGCACGAACTGCTGCCTGGGCCGCTGCCCATGCCCCAGCTGACCGAGCGCCTCGTGGCGCAGGGCTACCCGAAGCGGGCCGTGCCCTGGATGGGCCACTGGGTGGACCTCGTCCGCGTCCCGCCGTCAGGCACCTGGGAGCGCCGACGAGCCGATCTCTACGGCCTGGCGGAGACGTGGATCCCGCCCCAGGAGACGGACGAGGCCTCGGGCATCGAGCTCCTCGTGCGCCGCTTCCTGGGTGCCTATGGACCGGCACCCATCGCGGACGTGGCGGGCTGGGTGGGCCTCCCGATGCGCACGGTCCGGCCCGTGATCGAGGCCATGGACCTGCGCCGCCTGCGCGACGAGCAGGGCCGCCCGCTGGTGGATCTGCGCGAGGGCCGCCTGCCGGACCCCGATGTGCCGTGCCCGGTCCGGCTGCTGGCGGTCTGGGACCCGATCCTCCTGGTCCGCAACCGGCGCTCGGGGATCCTGCCGGACGACCTGCGCCCGCGGTTCTTCGACACGCGCCATCCGCAGTCGCTCAACGCCGTCCTGGTCGGCGGCCAGGTCGTCGGAAGCTGGCGCGCGACCGAGGGGCGGATCGTGCTCTCGCTGCTGCGGGAGCTCAGGGCATCGCAGCGCCGGGAGCTCGAGGCCGAAGTCGAACGCCTGGAGGCCTTCCACGCCTAACCCGCCGCCGACGCCGAACGACCAGCCGACGGGCGAGGATCCGGCCGCCCCTGACGACCAGCCCCCGCCCGAGGATGACGACGAGCTCGTCCGCTGGGGCCGGGTCGCGCGGCTCGAGACCCGCGGGCGCCAGAGCGGGCGCCGTCGATCGGCCGTGGTCGGCTTCATCGCCCAGCCGGACGGGGCACTGCTCGTGGCCGCTTCCGATCCCGACACCGACTGGGCCCTCAACCTGCTGGCCGATCCTGTCTGCCGAGTGACGATCGGGGCCCGGCGGACCGCCTACCGCGCCCGCCCGCTCGAGGCCGACGAGCGCTCAGGGGCCGTGACGGAGCTCATCCTGCGCTACGGGACGCCCTCGGAGCGGCTGGGCGGCGGCCCGGCCTTCCGGCTCGAACCCGAAGGACCCTGAGCCGGCCCGGGCCCGAATGGTCCGGACCGGCCGGAAGTCCCCTGGGCCGCTAGCGGGCGGCCAGGTTCGACTCCCCCAACCAGGTGAGGCCATCGCGGGCCTCGGCCGGCCATACCGCGGGGCCCGGACCGTCGTCAGGCCCGAAGACGGCCACGGCCAGGCGGGCCACCTCGCGTTCCTGGTCGGGCGCGAAGGCCAGGCCCAACTCCTGGCTGCCCTCGTCGCTGCCGATCGAACGGCGGACCTGGCTCGCCAGGCGTGCCCGTCCGTCGGGCAGGGTCAGCTCCAGCACCACCTGCGCGCCTTCGGCCGGGGCCATGGCCGTCGGCACGTCCACCCGGGCGCCCGTGACCGACAGGTCGCGGAGGCGGGCCGGGGCCTGACCGATGCGGGCCGGGAAGACGATCGGCAGACGCACGCTGACCCGTCGGTTGCCGGAGAAGCGCGGCGAGCGGATGCGGCCGATGGCCGCCAGGAGCAGGGCCAGGTTGCCGGCCAGGAAGCAGGCCGCGCCGATGGCGGCCCACGGCTCGCCGTAGCGGATGGGGGTCAGGCCGGCCAGCGTGGCCGTGAACCAGACCAGCCCGCCGGCCGAGGCGGCGGCCAGGACCGAGAGCAGGCGCGGTACTCGGATCCGGGCCCGGCCGGCCGGGTTGGCGCCCTTGGGCGTGACCTCGAAGCGGTGCTCCCGGCCAGGGGTCACGAGGGCCAGGGTGGCGGGCAGCACGGCCGGCATGCGCAGCATCTCGAAGAGCAACGAGAGGAGGGGCGGGTACCGGCCGCGAGCCAGGAGGCGGAGGGCGATGAACTGACTGCTCAGGGTCAGGGCGAAGAGAGGCCCGAAGACCGCGCCGGGCGCGGCGATGGGCACCGCGCCCGTGGCGACCACGGCCAGGGGGATGAGGATGAAGGCCAGCGTCCGCCACGAGTCGAACCAGCCGAAGAGCGTGGTCATGAACGCGACCCGCTGGCCGAGGTCGAGGCCGGGGCCGAAGAGCGGGTTTTCGCCCCGCAGCACCTGCATCGCCCCCAGGGCCCAGCGGTGCCGCTGGAGGAGATATGCGGCGGCGTCGTCGGGGGCCAGGCCGCGGGCCAGGACCTCGTTGTGGTAGGCGCCGCGCCAGCCCCGACGGTAGAGGCGGATCGTCGTCTCGATGTCCTCGGTCACGCTGTCGGTGGCCACCCCGCCCACGGAGCGCAGGGCGGAGACCCGGACGAGGGCGCAGGTGCCGCACCAGAACGGCGCGGACCAGCGGCTCTTGGCCGGGGCGATGACGCGGTAGAAGACGGCCTCCTCGTTGAACGGCTGGCCGTCGCCGCGATGCTCGTGCTCGAAGGATTCGAGGTTGTAGAAGTCCTGGGGGGTCTGGACGAAGGCGATCTCGGGATCGTCGAAGTAGGGCAGGGTGGCGCTCAGGAAGCGGGCGGTGGGGACGTGGTCGGCGTCGAGCACGGCCACGATGTCGGCTTCGACCACGTCCAGGGCGTGGTTGAGGTTGCCGGCCTTGGCGTGGCGGTTGTCGGGGCGATCGAGATAGCGGGCTCCCAGCGACTCGGCCAGGCGCCGGATCTCGGGCCGGCGGCCGTCGTCAAGGACCCAGGTCTCGTGGGCTGGGGTCAGGGCCACCGCGGCGGCGATGGTCGGCAGGAGCACTTCCTGGGGCTCGTTGTAGGTGGGGATGAGGACCGCGATCCTGGGTGCCGGGCCGCTGTGGCGTCGGAAGAGGGGTGGTCTGGACGAGCCGTCCATGCTCCACAGGGCCACGGTGAAGAGCCCCAGCCCGAAGGCGTTGTGCAGCTCGACCAGGAAGAGCGGCACGGCCACCCACCACCAGGCCAGGTCGATGGTGCCGGCCGCCACGCGCCAGACGAGGTAGGCCGTGGTGATGGCCAGGGCGATGAGGGCCGCGGCGTGGATCAGCAGCCGTTGACCGGGGCTCTCCGGGGCCGGGAGCCGGCCGTCGGCGAAGACCCGCGTGCGCCCGGCCCCGAAGGGCAGGCGATGGCCCCGCTGTGGTTCCGGGCGTGATACGGCCACCGTCGATCGCGGACGAGGCATGGCCGGGCGCGGACCAGAGGCGGGTGGCCGAGGGATGGGCGAGCGCGGATCAGACGCGGGGGACTCAGGCACGGGGCGATTCGGGCTGCGGCGTGGGCATGCCAGGGAGGCTATGGCCTCGGGGCGCCGACGCACCATGGGCCAGGTGGCCCAGGGCCGGATGGCCGGAAGTCCGGGGCGGCCGTACGTCGGGTCGCGGGAGGTCCGGGCCGTCGCGAAGTCCGGCGCGTTCAAACGTCCGGGGGCGGGACGTCCGGGTCGGCGGCGGGCCGGTACACTGCGCTCAGGCGACGCTTCCGGACGAGGATCAAGCCACACTTCTGGGCGAGGGACGAGCGATCGAACGAGAGCGCGGCAAGACGGTCCATGGCGATCCGGCCAACGCCGGACATCGGGTCCTCGCCCCCGATGACGCCGAGGTCGAGGCTTACCTGGAGACCGCCCTCCACGCCCCCGCTCCCGAACGCCCGGCCGACGATCGCCCGCCGGCCGACCAGGCCGCCGAGCCGGACTCGGTCGTCGTCCTCGACTTCGGCGGCCAGACCGCCCAGCTGATCTGCCGCCGCATCCGCGAGCTGCACGTCTACTCGGAGCTGCTGCCGCACGACACGCCGTGGGCGGAGATCGAGCGGCGCCGCCCGCGGGCCATCATCCTCTCCGGCGGCCCGGCCAGCGTCTACGACCCCGGGGCGCCGCGGGCCGATCCGGCCATCTGGTCGGCTGGGCTGCCGGTCCTCGGCATCTGCTACGGCGTCCAGCTCATGGCCCACGAGCTGGGCGGTGAGGTCATGCCGGCAGCCCGCCGCGAGTACGGGCCGGCCGACGTGCGGATCACCGAGAGCGACGGCCTCTTCGGTGGCCTGGCCCCCGATCAGCCGGTGTGGATGAGCCACGGCGACCTCATCGCCCGTCCGCCGGACGGCTTCCGAGCCACGGCCCGGACCGAGGCCACGCCTTACGCCGGCCTGGCCGATCCCGCCCGCCGGCTGTACGGCATCCAGTTCCATCCCGAGGTCGTCCACACCCCGGCCGGTCGCGACATCCTCCGCAACTTCGTCCTGGGCCTGGCGGCCGCCCGGCCCACCTGGACCTCGGCCAACTTCATCGGCTCGACCGTGGCCCGCATCCGGGCCGAGGTCGAGGAGCATGCTCGGGCCAGCAACTCCGACGGCCAGGTCATCTGCGCCCTCTCCGGCGGCGTGGACTCGGCCG
>DASUKL010000095.1:0-20503 GCA_036278755.1 Candidatus Limnocylindrales bacterium | reverse complement strand
ACGTAGCCTTGGAGCCGGTTTCCGCCTTCTCGCGCGCCCGCTGAGGCCCTGGGACCCCCCTCTCCGGCCTCTTCCCACGCTCAGCGGCGGTTCCGCGACGGCGGCCCACCCGTTTCGCGGGCGCGAGACTCGATCCAGTGCTACCCGGACGTGCGACTGACCACATCGACAGGGCTCGGACCGGCCCTGCCGGCTGCCTGAGCCAACCGCGCATCGATCGACCGTCCAGCGGTAGGGCCGCGCGAAGCATGGTGCGATGGGCGGCGATGCGACGCCGGTTCGTCGTGCTATGCGCCACGATCAGCCAGCCTGCCACGGTCTCGGGCCGCCACCCTCGCTCGGCCGCGATCCGCGACGCCAGCCGGATCTTGCGATCGAACGTCCCGAGCGTGGCCTGGACGTCGACGACCTCGGTCTTGAGCTCGATGACCAGCAGGGTGCGCGAAGCGGCGTGCCAGGCGAGGATGTCGATGATGCCGCGCTCGCCGTAGATGGCGAACGACACCTCCGGGGCCAACTCCCACCCACCGAGCTCGGTCAAGTACCGGGCGACCTCTTCGTGGAGCGCGGAGTGGCCGGCATTGATCAAGCGGTCGAGCTCGCCGCCCCGCCAGCGAGGGACGACATCGACTCGGATGTCGAGCACCGAGGCGATGCGGCGGAGCTGCGCCAGCGGCAAGCGATCGAGATGGCCGCGTTCGATCAGTGAGATCAGGGAGCGAGAGACACCCGCGTCCTGCGCGATGTCGAGCTGGCGGCGATGCCGCCTGAGTCGGACCGCACGGAACGCATTCCCGACATGGAGGTCCTGCATGGCCGACAGCGTGCGCCCGGTCGATCTACAGGCACTTACGAGGTAGGATGCCGCGGAGGTCCTGCCGCCGCGAGGTAGGACCTGGCCGATGGTCCTGAAGCCCGGCCAGGGTGGACGCGGGGACGACTCCGGCAAAGGGCCCGCAGGATCAGGCGCTGACGAGGAACCGGCAGCCGGCGAGGTCGAACGTCCGCTCGCCGGTCGCGGCCGGGGAGCGGAGGACGACCGCGGCCGCCGGGAGGCCTGGGGCGAGCCGCCGCAGCCGGACGGTCTGATGCCCGACCTCCGCGTCACGAGCGCCGCCACCCGAGAGCGAGGGCCGGAAGCGGAGGTCGAACCAGCGCAGGAGCCGGTCCTGCACCACCGGCACGTCCCGCACGGCCAGCTCGAGACGCGCCAGCCGGACCGGACCGCCCAGGGGATGGACGTCCTCGGCTCGGGCCGCACGTTCATCCGCCGTCCATTCGGCCGCCCGAAGGTCGTGCTCGATGGCGAAGGCCAGCGGGCGGTGGGTCTCGGCGCCGGGGGGTCGGGCCGTCCGCCAACGCACCCTCCGACCGTCGGGCCGCTCCCGGCTGCCGGCCACGAGCCCGCTGAAGCCCGGTCCCTCCCAACCAAGGGCCGCCACGTCCGAAGCGAGGTCGTCGGAGGCGACGACGAAGCCGACGAAGCCCCCAGACGCAGATGACGCCACGGATCCGACCGCCGAGGGGGCTGGGGCCCCATCCGCCGCCGACGCCAGGGATCCGACCTCCTCGGATGTCGGGGACCCGTCCGCTGCCGACGCCAGGGCCTCCAGGACCGCCTGCCCGAACCAGGACCCCGCCGCCCGCTCCTGGTCCTCGACGGCCACCAGCTCCAGGTAGACGTCGCCGAACCAGATCAGCCGATTGACGGTCCCCCAGGCCTGATGGCGCCCGCCGGGCCCGACCCGCAGGCCCAGTCCCGACTCCAGCGCCCCGGCTGCCGCATCGAGGTCGGGGACGGCGAAGAAGACATGATCGATGCCCGTGAACACGCTCAGAGCGTAGGGCACCGGCCGGGCTGTCGCGGTGCGCCGGGGCAAGCTCGGGAGCGCGGCGAGCCAAGCCGGCTCGCGGCTAGACTCGGCAGGTGAGGATCGCCCACGTCCGTGAGCGCCACGCCCCCGCCGGGGCGCCCTGGCGTCTGGCCGCCGCCCTGGATGCCGGCGAGGACCCCCGCCGCTGGCTGGACCTCGAACCGGCCCGGCGGCGACTTGGTGCCCGCGATCCCGAGCTGGCCCACAACGACCCTCTCTTCCGCCAGCGCCTGACGACCCTCGACGCCCACCTCGCGGCCGGCGGTCGGGTCGAGCATCTGCGGGCCATCGTGGAGCCCTTCCTGGCGGGTGCGATCGACCCGGACGACGAGTCGACGCTCGAGAGCGACGACCTGCGCTTCGGCCCGCCCATCCTCCAGCCCCCCAGCTTCCGCGACTTCTACGCCTTCGAGGACCACGTCCGGACGATGTGGGCGCGGCGCAACGACACGATCCCCGAGGCCTGGTACCGCCTCCCGATCTTCTACTTCAGCAACGTCTCCGAGGTCCGCGGACCCGGCGACCCGGTGTGGGCCGCGCGCGGCTCGCAAGAGCTCGACTACGAGCTCGAGATCGGGGCCCTCGTCGACGCCCCGGCCACGGACCTCGAGGCGGAGCGGGCCGAGGCGGTCATCGGCGGCTACTTCGTCCTCGACGACTGGTCAGCCCGCGACCTCCAGCGCGATGAGTCGACGGTGCGCCTCGGGCCGGCCAAGGGCAAGGACTTCGCCCTCAGCATCGGGCCCTGGCTGGTCACGCCCGACGAGCTGGCCGAGGCGCGCTCCGGCAAGGGCTATGCCCTGACCGGCATGGCGGCCGTCAACGGCCAGGACTGCAGCCGCGGCACGTGGTCCGACATCCACTTCAGCTTCGGCGAGATGCTGGCCCGGGCCAGTGCCGACGTCCACCTCCGGCCGGGTGACATCCTGGGCAGCGGCACGATCGGCAGCGGCAGCCTGCTGGAGAGCCGCGAGGAGACGCTGGGCCGCTACCTCCAGCCGGGGGACACGGTAAGCCTGGCCATCGAACGCCTGGGTCGCCTGGACACGCCCGTCGTCGAGCGCCCGGCTTAGCGCCAGCCGAGCTCGGGGGCGACGTAGCGCAGGATGCTCTCGATGACGTGGGCGTTGTATGCCACGCCCAGCTGGTTGGGGACGGTCAGGAGGAGCGTGTCGGCCGCCGCGATGGCCGTGTCAGCGGCGAGCTGCTTGACGAGGACGTCCGGCTCGGCGGCGTAGGTCCGGCCGAAGACGGCCCGGGTCGTCTCATCGATGTAGCCGATCTGGTCCCCCTCCTCCGGCTGGTCGTGCCCGAAATAGGCCCGATCGCGATCGTCGACGAGGGCGAAGATGCTGCGACTGACCGAGGTTCGCGGCTCGCGTTCGTGGCCGGCCTTCTTCCAGGCCTCTCGGAAGGCCTCGATCTGCTCGGTCTGCTGCACGTGGAGGGGCTGGCCGCTCTCGTCCCACTTGAGCGTCGAGCTCATGAGGTTCATCCCCAGCTCGGCGGCCCAGACGGCCGTCGCGTTCGAGCCGGCGCCCCACCAGATCCGCTCGCGCAGGCCGGGCGCGAAGGGCTCCAGGCGCAGGAGGCCCCCAGGGTTGGGGAACATCGGGCGGGGGTTCGGCTGGGCGAAGCCCTGGCCCTTGAGGAGCTCGAGGAAGACCTCGCTGTGGCGGCGGGCCATGTCGGCATCGGTCTCGCCGTCCTCGGGCAGGTAGCCGAAGTGGCGATAGCCGTCGATGACCTGCTCGGGTGAGCCGCGGCTGATGCCCAGCTGCAGGCGACCGCCGGCGATGACGTCGGCGGCGCCGGCGTCCTCGGCCATGTAGAAGGGGTTCTCGTAGCGCATGTCGATGACGGCCGTGCCGAGCTCGATGCGGGTCGTCCGGGCCCCCGCCGCGGCCAGGAGGGGGAACGGCGAGGCCAGCTGGCGGGCGAAGTGATGGACCCGGAAGTAGGCCCCGTCGGCGCCCAGCTCCTCGGCCGCCACGGCCAGCTCGATCGACTGCTTGAGGGCATCCTCAGCCGAGCGGACCTGGGAGTAGGGCGAAGCCGTCCAGTGGCCGAACGAAAGGAATCCGATCCGTTTCACGTGCTCCCGATCGTAGCAGCCGCGGGCCGGACGGCCCCACCGCCGCGGGGACCAGCTACGGCAGCAGGGGGACGAGCTGGAGGACCGCTCCGGCCGCCCAGGCCTGGGGCACGTTGGCGTCCGGGTAGGGCACCGGGGGCTCCCCCGGCCGGCGCTCCTGACCGCCGAAGAGCTCCGGCAGGCGGTCGTCGGCGAAGCGGGCCGCCGCATCGAGGATCGCCCGGGCGACCTGGGCCGCCTCGGCCACGTAGCCGTAGCGCCCGAAGCCGGCCGCGATGAGCCCGTTGTCGTGCGGCCAGACCGAGCCCCGGTGGTAGCTGAGCGGGTCGAATCCAGGGTGGGCCGCGGAGAGCGTCCGGATCCCCCAGCCCGACCACATATCGGGGGCCAGGAGGCGGGCCACGACCCGTCCGGCCCGTTCCGGGGGCACGATCCCGGACCACAGCAGATGCCCGGCGTTGGAGGCGACCGAGGCGATGGGCCGCTTGGTCCCGTCGAGGCCCAGGTAGTAGGTCCCCTCCGCCTCCCACCACAAGCGGTCGTTGACGAGGTCCCGAAGCCGAGCCGCCTCGGCCCGCAGGGCTTCCGCCGCCGCTCCGCGCCCCACGAGGTCGAACAGGCCGGCCAGACCGAGCTTGGCGGCGTAGGCGTAGCCCTGGAGCTCGACGAGGGCGATCGGCAGCGAGGGCTGCCCGCCGTCGGCCGCCGGGATGCCGTCCCAGGAGTCCTTCCAGCCCTGGTTGCGGTAGCCCCCGGGCAGGCTGGGGGCGTACTCCTGGAGGCCATCCCCGTCGCGATCACCGTGGCCGTCGAGCCAGGCCACGGCCCGCTCGGCGGCCGGGAGGAGCCGCTCCACGAGGGCCCGATCAGCGGACCAGCGATGGGCCTCGGCCAGGCCGATGACGAAGAGGCTCGTCGCGTCATGGCTGGCGTAGGTGGGGCCGTAGGGCAAGCGGCCCAGCTCGGTCAGCTCGTCGTGGCGCAGCTCGTGGAGGATCTTGCCCGGCTGCATCTCGCGGAGTGGGTCGAAGCCCGTGGCCTGGAGCGCGGCCAGGCGCAGCAGGGAGCCGGCCAGGTACTCCGGGAAGACGGGCAGGGCCTGCAGCGAACAGATGAGCGAGTCGCGCCCGAAGAGGGCCAGATACCAGGGGATGCCGGCCGCGGGCACGGCCGGTCCGCGCCCACCGGGCCCGCTCCGCAGGCGCAGCGCGTCGAGATCGGCCACGGCCCGCGCCCAGGCCCGAGCGATGTCGCTGTCGGGCATCTCCAGACGCGGCCACGTCCCGGCTCGTTCGCCGGGGGCCGCCAGGGCGGCCGGATCCTCAGCCAGGCAGACCGACCGTGCCGCCCGCCGTCCCGGCCTCAGGGGCCGCCAGCGAAGGCAGACATGCCAGGCCTCCGCCGGCTCCAGGTCGACCAGGAAGGCGAGGCGGCCGTCCTCATAGGCGGGCGGCCTGTCGGCCCCTTCGACCGTCAGCTCCAGGCCGCGACGGAAGGGGCCGTTGGCATAGGCGGCCCGGAGTCGGGCCTGCTGCGGGTCCCAGCGCAGGGTCCGTCGCCCGCGCTCGCTGGGGGCCCGATCATCGGGCGACCTTCCGGCCCGGACCTCGAACAGGTCGGCGAAGTCGAAAGCCAGCCGAACCTCCAGCCGCAGGCGCACCGGTCGCTGGAGGGTCGAGCGCAGGTCGAGGTCCTCGTGCAGCCCGCCGTCGAGGCGACGATCGATCCGCAGGTCCAAGGATCCGGCCGACCCGACGTCCGGGTCGTCAGCCTCCACGCCGGTCAACTCGAAGCGGGCCGCGTCCGCACTGGCCACGACGGGCGCGCGATGGGTCGCGACCCGAGGGGCCAGGGTCCGGCCCTCGAGGCGCACCTCCCAGCCCGAGAGGAGGCGCGTGTCAGCGACGAAGAGGCCCTGGCTGGTCTGCGGCTGGATGCCGCCGTCCGACTCACAGACGAGGAACGCGTCGTCGCGACTGATGGTGATCGTCGGAGTGCCCCGGACGACGCGCGCGGGTATGGGCTCCTTCATCCGCGCCCATGATGGCTCACCGCGCGGTCAGCCGAACCTCGAGTCGATCGGCGGCCGGCAGCACGTAGCGACAGGCTACGAGGGCCACGAAGGCGACGGCCACGGTGACGAGGGCAGCGAAGGCCACGGTGCTGGCGGCTAGCACGACGGCCGCCAGGAGGCCCAGGATGGCCAGCCGACCGGGGTGGGCAAGGACCAGGAGCCCGGCCAGGCGGAGAGCGGCACGTGGGCCGGGCGGCTCGCGGCGCGGGTCGAGCAGGAGCGGCCAGAAGCAGAGCAGGATGAGCCAGACCACGAGCAGGCCCCAGGCCGCCAGGGTGGCCAGGGCCCAGCCCAGGGTCGAACCCGAGAGGAGGCCACCCAGGAGGTTCACGGCCAGGACCGTGGCCATCACCGATGCTCCCACGCCCGCCGCCAGGGCCGGTCGGGCGGCGGATCGCCAGGCCGCCCAGGCGTCCCAAAAGGAGGCTGGCTCGTCACGGGCGATGAGGGCCGCCAGGCGGAAGAGGCCGGCCGTGGGCAGGGCCAGCAGCGGAGCCAGCAGCCAGCCCAGCAGGGGTACCACGAGCCCGGCCACGATGACCACGACGAAGACGAGGCCCCAGGCCAGGTTCGCTGCCACGAGGCGCCAGGAGTTGAAGAAGAAGTCCCGCAGCGACTCACGCACGGCGGTGACCAGGCCGGGCGGAGCGATGGCGACGACCGGGGCGGCTGGGATGGCCGGAGCCCCGGCCGCCTCAGCCCTTGACGCCACTCGCCGCGAGGCCTTCGACGAAGTAGCGCTGGAAGAAGATGTAGAGGATCAAGATCGGGATCGTGGCGGCGACGATGACGGCCATGAGCGGCGGCCAGTTGGTGGAGAAGCCCGAGCTCAGGGTGCGGAACGTGTAGAGCGCCACGGGGATGGTCTTCTTGGCGTTGTCCTGGAGCAGGATCACCGGCCAGAAGAAGCTGTTCCACGAGCCCTGGAACTGGAGGATGGCGACCGCCGCGATGGCCGGCGTGGCGAGGGGCAGCATGACTCGCCAGAAGGTCGTGAAGAAACCGGCCCCGTCCATCCGCGCGGCCTCCTCCAGATCACGGGGGATCGAGAGGAAGTACTGGCGCAGGAAGAAGATGCTGGTCCCGGCGATGGCCGCCACGACCACCACGCCCACGTACTGCCCGAAGCCTGCCGTCAGGCCGAACGTCTTGAGGATGAGGTAGACCGGGATGACCCGCAGCTGGTCCGGCATCATCAGCGTCCCGAGCACGATCAGGAACAGCAGCTCCCGGCCGGGAAAGCGGAGGCGGGCGAAGGCGTAGCCGGCCAGGCTGCCGAGGACCACGTTGGTGAGCGTCACGGCCCCGGCGATAGCGAAGCTGTTGAGGAAGATGAGCGGCAGGGGCGGGGTCAGGGTCTGGACGGCCTCGTGCCAGCCCTCGAGGGTGAAGGGCTGGGGGATGAACGAGAGGCGCACCGAATCGGGTAGCGTCTTGAACGAGGTGATGACCGACCAGGCGAAGGGCACGAACATCACCACTGCGTAGGCGATGAGGATGGCGTAGGCGAGGGCCCGCAGCCAGCGTCCCCGACGCCTGCCGGGCGGGGCCGACGGCGCAGCCAGGGTCCCCGCGCCTCCCAGCCGCCTGGCCTGGCTCACCATGCCGGCTCTCCGCCGAAGACGCGCCGCTGGAGCAACGTGGCGGCGAAGACGATGACGAAGAGGACGAGCCCCACGGCCGCGGCCTTGCTGAAGTTGAAGTCCGTGAAGGCCGTCTTGTACAGGTACAGGACGATGAACATCAGGGCGTTGTTGGGGTCGCCGTTGGGGCCGCCGGCCAGGATAGCCTGGTCGAAGACCTGGAGCGCGCCGATGACGGCCACGGTGGCCACGTAGTAGTGACCGGGCCGCAGCAGCGGGAACGTGATGTGCCAGAAGGCCTGCCAGGGCCCCGCTCCGTCGACCGCGGCCGCCTCGTACACCTCATGGCTGATCGACTGGAGGGAGGCCAGGTAGAGCAGCATGAAGGTGCCCGAGGTCGTCCAGACATTGAGCAGGATGATCGAGTCGAGGGCCGTGTGGTAGTCGCCCAACCAGTTCTGGTTCGGCCCGAAGCCGAAGAGGCTGAAGAGCGGGGCCAGGCCCAGGCCCTCGCGCACGGCGTTGAACAGCCCATCGGGCGCGGCCATGAAGATCCACAGCATGGTGATGGCCGCGGAGCTGGCGATGGCGGGGAAGTAGAAGGCCGCTCGGAAGAAGGTCTGGCCGCGGATCTTCTGGTTGACGACCACGGCCAGGAGGAGGCCCACGGCCATCGTCAGGGGCACCCAGATGACGGTGTAGTAGATGCTGTTCTCGACGGCCTTCTGGAAGGTCGGGTCGGACAGCACGTCGGCGTAGTTCTGGAGGCCGAGGAAGCTGACCGGGCCGCGGATGAGGTTCCACTTCCAGACGCTGATGTAGATGGCGTAGAAGAAGGCGAAGACGTTGAGGAGCAGGAAGAGGACCATGGGCACGGCCACGAAGCCATAGCCGGCCAGGGCCTCCGAGAACCGCATGCTCCGGCGCGAGCTATGGCCGGCCGGATCGGCGACCGTCATGCCTGCTCCCTCCGCGGTGGACTCGGCGGCCGGGCTCGGCCCGGCCGCCGACTGGACGTGACGCAGCGGGCCGCTAGCGGCCCGCCGAGGTCACTGGCTGAGGGCCTTGGTGACGGCCGTCGCGGTGGCGCTGACGACCGGCCCGGCATCGAAGGTCTTGTTCTGGATCTGGGCCGTGAAGGCGTCCTGGAACGCCTTCTGGACATCGTTGTAGCCGGGCATGAAGCCCGAGCCGGGCTTAGCGTACGAACTCTCGGAGACGAGGACGTCCTTGCCCTGCGGGGTCGGCACGTCGCTCCTGGACGGCAGGGCCACGCCGCCCTCGGTCCACTTGGTCATGCCTTCCTTGCCGGTCAGGTAGGAGAGCAGGACGAAGGCCTCGTCCTTGTTCTTCGACTGGGCCCCGATGGAGTAGCTGACCGTGTACGAGATGGTCACCGGGCTGCCGGACGAACCGGTGGGCATGACGTTCCAGGCGTACTTCACGTCCGGATAGGTGCTGACCATCGAGGGGTCGAGCCAGCCGCCCTCGAAGATGATGGCGGCGTTCTTCTTGCCCAGCGAGTCCCCGCACCAGCCGTCGCCCATATCGCTGGCGGTCATGCCCAGGCCGTTCTTGAAGAGGTCCATGTACCACTGCACGGCGGTCTTCGAGGCATCGCTGTCGATGGTCTCGGTCTTGCCGTCATCGGACAGCAGCGAGCCACCTTGGGCGAAGAGGAAGGCCAAGCCGCGGTCGAGGCCCGGGTTCAGGCACAGCGGGGCCTTGAGGCCATTGGTGCCCTTGAGGCTCTGGGCCAGCGTGATCAGGTCGTCCATCGTCTTCGGCGGGTCCTTGACGATGTCGGTGTTGTAGGCCATGGCGATGGTATTGCCGTCCTTGGGGAAGCCGTACCACTTGCCATCGGCGCCCTTGAAGATCGAGGCGTAGCCGGGGAAGAACTGGCTCGTATCGAAGCCGGACTTCTGGATGTAGTCGTCGAGCGGCGCCAGGTAGCCCTGGTCGATCCAGGTCCCGGCGTAGCTGGCATCGACGTAGAACAGGTCGGGCACGTCACCCGAGGCGAACTTCGTGGCCATGACCGTGGGGTAGTCACCGGCCAGCGGCTCGTAGTCGACCTTGATGTTCGGGTACGTCGACTGGAAGCCCAGCAGGGTCTGGGTCAGGGCGTTGCCCTCCGCCGGCGACGACTGCCAGCCCGAGAGGACCGCCGGCCCGCTGATGCTGGTCGGATCCCAGCCCCCGCCACCCCCGCCGCTAGGGCTCGACGAGCCGGCGGCGCCCGATGGGGCGCTCGACGACGGCGAGGGGCTGCTGCCCGTGCACGAAGCCACGATGAATGCGGCTACCAGGACCGCAATGAAGCGTCGCATCGCGATCTCTCCTCCACCACGCGCATGGAGCCCCGAGATTCGGGTATCGGCCTGCGATCGGGCTTGCAATTGGGACCCCGCCGCACGACCGGCTCCCTACCGCGTCCGTCCACCATACGCGACCCGTCAACTACCCTGGACCGGGGCTGTCGTCGTCCCCTCGATGCCCGTTCTCCCGCGTCAACGACCCCGCGCTGTCCTCGATCGACCATCGGCCAGCCCCTGGGCGCGTACCATCGACGAGCCAAAGGAGGAGCGCCGTGTTCTACGTCCGTCGGGGCGAGCTGCCCGCGCAGCGCCATACCCAGCTGCGCCAGCCCGATGGGTCGCTGTACCGCGAGGAGCTCTTCGGGGTGGAGGGATTCGTGGGCCGCAGCTCCCTCCTCTACCACGTCGTGCCGCCGACCCAGACCTACCGGATCGAGCCTGGGGCACAGATCCGCCTGGAGGCCATGGACGACGGGCCCCATCACCACCGCCTCATCAAGACCGGGGCGGCCGTGCCCACCGGCGACGTCATCGACGGGCGGGTGCCGCTGTTCTTCAACCACGACGTGGTCATGGGCATCGTCCTGCCAGCTCAGGCCCAGCCGGCCAACCGCTTCTATCGCAACGGCGAGGGCGATGAGATGCTCTTCGTCCACGAAGGCTCGGGCCGCTTCGCTTCCGTCTTCGGCGAGATGGCCTACGGGCCCGGCGACTACATCGTCATCCCCATCGGCACGACCTGGCGCCTCGAGCCCGACCCCGACACGCCGCAGCGGATGCTGTGGCTGGAGTGCCCCTCGGAGCTGGAGCCGCCGCGCCGCTACCGCAACGACTACGGCCAGCTGCTGGAGCATGCGCCCTACAGTCAGCGCGATATCCGCGTCCCCGCGGAGACGCCGGCCCACCGTGACGAGGGCGAGTTCCTCATCGACGTCAAGGTCCGCGGCCGCCTGACGACCTACCACTACCGCCACCACCCCTTCGACGTGGTGGGCTGGGACGGCTACCTCTACCCCTGGATCTTCAACATCGGCGACTTCCAGCCCATCACCGGCCGGGTCCACCAGCCGCCGCCGGTCCACCAGACCTTCCAGGGCGGGAACTTCGTGGTCTGCTCCTTCGTGCCCCGCAAGTTCGACTACCACCCCCTGGCCATCCCGGCCCCCTACGCCCACTCGAACATCAACAGCGACGAGGTCATCTACTACGTCCAGGGCAACTTCATGAGCCGTCGTGGGGTGGAGGTCAAGTCGTTCACCGTGCACCCAGCCGGCATCCCCCACGGCCCCCACCCGGGGACGGCCGAGGCCTCCATCGGCAAGGAGGCGACCGACGAGCTGGCGGTCATGGTCGACACCTTCCACCCCCTTGACCTGACCCGCCAGGCGACCCGCCTGGAGGACCCCGACTACCCCTATACCTGGCTGCCGCCGGAGGACCACGCCGCCGAGGCCCGCGAACTGGCCGAGCGAGGCCCCGAGGCCTTCCCCGACTGATGGTCGACCGCACGCCTTCGGGCGAAGACACGACCATCGATCAGGCCGACCGCTTCCTGGCCCGCCTGGCCGCGGTGCGGCAGCGACTGGCCGAGCACGCCGCCAGCATCGAGGCCCACGCGGGCTTGACCGAGGCCGACGCGCGGACGGGCGAGCGCTGGGACCAAGGCCAGGTCTGGGCCCACCTGGCCGAGTTCCAGGCCTACTGGCTCGGCCAGCTCGGAGCGGTCGTCGCCGGTTCGTCGGGCGGGGCCGGCGCATCGGGCGATGGCGGATCGTCGGGCGAGCGCGGCGGATCGGGGACAGGTGCGGCGGTGGCCTTCGGGCGGACCGTGGCGGACGCTCGCCGGGCCGAGATCATCGAGCGTGATCGCCATCTGTCCGTGGCCCATCTGCAGGCCAGCGTGGACGCCCAGGCCGAAGCCACGGCTGCCTTCCTGCGGGGCCTGGATCGCGCGGGCTGGCAGGCCCGCGGCCTCCATCCCAGCCTGGGGGTCATGGCCATGCCGGCCATGGTGGAACGCTTCCTGATCGGCCACCTCGAGGAGCACGCCGCGCAGCTCGACGGCCTGCGTCCGTCCGGCTAGCTCCGGCCGCGGCCCTCGCGCAGGACGCTGCGGGTGATGAACAGGACGTTGGCCGGCCGTTCCGCGAGGCGACGCATGAAGTAGGGGTACCACTCCGCGCCGTAGGGCACGTAGACCCGAACCGTGTAGCCCTCGGCCAGGAGCTGCGCCTGCAGGTCGCGCCGCACGCCGTAGAGCATCTGGAACTCGAAGCGCTGGGGCCCGATGTCGTGGCTCCGGGCGAAGGCCCGCGCCCGGGCGATGATCCGAGGATCGTGGGTCGCCAGGGCCGGATAGGTGCCCGCCTCCAGCAGCCGCTCCATGAGGGCCGCGTAGCTGGCGTCGACGTCGGCCTTGGCGGCGAAGGCCACGGCGGCCGGTTCGAGGTAGGCCCCCTTGCACAGGCGGACCCGGGTGCCTTCCTCGATGAGGCGCTCCACGTCGGCCGCGCTGCGACGCAGGTAGGCCTGGATGACGACCCCTGTGTCCGGGT
This sequence comes from Candidatus Limnocylindrales bacterium, assembly GCA_036278755.1. Taxonomy (GTDB): domain Bacteria; phylum Chloroflexota; class Limnocylindria; order Limnocylindrales; family CSP1-4; genus DASUKL01. The sequence continues at coordinate 8,001 of DASUKL010000095.1, read as the reverse complement.
GCTCGGCCCGCACGTCTCGGACGAGGTCGAGGGTCGGCCCGGTCGTCGTGTGGTCCTCCATGTCGACCCGCACGAAGGCCCCCAGGGCCGTGGCTCGCTCCAGGATGCGCTCCAGGTTCTGGCGGCACAGGGCAGGGTCGAGGCCCAGACCCATCTGGCTCAGCTTGACGCTGACGTTGAGGTCCAGGCCGCGCTGGCTGAGGGCCTCGAGGGTGGCCACGTAGCGGCTGGCGGCCTCCTCGGCGGCGTGGGCCACGGCCACGGCCTCGCCCAGCACGTCTACGGTGGTGCCGAAGCCCTGGTCGTGCAGCCGCTCGAGGGCGGCCAGGGCCTCGTCGAGCGTCTCCCCGGCCACGAAGCGGTCGACCAGGGCTCGGCTGGGCGGCAGGCTGGTGGCCACCCGTCGCAGCGAGCCGCGCCGCGAGGCCCACATGAAGCCGCTGCGCAGGGCACGAGCAGGGAGCTCGCGCAGGCCGGAGGCCACGGGGATCACCCCGGCATCGTATCCGCCCGCCGACCCCCGCGGGGCGCTAGAGTCGCCGCCGATGGAGTTGACCGACGCGCTCTGGCACTTGGGAGCCCCGCCCCTCGAGCTCGTGGTGCGGACGATCGTCGTCTACATCGTGTTCCTGGGCGCCCTGCGCCTCTCGGGCAAGCGGGAGCTGGGCCAGTTCACGCTGTTCGACCTGGCCCTGGTCCTGCTCGCGGCCAACGCCGTCCAGCCGGCCGTCACGGGCCAGGACACCTCGCTCCTGGGGGGCCTCATCATCCTGGTCACGATCTTCGGTATGAACAAGGTCGTGGCCGCGGCGCGGGAACATGTGCCGTTCATCCGTCGGGCCCTCGAGTTCGAGCCCACGGTCATCGGCCGCGACGGGGCCTGGCTGCCCGACGCTGTGGACCGCGAGGAGCTCGACGACGGCGACCTCGAGGCGGCCTTGCGCGAGCACGGCGTGGACTCCCTGGCCAGGGTCAAGCTGGCCACGCTCGAACAGGACGGCTCGATCAGCATCGTGACCGAGGAGGGCACGGCCCGCATCGCCGAACGCCGGCGACGGCGACGCTACCGGCGGCCGGCCGCCGACTAGGCCGACAGGGCCGGCCAGGCCCGAACAGTGGGCCGCACGACCTCCAGGGCCTCCGACCCGAGGGCTAGGCTCCTCCGGCCTCCGGCGCCTCGTCCAGGAGGTGACGCTTCAGGAAGGCCCGGACGCGGGCATACGCATCGCGCCGGTTCTCCCGGCGCCGCCAGCCGTGGCCCTCGTCGTCGTACCAGTGGACCTCGTGGTACTTGCCCTCGATGCGCAGCGCCGCGACCATGCGCTCCGTCATGAGGGGCACCACCCGCTCGTCCTTGCGCCCGTGCAGGAGGAGCAGCGGGGCCTCGATCCGCTCCGCCCCATAGACCGGCGAGCCACGGCGGTAGAGTTCGGCCTTGGCCGGGTCGTCGGGCCGGCCCATCATCCGCTCCAGGTCGATGCGGCCCACCCGGTCCCCGTGGCGGTAGCTCTCGGCGATCTCCGAGTCGCCGTACAGGTCGACCCCGGCCCGCCAGAGCCCGGGCTCCTCGACCAGGCAGGTCAGGGTCATGTAGCCCCCGTACGAGCCGCCATGGATGGCCAGCCGGCCGTCGGCCCAGGGCTGGGCCGCGGCCCAGCGGCCGGCGTCGACGAGGTCCTGGGTGTCGGCATGGCCCCACTCGTCGACGTTGGCCCGACGAAAGGCGCGGCCGTAGCCGGTCGAGCCGCGGAAGTCCACGGTCAGGACCGCCATCCCGTCCTGGACGAGGAGCTGGAAGAAGGGCCACCAGCCGGCGAACCGCTGTGAGGTCGGGCCGCCGTGGGCGTCGATCACGACGGGCACGCGGCGGCCCCCCGGCTGCCCATCGGCATCCGCCGGTCGCCACAGGATGGCTTCGAGCGGCAGCCCGTCGCGAGCCTCCAGGCGAACCCGTTCGGGCGCCACGAAGCGGTGGACCGGCAGGGCGCCCGGTCGCGAGTCGGTCACCTGGCGCGGCTCCTCCGCGGCCGGTCTGCCGCCCGGCGGGGGGACCGGCAGGAGCCATAGGTCCGGAGGCCGGGTGTTCGTCTCGCCGACCACCGCGAGCTGGTCGTCGCCGACCCACCCGACGATCCGCCACAGGCCGGGCTCAGGATCGAGCCGCATCGCCCGGGCATCGCTGCCGCCCGTCCGCTGGCGCTCCGGCTCGATGGAGGTCACGACGACATCGGTCAGGCCGTCGTGGACCCGGAGGTGGGCCACTCGCCGGCCGTCCGGGGCGACGTGCGGGGCGCCGTACGGCTCGCCATCGGCGAGGCCATGTTCCTGCGGCCCAGCGGTGAGGGCCGTGGACCGGCCCGCGTCACCTGTGGCCGGATCGATGGCCAGACGCCGGACCTGGAACCAGCCGTCCTGGTCGTCGAGGTAGACGATGCTCCGCCCGTCCGGCCACCAGCCGCCGCCCACGGCCGTCGAGCCCTGGCCGGCCACGACCCGCGGCGGCATCTCCGCGGCCGCATCCACGATCACGAGCCGCTCGTTGACCAGGTCGTCCGGTTCGGTCGTCGCGGCCAGGATCCAGCGCCCGTCCGGGGACCAGCTGGGCAGGGCCAGGTCGCGGGCTTCGGCGGTCAGACAGGTCGCCTCGGGCTCCCGGTCCACGCGGGGCGGCCGGCCGGGGCCCGGCCGCGGCACCTCGACGAGCCAGAGCTGGCTCCAACCCCGTCGCCGTGAGAGGAAGCAGAGGCGGCGGCCGTCGGGGGCCCAGCGCGGGGCCTCGTTGCCGGCAGGATGGTCGGCCACCCGCTGGGAGCGTCCGCCGTCGGCATCCATGACCCAGATGGCCCGCTCACGGACGAAGGCCAGCCGGGTGCCGTCGGGCGACCACTGCGGATCCGCTGCATCGCTGGCCACGGCCGTCAGCTGGCGACGTGGCCCTCGGCCGCGCAGGGGACGGAGGCAGACCTGGCGGGCTCCGGCGATCTCCTCGAGGCAGGCCACCCAGCGGCCGTCGGGGCTGACGCGGAAGGCCTGCGGCGGGTCCACGGCCACGATGGCGTCGACGTCGAGGCGCTCGCGCACACTGCGGCGAGCGGCCGGCCGGGTGACGGCGGCAGGTCGGCTTGGCACGCCGGCATCATGCCATGCGGATGGGACCCCGTTGGCACGGCCGGGACGGTCGGACGGGGCAGGTGCCCCAGGCCCGGGTGGGGTGCCGGATCATGGGGCCAGGGTCAGGCCCGGCTGCCACCTCGTGGCCGGGCCGGCAGGGCCTCCGCGGCCGTAGCCTCCTCGAGCTGGTGGCCCAGCTCCTCGGTCCGCCGGTAGGCGGCCCAGACGGCCTCCGAGAGGACCGTCCGCAGGCGGCCGGACTCGAGCTCGTGGAGCGCCGCCGCGCTCGTGCCCCCCGGCGAGGTGACCATGTTCCGCAGCTCGGCCGGATGGAGGCCGCTGGACTTGGCGAAGAGCGTGCTGCCTTCGAGCGTCTCGATGACCAGGTCGTGGGCCACGTGGCGCGGGAAACCCAGGTGCACGGCCGCGTCGATGAGCGCCTCCATGACCAGGAAGACGTAGGTCGGCCCGGTCCCGCTGACGGCCGTGGCCATGGCCACCAGGCGCTCGTCATCCACGGCCAGCTCCGCCCCCAGGGCCCGCAGCAACGTCCCGGCCTGCTCGCGCTGGGCGTCGGTGACTTCGGGGGTGGCGTACCAGACGGTCATGCCTTTGCCCAGCCGGGCCGGCGTGTTGGGCATGCTGCGCACGATCTGGCGGTGGCCCAGGGCGTTGGCCAGGGCGGTCGTCGTGCCGCCGGCGATGATCGAGAGGACGAGCTGGCCGGGGCGCAGGCTGCCGTGCAGGTCCCGCCCCACGCGGGTGAGCATCTGGGGCTTGATGCCCAGGACGATGACGTCGGCCTCGGCTATGGCCTCGCCGTTGGCCGCACAGGTGCGCACCGCGTAATCGTGCTCGAGGGCCGCCCGCCGCTCGGCGCGCGGGTGGCTGGCGACGATGGCCGTGGGCGCCACGGAGCCGTTGCGGAGCAGGCCGGCGATCATGGCCTCGGCCATCACCCCGGAGCCGATGATGGCGATGCGGGCATCGTGGAGAGACATGGAGGGCCGAGTATACCGAGCCTCGACCGGCGGCCCCGACCGACCGACCGCCAGGACCCGTCGCCCGGACGGGTCTCCGAGCCCGCCGCCCGGATCCCTGCCCGTCGGGGCCTGCCGCCTCCCAGGCTAGGGGTTCCCCTGGCCGGCCTCCCCTGCCACGGCCGAGCCAAGGAGGAAGAAGCGGCTGGTCGTCGTGATCTCGGGGTCCTCGAAGCCGGCCGCCCGGAGGGCCGCATCGAGTTCGTCAGGCGCGTAGTAGACCTTGGGCACGGTGAAGGTGCGGCCGTCGGCCAGGCGGCGCCGGCTCGTCTCCGTGGCCGGGTCCCAGTCCTGGTCCGGCGCCCCCGAGGCCGGATCGGGCCGGGAGTCGATGAAGGCCAGGCGGCCGCCGGGCTTGAGCCAGGCCCGAGCCAGGGCCAGGAACGTGCCCAGTCGGGCCCGCCGCACATGGCTCAGCCAGAAGCCCGTGAACAGCGCGTCGGCCGGGGGCGGCTCGGGCGGGGCCCAGGCATCACGGACGTGGAGGTGGGCCCGCAGGCGATGGGCTACCAGGCGCTGGCTGGCGCGGTCGAGCGGCGCCCCCGCGGCGTCGTAGCACCACAGCTCGCCCTTGCCGGCCAGCAGGGGCGACCACCAGCCCGTGCCGGCGGCCAGCTCGACGATGCGGCCGTTCAGGGGCTGGCGGTCCAGCCACAGGGTGGCCTGGTCCAGCTCCATCGTCCAGGCCAGGTTCTCCAGCGGGCCGTGGTCGTAGCGGCCGCGGCGGAGATACCAGTCGTCGTATTCGGTCGCTCGGGCCTCGTAGTAGGCGACCATCTCCGCGTCGGGGTCGGGCCCCTGACGCTGGCTGCGACCGCGCTCGGCGATGGCGGCGTGGAGTCGGGCCCGCAGGAAGCCGTTGTCTCCGGCCCGGCCCAGGCAGTCGGGGCAGAGCTGGGCCCAGCCCTCGAGGGCTTCGCCATCCGCGGCCGTCCAGGGACGACCGCACCACAGGCACTCGAAACGGGCACGGAACGGCACCCCCGGAGCGTAGACCATGATGCCGGCCGGGTATCCTGTCGGACGAGGGGTCGAGCGGGGGCCGAGGCCGTCCGGAGGCGGACGAGGAGGAGCCGGATGACACTGGAGCGGACGAAGTTCATCCTCGATGAGGACCGCATCCCGCGGGCCTGGTACAACATCGCCGCGGACCTGCCGGTCGCGCCGCCGCCGGTGCTCCACCCCGGGACCGGACAGCCCATCGGCCCGGCCGATCTGGCTCCCCTGTTCCCGATGGCCCTCATCCTCCAGGAGGTCTCGACCGACCGGGAGGTCGAGATCCCCGATCCCGTGCGCCAGGCCTACGCGCTGTACCGCCCCAGCCCGCTCTATCGGGCCCGCCGTCTCGAGCAGGCCCTCGATACCCCGGCCCACATCTACTACAAGTACGAGGGCGTGAGCCCGGCCGGCAGCCACAAGCCCAACACGGCCCTGGCCCAGGCCTTCTTCAACAAGGAGGACGGCGTCAAGCGCCTGGCGACCGAGACAGGAGCGGGCCAATGGGGCAGCGCCCTGGCCTTCGCCGGCGCGGTCTTCGGGCTCGAGGTCAAGGTCTACATGGTCCGCGTCAGCTACGACCAGAAGCCCTACCGGCGGATCCTCATGGAGACCTATGGGGCCAGTGTCGTGGCCAGCCCCTCACCCGAGACGAACTACGGCCGGGCGGTCCTGGCCGAGCGACCCGACAGCCCGGGCTCCCTGGGCATCGCCATCAGCGAAGCGGTCGAAGATGCGGCTACCCGCGACGACACGAAGTACGCGCTGGGCTCGGTGCTCAACCACGTCTTGCTGCACCAGACGGTCATCGGCCAGGAAGCGCTGGAGCAGATGGCCCTGGCCGGCGAGCGGCCCGACGTGATCATCGCCTGTGCCGGGGGCGGCTCGAACTTCGCCGGCCTGACGTTCCCCTTCGCCGGCCAGAAGCTCCGCGGCGAGGCCGACTACCGCATCGTGGCCGTCGAGCCGGAGGCCGCCCCGAGCATGACCCGGGGCGTGTACGCCTACGACTTCGGCGACACCGGCAAGCTCACCCCGCTGGTCAAGATGCACACCCTGGGCCACGACTTCGTGCCCGAGCCCATCCACGCTGGCGGCCTGCGCTATCACGGCATGGCGCCCCTGGTCAGCCTCCTGAAGGACCAGGGCATCATCGAGGCCCGGGCCGTCCACCAGCGGTCGACGTTCGAGGCCGGGGTGCGGTTCGCCCGGACCGAGGGCATCGTCCCGGCGCCCGAGTCGGCCCACGCGGTCAAGGCAGCCATCGACGAGGCCCTGGAAGCCAAGGAGGCCGGCCAGGGCCGGGTGATCCTCTTCAACCTGAGCGGCCACGGCCACTTCGACCTGAGCGCCTACGAGCGCTACCTGGCGGGCGGCATCGAGGACTACGAGTACCCCGCGGAGAAGGTCGAGACGGCGCTGGCCAGCCTGCCCAAGGTCTAAGCTGACTGGCCTGCCCAGGGTCTAGATCGGGAGCCAGGAACCTGCTGGCGCCTGGCCGGCGAAACCGTCGGGGTCGATGAGCTCGGCCAGGAGGGAGATGCCGTCCACGACGCGGGGGCCCGGCCGGCTGAAATAGGCGCTGCCGTCGAGAGCCAGGACCTGGCCCTCACGGACGGCCCGCAGGGCGCTCACGGCGGGCGGCAGCTCGGCCCGGGCCCAGGCCTCGCGCGTGCCCGGCGCATCGAAGCCGCAGGGCATGAGGAAGAGCTGCTCCGGATCGACCTCGGCGAGCGCCTGCCAGGTCGTCTCGTAGGAGCGTTCGCCCTCCCGGCCCAGGAGGTCCCAGCCGCCGGCCCGGCGGACCTGCTCGGGCACCCAGTGGCCGGAGGCGAAAGGTGGATCGAGCCACTCGAGGCAGGCCACGCGGCGGGGCCGGACGCCCTCCAGACGCCGCTCCAGGACCCGGTTCTCGAGGTGGCCCAGGCGCTCGCGGAGGAGCTCGACCAGGCCCACCGCCTCGTCTTCCGCCTCGGTCATGGCACCCACCGTGGTGATCGTGTTGAGGATGCCCTCGATGCTCGACGGCTCCAGGCTGAGGACCGTGGCCTCGGCGTCGAGGCGCCGCACGGCGGCCGTGACCTGGCGGTAGCTGACGGCACAGACCTCGCACAGCTCCTGGGTCAGGATGAGGTCGGGGTGGGCCTCGGCCAGGGCCGCTTCGTCGAGCTCGTACAGGGAGCTGCCGCCGTGGAGCCGCTCCTGGACCCGCTGATGGACCTCCCGACTCGACGGATCGGGCAGGTCGCCGGCGGCCCGCGTCACGGCCGGCACCTCGAGCGCCTCGGGCGGGTAGTCACACTCGTGGCTACGGCCGACGAGCTCGTCGCCCAGGCCGAGGGCGAAGACGATCTCGGTGGCCGAGGGGAGGAGCGAGACGATGCGCATCGGGCGTAGCCGGTCGGCGGGATGGGCCGCCCGGGTCAGCCCGCGGGCTTGAGGGCGTCCACCTCGGCCCGAGCGGCGTCCTTGTCCTTGAACCACAGGGCGTCGATGGCCGTGTAGTTGGCCCACTCGGGGGGCAGCGAATCCTCAGGGAAGATGGCCGTCACGGGGCATTCGGGCTCACAGGCGCCGCAGTCGATGCACTCGTCGGGATCGATGAAGAGCTTCCGGTCGGTGCCGGCATCGAAGTGGATGCAGTCCACGGGACAGACCGCCACGCAGGACTGGTCGATGACATCGATGCACGGTTCGGCGATGACGTAGGCCATCGGTGGGCTCTCCTGCGATCTCGGGGGCTGGCGCCGTCGCCGCCACGCTGGTCCGCCCTGGATGGGGCGGTGCACGTCGGGCAGCAGCGAGAGTGTAACGCCGTCACGGTCCGGTCGCGCCCGGGGCCACAAAGACGACC
>DASUKL010000094.1:0-19800 GCA_036278755.1 Candidatus Limnocylindrales bacterium | reverse complement strand
CGTCGGCGCGACGGTCGGCCGCGGCGTCGGCTTCGGGGTGGGGGTCGGCGTTGGCGTGGGGCTCACCACCAGCGTCGCAGGGGCGTCGGAGGGCCAGGTGCTCGACGCGCCGTGCTGCGTGACGACGAACTGCCAGGCGTGGGAGCCGGCGGGCAGCGTCAGGCTGATCGTGTAGCGCCAGCCGCCGTCGACCGGGGAGGCGCTAGTGATCGGATGATCCAGACCGTCCACGACGAGCTTGACGGCCGTGCCGTCGAGGCGGTCGTGGGAGCGGAACTCGACCGTGATCGAGAAGCGGAAGGCATCGCCGGCGTGGCCACTGCCCGGCGTGACGCCGCCATCGGACAGCCGCGGGGCGGTCGCCCCGACGGCCGGTCCGGCCACGAGCAGCACGAAGAGCGCGGTGCTGATGAGGGTCGCCCCGAGCGGCCCGATACGCCGGCCCGGGATGAGTCCAAAAGATGACAACGAGATCGATCCTCCGGTCCTGGGCCGATGGGCCCGGAAGCGCCCAGAGGATGCGCCCCCCGCGGGGCGGCGGGCAATGGTACCTCCGTCCCCCGATAGTCCTGACCGGGTCCCGCTCCGGCCCTACCGGCCGCTCGCGGCTCCCCCGCTGCCCGGGGCCTGGGCGGCCAGGTCGCGCAGCTCGTCCAGCAGCCGGTCGACTTCTTCGGAGGTGGTGTAGTGGGCGAAGCCGGCCCGCACCACACCGCCGCGCTCGGCCAGGCCTAGCCGCTCGATGAGGGCCGTGGCGTAGAAGTCGCCGTCCCAGACGAAGATGCCGCGGCGGCCCAGCTCCTCGGCCAGGGCCCGCGGCGCCCAGCCCTCCAGGCGCAGGGCGAAGGTCGGGGTCCGCTCCCGGCTTCGAGCGGGATCGACCGAGCCCCACAGGCGCAGGCCGGCGATGCCCGAGACGCCCTCGAGGAAGCGGGCCGACAGACCGGCCTCCCAGTCGACGACCGAGGCCATGGCCCGTTCGATGGCCGGCCGCCGAGCCAGGCCCCCAGCGCCCAACGAACGGCCGAGCTCGGCCAGGTAGTCCACCGCGGCCGACGTCCCCGCCAGACCCTCGTGGTTCGGCGTCCCGGTCTCCCAGCGATCGTGGGCCGGACGGACCTTATAGGCCGGCAGGCTGTGGAGCAGCTCGAGCCGGCCCCACAACAGGCCGACGTGGGGGCCGAAGAACTTGTAGGCCGAGCAGGCCAGGAAGTCGGCTCCCAGGGCCTGGACGTCGATGAGGCCGTGGGGCGCGTAGTGGACGGCGTCGACGAAGGCCAGGGCACCGACCGCATGGGCCCGGCGGACGATCTCGGCCACGGGGTTGATGGTGCCCACCGCGTTCGAGGCGTAGCCCACCGCCACCAACCGGGTCCGGGGGCCCAGGAGGCCGCCCAGGCCGTCCGGGCCGTCGAGGCGCAGGGTGCACGTCTGGGGGTCGAAGTCGACCTCCCGGATGACGGCCCCGGCGTCGCGCGCGGCCAGCTGCCAGGGCCCCCGATCGGCCTCGTGGTCGAGTCGGGTGATGACGATCTCGTCGCCCGGCCGGAGCGTGGCCCCGATGGCCCGCGAAAGGCCCAGGGTGAGCGTCGTCATGTTCGGCCCGAACTTGACCTCGTCCGGGGAAGCGGCGCCCAGGAGGTCGGCCGCCGCGGCGTGGGCTTGGGCCACGATCAGGTCGCTCTCCTGGCTCGTGACGAAGGCTCCGCCCGCGTTGGCGTTCGTGTCGCTCAGGTAGCGCGAGACGGCCTCGACGACGGCGCCCGGGACCTGGCTGCCGCCGGGACCGTCGAGGAAGACCACGGGCCGGCCGTCCTGCTGGCGAGCCAGAGCCGGGAAATGGGCCCGGATGGCCGCGACGTCGAACCCTGCGCCGCGGTCGGTCCTGGTCGAAGGGTCGGCGACCGCCGGCGGGGCACTGCTGGGCGTCGGGGATTCCATGTCGGGAACCTCAGGGGTGGTAGGGGAGCCTGGATTCGAACCAGGAACCAGCCGGATATAAGCCGGCCGCTCTGACCGTTGAGCTACTCCCCCGCCGCCATCCTAGCACCGCCCTCAGGCGGTCCTGATCAGCCCTTCGCTTGGACGCCCACCGGGGTCCGCCCGATGCGGACCCGCCAGACCTCGGGGCCCTGCTCCAGGTAGTCCCAGCTGAAGGCGCCGGCGTGCTCGGCGGCGAACTGGTAGTAGAGCGGCTTGGGGTCGTGGTCATTGACGAGCACGAAGGCGTCGCCCGGCGCGAGGGCCTCGTACGTCTCGAAGATGAGGGTGTGGCGGCGGACGGGCGGTTCGCTCCGCACGTCGAGGGTGGGCTGCTCGGTCATGGTGCCGTACCTCCGGTCTATCGGCTCGCCGGATCCTTCGAGCCGGGCGAGGTGATGCATGACGCCGTTCAGGCGAGCGGCGCTTCGAGGTTGGTCGTGGCGGAGGCCGACATAGGCCGTGGCCGCCAGGCGGCTGGCGACGGCCGGCTGACCGGCCTCGCCCAAGCGGCGCAAGGCCTTGACGAGGGTCGTGGTCAGGATCGCCACGGCCGCATCGGGCACAGCCGCGTCGCGCGCAGCCGCGTCGGAGGCCTCGCTCGTCATCGCGTCAGGGCTTCGTCTAGCCCACGAGCTCATGCATCCCCCCCAGCAGGCCGGCCAGGGAGAGGTCGGGCTCCGCCGCTAGGAAGGGGACCAGCAGCTCGTTCTCCTTCCACAGGTGGGCGTCGAAGAGGGCCCTGATGGCCGCCGCGGCGGAGGCCGCGAGGATCGGCGCGGGGGCCGCGGCCAGGGCATCGACCTCCGCCAGCAGGCGCCGATGCTCCTCGAGCATGGCCTCCACCAGCAGGCTGGCCCGCCCGCGGGCGGCGGCCGGGTAGAGCGTCCGCTCCTCGGCCGCGGCGTGGGGCAGCAGCTCGCCGCGCAAGAAGGCCAGGAGCTCGGACCGAGCGGCAGCCTCGTCCAGGCCGAGGCGGACAGCGTCATGGAGCCCCTCGGTGCGCTGTCGCAGGCCTGCCCCCAGCTCGGCGTGATGGGCCCGGATCGCTGCCGCGGCGGCCGCTTCCGGGTCCGAGATCGTGATCGTCATCGTCATCCTCCTGCAGCCGTTCTGGCCACCACTTGATATTTACGCCGATTACCGTGCAAAATGCAAGCGTGCCGAATGACCTCCTGACCGCCTCGCTCACCACCCACCGGGCGCTGGCCAGCAGCACCCGTGCCGGCCTCCTGGCCGTGCTGCGGGCCGCGCACCGGCCCCTGTCCGTGACCGAGCTGGCCGCAGCCATGGGCCTCCACGCCAACTCTGTCCGCGAGCAGCTCGAGCCGCTGATGGCCGCCCGCCTCGTCGATCGCAGCCTGGCCCGACCGACCGGCCGTGGCCGCCCGGGCTATCGGTATACCGTCCGACACGCGGCCCTTGCGGGCCCGCCGGTCGCCGCCTCGGGACAGACCCTCGCCCCGGTGGAGGCCGATGAGAACCGTGGGGCCAACGCTCCGGACCGGCGGCCGGCCTACCAGGCCCTGGCCGCCGCCCTGGCTGACCAGCTCGCCGCGGGGGCCGATCGGCGCGCCGCCGCCGAGGCGGCCGGGGAGCGCTGGGGCCAGGCCCTCGTCGCCGGCGCGCCGCCCACGCCCACCGGACCGGCGGCCGTGGGCCGCCTCGTCGCCATCCTCGACGGAGCCGGCTTCGCCCCGGACCTGAGCGCCGGGCCGAGTGGCACGCTGGGCCTCCGCCGCTGTCCGTTCGCGGCCATCGTGGGCCAGCGGCGGACGGTCGTCTGTGGCGTCCACCTGGGGCTCATGCGGGGCGCTCTGCAGGGGCTCGAGGCCCCGCTGGAGGCGACCCGCCTCGAGCCGTTCGTACGGCCGGACCTCTGCCTGGCCCATCTCGCCCCGACCGCAGCCGATGGAGTCCCAGCCTCATGACCGACGAGCATCACCCTCGTGTCGCCTCCATCGCTGGCCCACCGCCCAACGTCGACCCCGCAGTCAGGGCCGGCTCGCCGCCCAGCGTCGCCTCGCTGCTCGGGCTCAGGGTCGACGAGGAGCAGATCCGCCGGCAGCTGTGCGAGGTCATGGACCCTGAGCTGGGCGTCAACATCATGGACCTGGGCCTCGTCTACGGCGTCAGCGTGCGTGACGGCCTGGCGACCATCCGCATGACCACGACCACGCCGGCCTGCCCCATCGGCTCCTACCTCACCGACCAGATCCGCTGGGCGCTGCTCGACATCGAGGGCCTCCTCGACGTCGAGATCGAGGTCACCTACGAGCCGCTGTGGAGCCCGGACCGGATGAGCGACGCGGCCAAGATCCAGCTGGGATGGTTGCGCTGAGCGAGCGGGCCGGGGCGGCCCGTGTGCCCGCCCTGCCCCGACGCCTGCCGCTCCTGGGCCTGGGCATCCTGGCCCTCCTGGCCGGCCTCACCGGTGCCCTCGTGCTGCTGGGCCTGCCCATGCCCAGCGCCTCGCTGCGCCTGGGGGCCGACCATGGGCTGCTCATGACCCTCGGCTTCCTGGGCACGGTCATCGCCCTCGAACGAGCCGTGGCCCTCGGTCGGCCGTGGGGCTATCTCGCGCCGCTGGCGGCGGGGCTCGGTGGCCTGAGCCTGGTGGTCGGGCTGGCGGAACCCCTGGGTCCGGCGCTGCTGACCCTCGGCGGGGCCTGCTTCGTGGCCATGTACGTGGCCTTCGAGCGCATCGAACGCTCGCTCCACACGACCGTCCAGGCGGCAGGAGCGGTGGCCTGGCTGGGCGCCGGGCTGCTCCTCCTGGCCGGTCGCGATACCGCGCAGGTGGTGCCCTGGCTGGCCGCCTTCCTCGTCCTCACCATCGTCGGCGAGCGGCTCGAGCTCTCCCGTGTCGGCCGCCTGAGCCCGCGGGCGAGGGTCCTCTTCACCATCGCGGCGGTGACCTTCGGGGTCGGCGTGGCCCTCAGTGCGATGGCTCCGGATCTCGGCGTCCGTATCGGTGGCCTGGGCCTGCTGGGCCTGGCGGCCTGGCTGGCCAGCAACGACATCGCTCGCCTCACGGTGCGCGGGGCGGGGCTCACCCGGTTCATCGCCCTCTGCCTGCTCGTGGGCTACGCCTGGCTCGCCGTGGCCGGCCTGACCTGGATGCTGAACGGTGCGCTCGACTCGGGGCGGGCGTTCGACGCCATGCTCCACGCCCTCTTCCTGGGCTTCGTCATCTCGATGGTCTTCGGCCACGCCCCGGTCATCCTGCCCTCGGTCGTCCGCCGGCCCTTGCCGTACCGGCCCGCCTTCTACGCCCACCTGGCCGTGCTCCATGTCGGCCTGCTGATCCGGGTCGTCGGCGGCGACATCCTCGGTTCCACCTGGGCCTGGCAGGCAGGCGGGTCGCTGGACGTGATCGCCCTGCTGCTGTTCCTGGCCGTCTCGGGCACGGCCATGGCCACGGCATCACGGCCGCGCCCAACGCGATCAGCGAGGGTCTAGGGCTCCGTCGCGGACGGGATCAGGAGCCGGCGCGCAGGAGGCGAGCAGCGATCCCGCGCAGGCCGCCGTTGCTCGACGGCTGGATCACCGGTCCGCGGTCGGCGGCCAGGCGCCGTTCCTCCCAGGCCAGCGCTGCGGCCTCCGCGATCTCTCGCTCCTCACCGGAGCGCCAGGCCTCGATCGGCAGATCGTCAGGGTCGAACGGCCGGGGGGTCGCGGCCACGACGGGTCGCGGTGGACGGCTATAGGCCGGGGCGCCCATGAGCCTGGGCATGGCCATGTAGGTTCCCGGGCCGGATCCGCCACCGATCGTGGGCTGCGGATAGCGGGGGGCATCGAAGGCGGCGGCGTCCGCGACCGGGGGCTCGGCGACGAGATGCGAGGGCGCCGCGCCCGGCACGTTGGCGCCGTGCGGCTTGGGGTCAGCGGCGGACCAGTCGTTCATGGTGGGGACCCAATGGTCGAGTCTTCTCCGCGGTGCGTTGGGTGCGCCACGAGGCGCTTCTCGGTGGCCGCGCGATCCAGCACGCCACCGGCTGCGGCCGAGTCTAGCGCCAGAGGTCCGGGGGCGCGACTAGTCCGAACGTACCAGGACCGCCCCCGACCGAGAGCCTGGTGCCAGGGGGCACCCCGTTCATCTGCGGGCCGCCCCCGGGGGCCGGGATCACGGCCCCAGGAAGGGCCGGATGACCTGGAAGGCGACCACCAGGACGAGGTAGGCGATGGGCCAGGCAGCGAAGAAGCCCAGCATGGCGCTCCAGCCGGAGCGGCCGGGAGCGCTCGTCCCCGGCCGCGGAAGCGGGACCCAGAGGTACGTCAGGACGCTGCCCACGACCACCACGACCACGATGAAGACGGCGAAGCCGAGCGTCCGCAGGTCCCCCCCGGGCAGTTGCAGCCCCCGAGCCAGGGCCACGTCATAGGCCAGGAGGAGCACGGCGCCGACGATGGCCACCACGAGGTCGGCCACCACGGCCCGGATGATGGGCGGCGGCGGGTTGCGGGCCTGCCGCCAGCGGACCTCGAGCCAGCCCCGCGGGCGCACGGGCTCGGGCGGCGGACGCGAGCCGCCCGAACCGAGGGGACGACCGTCGGAGCCGCCCGCTCCTGATCCTGCGGAGCCGCCGGAGGTGCCGGAGTCGCTCAAGCGGTAGGTCCGGGTCGCACGATGACGAGGGGCGGCCGCCGCTCGAACGCCGCCGGCGTCGCTCCGGCCATCTCCCCGATGAGCCCCACGACCGCGTCCAGCTCCGCAGTGTCGTTGAAGAAGCCGATGCTCAGGCGGACCGCGTCGCGATCGGGGATCGTGCGCGCCACGGCCTGCAGCCGGCTGGCGAGGACCTCGCAGACCCCCTCGGCCGGCCAGCCCGCCAGGCGGAACGTGACGAGGGTCGCCATCCGCTCCCGGGGCGTCAGCAGCTCGAGGCCGGGCACGGCAGCGAGGCGCTCGGCGGTCGAACGGGCCAGGGCCGTCGCCCGCTGGACGGCCCACGGCAGCCCGACCTGCATGGCCAGCCAGCCGACGCTGCGGGCCAGGCCCACGATCGACGGGCGATGGAAGGTCGTGGCCTCGAAGCGACGGGCATCGCCGAACCGCTCGCCCTGGAGATCGGTCGCCAGGTGCTCGTAGCCCTGGTAGCCCGCCGCGCCCTGGTGGGCCTCGAAGCAGGCCCGCTCGCTAGCCCATAGCCCGCCCGTACCCTCCGGACCGAGCAGCCACTTCTGGCCGGCGAAGGCGTAGAAGTCGACCCCCAAGCCCGGCACGTCAACGTCGATAGCCCCGACCGACTGCGCCCCGTCCACGACGACCCAGGCGCCCACCGCCTGAGCCAGGGCTGCGATCTCGGCCACGGGCATGACCTCGCCCGTGGTCCACAGGACGTGGGAGAGGCAGACCAGCCGGGTCCGCGGACCCAGCGCCCGACGGACCCCATCGACGATCGCGGCGGGCTCCACGCCGGCCGCCCGGACGAGCGTCAGCCGGAGGTCGAACCGATCGCGGAGCGCCAGCAGCGGCCCCAGCAGCCCGGGGTGCTCCTGGTCGGTCGTGACGGCCTCGTCGCCGGGCTTCCAGTCAGGTGCCAGGAGGGCCTGGTTCAGGCCGTCGGTCGTGCTATGGGTGAGAGCCACCTCCGACGGCCTGCCGTGGAGGGGCACGGCCAGCGTCGCCCGAGCCTCGGCCATACGCTCCACGAACTCGTCCCAGGAGGGCATGTCGGCCCGACCCAGACGCACCTCCAGGTCCTCGAGCTCGCGCATGGCGGCAGCCGCCGGGAGGGGCAGGGGACCGGCCGTCCCGGTGTTCAGGTAGATGCTCGCGGCCGTCGCCGGGAGTGCCTCCCGCACCGCTCCGAGCAGCGCGGCATCAGGCTCCGGGAGCGAGGGCATGGCCCGGTATCATAGCCCCCGATGCCCACCTCCTACGCTCGGCCGGAGCTGCTTGCCAGCCCGGACTGGCTGGCCGAACACCTGGGGCGTCCGGGCATCCGGGTCATCGATTGTCGGTACCGCGTGGACGGCTCGGGGCGGCAGCTGCATGCGGTGGGCCACATCCCCGGCGCGGTCTTCGTCGACTGGGCCCACGACCTCGTGGACACCGACGACGAGTTGCCCTACCAGCTCGTGGGGCCGGACGCCTTCGCCGCGGTCCTGAGCCGCGCGGGCATCGGGGACGGCATGACGGCCGTCCTCTACGACGACGCCGCCTCCCACTACGCGGCCCGGATGTGGTGGAGCCTCCAGGTCTACGGCTTCCAGAGCGTGAGGATCCTCGACGGCGGCTGGACGGCCTGGCAGGCCAGTGGCCGGCCGGTGTCCTCCGCCAGCGGCGAGCCGGAGCCGGCCACGTTCACCCCCCGGGCCAGCCCCCGCTGGCAGCTCTCGACGGGCGACGTGCGGGCCCTTCTCGGGTCGCGCGAGGTGGACGTCATCGACGTCCGCGCCCCGGCCGAGTTCCACGGCCAGGGCGGCAACGCCCTTCGCCTGGGCCACATCCCCGGCGCCATCAACGTGCCCGCCGCGCTGCTCACCGAACCGGGCAGCCAGCGCTTCGTCCCGGCCGATCGGGCGGCCAGAGTCTTCGCCGAGGCGGGCGCTGCGCGGGCCCGGCGGGCGATCACCTACGACGGCTCGGGCATCGCCGCCACGAAGTCGGCCTTCGTATTGGACCTGCTGGGCTACGCCGATATCGCGGTCTACGCCGCAGGCTGGGCCGATTGGGGGAGCCGCATGGACCTGCCCGTCGACCGCTAGCTCGCGCCGTCCCGCTGGGCCGGGCTAGGCCTGCTCCACCTCGGGCGAGGTCGGACCGCCGCCCGACAGCGCGTTCATGCGGGCGTCGCTCCAGGGATCCTGCTCGGCGTAGGGGGCCAGGATCTGGGCGCGGGCGTGGTTGAAGGCCAGGAAGACCGAGCTCGTGCGCGGCTCCCGCAGGGCCTCGGACCAGTAGGTGGCGTCGCTGACCGGCACGAACGCCTGGCGCAGCTCGGCCAGGGCCTCGCGCAGGGACTCCACGGCCGGTAAGTGGATACGGCCCACGATGCGGAAGGGCGGCACGCTGATGAGGGCCTGCTGTGGGACCTTGGCCATGCGCATCTCGGGCATCGGCTCGACCATCTCGTCAGACGTGGCGAACAGCGCCGCGGCCAGGTTGACCTGAGCGAACGCCGCGCGCTCGGTCCCCCCCGAGCCGCCGAACTCCTCGAAGGTGGCATCCTCGATGACCAGGAGGCCGTTCTCGGCGTTGTTCAGGACGTCCGTCAGGCGAGCGCCAGGGGACGCGAGCCGGCCGCGGACCACATAGCTGTCGGTGAACAGCGTCAGCGTGTGCTCGTGGAGCGCGGGTCCCGGGCCGAACATGATGGCGGCTAGGATACCCGGCGTTCGCCGGCTGTCACGACCTCGATGGCTGCCGCGCGAGCGGATCGAGCCGCCAGGGCGGCCACGGTCGACAGCCGGTCGGCCTCGGCCGCCGGCTTGTCGGGCCGCAGCCGGACGATGCGCGGGAAGCGCAGGGCGAAGCCGCTGGCGTGGCGGCGCGAGGGCTGGACGACGTCGAAGGCCACCTCGACCACCATCGTCGGCTCCACGACGCGATACCGCCCCCGACGCTCGAGGGTGTGCTCCTCGAACCAGGTCGTCATCGCGGCCAGCTCCGCGTCGGTCAGGCCGCTGTAGGCCTTGCCCACCGTGACCAGCTGCTGGCCCCAGCCGCTGGCCGCGTCGCCCTCATCCGTCCCGGCCCGGTCGTCGATGACGGCGAAGGTGTAGTCGGAGAGGACGCCGTGGCGCTTGCCGTGGCCCACCTCCACGCCGACCACCACGCAATCGAGCGTGGCCAGCGGCCGCTTCAGCTTGAGCCAGCCGTAGCCCCGCCGGCCCGGCGCGTACTGGCTGTCCGGGTCCTTGACCATGAGGCCCTCGTTGCCCCGTCCCCGCGCGTCCTCGAAGAGCCGGTCGAGCTGGACGGCGTCGGCCGCCTGCTCCCGTCGCGAGAGCCCGAAGCCCGGGCGTGTGGCCAGGTCGAGGCCCTCGAGACGGAGGCGGCGATCGCGCAGCGGGGCCCGCAACAGCGGTTCGACCGCGGCGCCACCCGGGCCCCAGGCGAGCAGGTCGAAGGCCACGAAGATCACCGGGGTCGAGGCCAGCAGCGTCGGCGGCGGGCGCTTGCGCCCCAGCCGGGCCTGGAGGTCGAGGAAGGGCAGGGCGGCCCCGTCGCGCCAGGCCAGCAGCTCGCCGTCCAGGATGCCGTCCCAGGCCAGCTCGGCGGCCGCGGCGATGACGTCGGGGAAGGCGGCACTGACCTCGTTGAGGTCCCGGCTGAAAAGGCGGGTCTCGCCCGCCTGGCGATGGAGCTGGGCCCGGATGCCGTCGTACTTGTCCTCGACCCAGACTGGGGTGCCGAGGCGGGCCACGACCTCGCCCGCGTCAGCGGCCGGCGAGGCCAGCATCGAGGTCAAGGGCCGGAAGAGGGCCAGACGGGCCTCTGCCAGGCGGTCCTCGCGAGCCAGGACGGCCACGTCCGCCGGGTCGCCGGTCAGCATGCCGGCCCAGCGGACGTCATCGAGCTCACGCCCGAAGGCCGCTGCGATGGCGGCCTCCAGATGGCCCTCCCGCAGCCCGATGCGCATATCCCCGCCCACGATCTTGGTGAGGGCCATGGCCTCCTGGGGGTCGGCTCGGGCGATGAGGTCCTGGAAGGCCTGGCGCTTGGCCTCGGGCCCGCGGGCCTTGGCCGCTCGCTCGAACGTCGCCCGCACCTCGCGCAGCCCCAGGGGCTCGGCGGCGGGGTGGTGGCCGGATCCGACCAGCAGGTCACGGACGGCCTGACCCAGATCGGACGAGGCGTCGTAGTGGCGGGCCAGGGCGCGAGCATCGGCTCCGGCCACGGCTTCGACCGCCTGGGCGATGGTCGACCAGCCCAGGCCCAGCACCTGGGCGCTCCCTCCGGCCCCAGTCCCTCCGGCTCCAGTCCCTCCGGTGAGTGGGCGCCCGGCCAGGAATCCGACGGCGATGGGCAGCTCGTCAGGCTCGAGCGAGCGGAGGTACTCGGCCAGGCGGGCCACCTTCTCCGAAGTGCGGCGGGTGGCCGCCACGTCCCAGGCCGCCTCGCTCCATCGGCGCATGGGGACCGATGGTAGCATCGCGCCCCATGTCTCCCGCCGTGGACCGCCGTCACTGGCATCCCGCCGTCCTCGAGGGTCGGCGGGTGGCGCTGCGCCACCATCGCCCGGAGAACCTGCCGGCCGTCCTGCGCTGGTACCGCGACCCGGAGCTGGCCCGCCTGACGCGCTACCAGATCCGGCCCATGGCCACCGAGGAGATCGAGGCCTTCTTCCGGGCTCGGCTGCTGGCCGACGACGCGTTGGCCTACGCCATCCACGTTCGGGCCACCGACCGGCTGGTCGGCCTGACCACGTTCTCGGCCCTCGACCCGGAGAACAGCTCGGCCATGTTCCATATCACCATCGGCGAGCCGGACGCCTGGAACCAGGGGCTGGGCACGGAGGCGGTCGAGCTCATGCTCCGGCACGCTTTCGAGACGCTGGGCCTGCACCGCGTGGGCCTGGGCGTGTTCAGCTTCAACGAGCGTGCCATCCGGGCCTATCAGAAGGCCGGCTTCACCATCGAAGGACGTCTGCGCGACGCCATCTGGCGGGACCAGCGCCACTGGGACGAGCTGTCGATGGGCATCCTGGCTGACGAGTGGCGGCGGCTCCAGCAGTGAGCAGCGGTGGGCCTGTCGCTGAGGCGGCCCGGGATGAGGTCCGCGCCCTGGCCCAGGAGAAGGGCCACGCTGTGGACGTGGCGGCCCACGTCCGCGATCGACTCGAGGCGGCATTCGCCGAGGGCAGCCTGAGCCGCACGCCGCAGCTGGAGCAGGCCCTCGCGGACCTCCGTCTGGCCCTCGACCAGGCGGCCGGCCAGAAGCTGGGCGGCAAGAGCGGCGAGGCGGCGCGGTTCATCGTCCGGGCCATCGTCCGCGGCCTCGACGAGGCCTGAGCCAAGGCCTGCTGGGCCGAGGCCTCCGCCGAGACCTACACTGAGCCCATGCTCGACCGCCTCATGAGCCGCGGACCGCAGCTCACCCCCGACCAGCAGCGTCGCGTCCCGCCCGGCCAGTACGTCACCGAGAAGTGGCCGGTGCTCCACTACGGCTCCATCCCCAGGACGGACCTGGCCACGTGGACCTTCCGCGTGTGGGGCGAGGTCGACGCGCCGTTCGAACTCACCTGGGAGCAGTTCAAGACCCTGCCCCGCAAGCAGGTCCACACCGACATCCACTGCGTGACGCGCTGGACGAAGCTGGACACCGATTTCGAGGGCGTACCCATCCAGCAGGTCCTGGAGCTGGCCCAGCTCCGGCCGAGCGCCCGCTTCGTCGTGGCCCACGCCGAGCAGGGCTACACGGCCAACGTGCCCCGCGAGGTGCTGGATGATGACGACGTGCTCCTGGCCGACACGTACGGCGGCGAGCCGCTGGCCCCCGAGCACGGCTATCCGCTGCGGCTCTTCGTGCCCAAGCGCTACTTCTGGAAGAGCGCCAAGTGGCTACGTGGCCTGGAGTTCCTCGACCACGACCAGCTCGGCTTCTGGGAGCGCTACGGCTACCACAACGACGCCGACCCCTGGAAGGAGCAGCGCTTCAGCGACGGCTGAGCGCGTTCGCTTCAGCGGCGGCTGGGCCCCGCGGACCCTCGTCCGGCGTCAAGCCGGTCCCACTCAGTGGTGGCAGGCGCCCGGCGCACCCTCGGACTCGGCGGTCCGGAAGCTGCTGCCGCAACCGCAGGCCGCGACGGCGTTGGGATTGTTGACCGTGAAGCCGGCGCCCATGAGCGTGTCGACGTAGTCGATCTCCGAGCCCTGCAGGTATTGCTGGCTGGAGCCGTCGACGTAGACTTTCACGCCCTGGCTCTCGACGAGGACGTCCTCGGCGGTGGGCTGGTCCTCGAGCATCATCCCGTAGCGGAAGCCGGAGCAACCTCCGCTGTAGACGTAGACCCGCAGGCCCACGGCCGGGTTCTTCTCCGCGGTGGTCAACTCGCGGAGCTTGGCCGCGGCGGCGTCGCTGAGGCGGACCAGGGCTTCGTTGGCGGACAGCGGGAGGATCGGCTGGGCGATGGTGGGCTGGGCTTCGGTTTCGAGCATCAGGTTCAGGACTCCCCTTCGGGGCGGCAGGACGCGGGCGCCGTGAACGGCGCTGCGCTCATGGTACGCACGACGTCGCAGTCCGGCAAGCGGGGGTCCTATCGGTCGGCGGGGGGCGGTCGAGCCGACCGGCCACGGAGGCCTAGAAGAGGCCGACGATCCGTCCCTCCGCATCGATGTCCACGCCCTCGCCGCCGGGACGGGAAGGCAGGCCGGGCATGGTCCGCATGTCGCCGCAATAGGCCGTCACGAAGCCCGCCCCGGCGAACGGCCGGACCTCCCGGATGGGGACCGTGAAGCCGCTCGGGCGGCCCTTCAGCGCCGGGTCGTGGCTGATCGAGAGGTGGGTCTTGGCCATGCAGACGGGCAGGTCGCCGTAGCCCTGGCGTTCGAGGTGTTCGATCTGGCGCGTGGCCTGGGGCAGGATCTCGACCCCGTCCGCGCCGTACATACGGCGGGCGATGGTCTCGATCTTGGCCGCCAGGGGCAACTCGTCGGGGTAGAGGTAGGCGAACTCCGGGGCGCCCTCCTGGGCCACCGACCACACGGCCCGGGCCAGCGCCTCAGCCCCTGCCCCGCCGTCCTGGAAGTGCGTGGCCACGACGGCGTCGCGGGCCCCGGCGGCGAGGGCCACTTCCCGCACCGCGGCGACCTCCGAGGGGCGGTCGGCCGGGAAGGCGTTGATGGCCACGACGCAGGGCACGCCGAAGGCCAGCACGTTCTCGATCTGCTTGGCCAGGTTGGCCGCGCCCCGCCGGACGGCTTCCGCGTCCTCCGCCTCGAGGGCCGGGTCGAGCGGCTTGCCGGCCACGATCCGGCCCACCCCGGCGTGCATCTTGAGGGCCCGGATGGTGGCCACGACCACGGCCGCCGACGGTCGGATGCCCGACAGCCGGCACTTGATGTCGAAGAACTTCTCGGCCCCCAGGTCAGCCCCGAACCCGGCCTCGGTGCAGACCGCGTCGACGAGCTTGAGGGCGATCCGATCGGCCAGGGCCGAGCTGTTGCCGTGGGCGATGTTGCCGAAGGGCCCGGTGTGGACGAAGGCCGGCCCGCCCTCGATCGTCTGGAGCAGGTTCGGCTTGATCGCGTCGCGCAGGAGGACGGTCATGGCCCCGGCGACTTTGAGGTCCTCGAGGGTCACCGGCGTCTCGTCCGCGCGCTCGGCCACGACGACCCGTCCCAGCCGGCGGCGGAGGTCCTGGAGGTCGGCCGCCAGGGCCAGGATGGCCATGACCTCCGAGGCGACCGTGATCTGCCACTCGGTCTCCCGAGGGCGCCCGTTCTGCCGACCGCCGAGGCCGATGACCACCTCACGGAGGGCCCGGTCGCTGATGTCGACCACCCGCGGCCAGTCGATGGTGCTGGGCTCGATGCCCAGGGCGTTGCCGAAGTAGAGGTGGTTGTCGATGAAGGCCGCGGCCAGGTTGTGAGCGGCACCCACGGCGTGGTTGTCGCCGGTCAGATGGAGGTTGAAGTCCTCCATGGGGATGATCTGGCTGTAGCCGCCGCCGGCCGCCCCGCCTTTGATGCCGAAGATGGGGCCCAGGGAGGGCTGACGGATGGCCACGGCCGTTCGGACACCGATCCGGTTGAGGCCCTGGGCCAGGCCGATGGTCGTGGTGGTCTTGCCCTCGCCCAGGGGCGTCGGGGTGATAGCGCTGACCACGATCTCCCGGCCTGCAGGCCGATCGGCCAGGCGGTCCAGGATCTCGAGCCGGATCTTGGCCTTGTCCCGGCCGTAGGGGTCCAGCTCGTGGGGCAGGATCCCCAGCGCATCGGCGATCTCGGTGATGGGTCGGGGCGTGGCGGCCTGGGCGATCTCCAGGCTGGAGGGCATGCTCATAGGCGTCGTCCCGCTTCTGGCGGGCCGCTCAGGCCCGGGTCAGGTGGCGGCGCGCGGCCGTCACGAGATGCTCGAGGAGGATGGCGCCGGTGAGCGGTCCTACCCCGCCGGGGACCGGCGTGATGGCCGCCGCGACCTGGCTCGCCGAGGCGAAGTCGACGTCGCCGACGATCCCCTCCGGGGTGACGTTGATGCCCACGTCGACGACCAGGGCGCCCGGCTTCAGCATGGCCCCCGTGATGAGGCCCGGACGCCCGGCGGCCACCACCACGATGTCGGCGGCCCGGGTGCTGGCCGCCAGGTCGCGCGTCCGCGAGTGGCAGATCGTGACCGTGCAGTGTTCGCGGAGGAGCAGCAGGGCGGCCGGCCGGCCGACCACGTTGCTGCGGCCCACGACGGTCGCACTGAGGCCTTCCAGGTCGTACCCGGAACGCTTGAGGATCTCCACCGCGGCCTGGGCCGTGGCCGGCAGGAACCCCTCGTAGCCCAGGGCCAGCCGGCCGGCGTGGATGGGATGCAGCCCGTCCACGTCCTTGTCGGGGTCGATGGCGTCGATGATCGCGCGCAGCGGCAGCCCGGCCGGGAGCGGCATCTGGACGATGATCCCGTCCACCGCCGGATCACGGCTGAGGCGGCGCACGGCCTGACCGAGGGCCGGGCCGTCCGTGTCGGCCGGCAGGCCCACGGTCCGGGTGCTGGCCCCGACGGTCTCGCAGCCGTGGATGATCCGTTCCAGGTACACGGCTGACGGTGCGTCGTCGCCCACGAACACCACGGCCAGGGCGGGCGGGCGACCGAAGCGGGCCACGATGTCGGCCACGTCGACGGCGACTTGGGCTCTGATCTCGGCGGCCAACGGACGGCCTTCGAGGAGTCGTGCTCGGCCACTGGCCGACACCTCTCGCGGGCGAACCGGCCCTTCCGTGACGGTGTCCTCGGGCGTGTCGACGGCCGTCACGCGCCAGCCTCGGGCGACCGCGGCCCGGCCGCCGTGGCGGCATGGGTGGCGGCCACGTCCCGCTCCACCGCGGCCGTCAGGTCCGCCACCTGCTGCTCGATGCGCTCCGCTTCGGCCGGATCACCGAGGCTGGGCAGGTTGATGCGCACGTTGGCCGCCGCTCCGGCCGCGGCGGCGGCGAGGAGATGGGCCGCCACGTTCAGGTCACTCGCGGCGTTGACGTTGCTCCGCCCGGCCAGGGCCTGGACCATGCGGGCCGCCTCCTGGCACTGCCGGAGCGTCTCCAGCGGCACGAACGTGGCCTCGCGGGCGGCCTCCCGAAGGGCTTGCTCACGCTCCGCCCGAGCAGCTTCCGGTTCGCGGGGCAGGCGCGCCGCGTCCGCGAAACGTCCGTAAGCCACGGCATCCTCATCGGCCAGCTCGAGCAGGCGCCGCCGGGCCTCCTCGGCCCCCCAGACGACTCGTTCGTGGGTCGCAGCATGTTCCGCATACCGCGGCCGATCGGCCGACAGGCGGCCGACCATCACCGCCAGGGCCGCCCCGAAAGCACCCACGAGGGCCGAGGCGCTGCCGCCGCCCGGGACCGGGGCGGACGAGGCAAGACGTTCCGTGAACTCGGTGACGCTCGCGCTGGCGAGCTCGGCAGGGGGGGTGGGGGGCACGAGCGCGATTGTCGCATGCCAGGCCGCCGCCCCCACCACCTCGGGCGCTCCTGGTCCCCCCGGCCCCGGCGGCTCGCTTCCCCCGCTTTTCGCGCCCCTCGCTGCCGCGTCAGGCCGGCAGGGCCGAGCTCATCGGGCTGGCATCCAGAGCCTCCACCGTCCAGCGGCGCGTGCGCCGCTCGTAGACCAGCGACAGGCGAGCGTCCGGTGTGCGGACGGCGAAGACCGCTCGCGGGCCGCGCTTGGCCGGATAGGCCTGGGCCTCGTGGCGGACACGGTCCACCCTGGTGATGGCCACATCCTCGCCGCCGATCCTGAGACGGCGAGGCCGTCGGGCGAAGGCATCCCAACGGACGCCCACGGCGACTGGGGTGATGGGGATCATCGACATCCGAACGTGACTCCTTTTCCGGGGGCTTGCACCTCCAGGTCGGCAGCCCGAACGCCTGGAGAACATCCGTTCTATCCCTCCACCGCGACCCTAATCGAACGGATGTTCGGTGTCAAGGGGGCCGGACGCGTCGCCCCACCCGGTGCGCCTCGGGGGCCGTGTTCGGGTCACGCTCGAACGGCGCGGCCGTGGCGTCGCCCAGCAGCCGTGCCCGGGTGATGGCCCGCTGACCGTAGCGGGCCCGGATCGCGTCGGAGGCCGCCTCGGCCCGTCGTCGGCGCTCGTCGCCGGCCGCGAACAAGGTCAGCTGGTCCCGCTCGCCGAGGCCCGTGGCGGCCACGCCCAGCAGCCGGATGCGCTTGCCGCGGGCCTGGGGCCGGACCAGCTCGCAGGCGGTCCGCCAGATCGGCTCGAGCTCGTCGGTCGGCTCGGGCAGCGTGCGCTGGCGGGTCACCGTCACGAACCCGCTGTCACGGACCTTGACGCCCACCGTCGCGGCCCGCACCCCACCGGCCCGCAGCCGTGAGGCGACCCCATCGGCGAGGGCCAGGAGCGTGCGCTCCAACGTCTCCCAATCGGCCACGTCCACGGCGAACGTGTGCTCGTGGCTGACCGACTTCGCCTCCAGGCCGTCCGAAACGGGCGAGGCATCGATGCCTCGAGCTCGATCCACCAGCTCGGCCCCGTGCTTCCCGAAGCGGCGGGTGAGCAGGTCCACGGGCAGGCCGGCCAGGTCGCCGATCCGCACCACGCCGTACTCAGCCAGCGCGGCGCGCGTCTGCGGCCCGACGCCCCACAGCCGTTCGATGGGCAGGGGCGCCAGGAAGTCGGCTTCAGCGCCGGCCGCGACGAGGACCAGGCCATCGGGCTTGCGCAGGTCGGAGGCGACCTTGGCCACCAGCTTCGTGGTGGCCACGCCGACCGAGGCGGTCAGCCCCAGCTCGGTCTGGATGGCCGTCTTGATGGCCCGGCTGATGGCCACGGGAGGGCCGAAGAGGGCCTCCGACCCGGCCACATCGAGGAAGGCCTCGTCGATCGAGACCTGCTCGACGCGGGGGGTGAAGCGGCGCAGGATGGCCATGACCTCCCGGCTGACGGCGCTGTACTTGGCCCCGTCGACGGGCACGAAGACGGCCGCCGGGCAGAGGGCCGCCGCGGTCCGCAGGGGCATGGCCGAACGGACCCCGAAGCGGCGGGCCTCGTACGAAGCCGCGGAGACCACGCCCCGGTCGTCGGGACCGCCTCCGCCCACGACCACCGGCTTGCCGCGCAGCTCGGGCCGATCGCGCTGTTCGACCGCGGCGAAGAAGGCGTCGAGATCGACGTGCAGGATCACGTCGCTCCGGCCTCCGATGTCTGGACCGCCGTGACCCCGGCTTCCCACGCGTCGAGGACCGGTAGGGCCAGGATCAGGGGCGCCAGGCCGGCGAAGTAAGCGTAGGTCGTCCAGCGCGCCGCGAGCAGCAGGACGAGGGTCACCAGGATGCCCGCCGCGGCCCCGCGGGCCACGCTCTGCGGCCACCAGGCCAGCGCGATCACGAACGCCGCCAGGGTAGCCAGCACGTCGACGGCCGTGGCCGGCCCCGGGTCGAGCACGGGCCAGCCCATCTGCTGGGCGAAGACCCAGATGTTCCAGCCGTAGACGTCGGCATGAGCCCCGGCGAACGAGGCGATGCCCCGCACGAAGTCGATGGGCCCGAGGAGGACGAAGGGGGCCGACAGGATCACGAGGGCCACCGCCGCGGCCGCCAGATAGCGCCACGCCGTCCGCTGCCCGCGGAGCTGCCACAGGCCGACGGCCAGCAGCAACACGAGGAAGAGCATCGTCTGCTTCGTGCCCACGGCCAGCGCCCCGGCCACCCCGGCCAGCTCGATCGCTCGCGGGTCGTCGACGCGGTCCTGCGTCCTCCGCACGGCCCACACGAGGGCCAGGGCGGCCAGCAGGACGAGGGCGCCGGTCGAGGTGTCGTTGCTGCCGTCGTTGGTCAGGTTGACGAGGTTGCCGAGCGCCGCGTACAGCCCCAGGGCGGGCAGACCCAGGGTCCACGAGATCCGGGTCGCGAGCCAGGCCAGCATGAGCAGCACGACCAGGGCCGCGACGGTCTCCGTGGCCATGACCCCGCGCAGGCCGCCGAGCACCGCCCCAGGCAGGTGCAGCCACAGCTCCACCGGCGGCTGCGAGACCGGCGAACCTGGCGGGATCGTCGACTGGTAGACGTGGCGGTAGGGGTCGCCACCGGAGAGGAAGACGCTGATGGCCTCGTTCGTGGCCGCCAGATGATCGGATCCGCCGGCCCCGAAGTGGGCCAGGCGGAGGAGCAGCCCGCCGCCCATGAGGTAGGCCAGAGGAACGACGGCCAGCCGGGTGCGCTCGAACAGCCAGGCCACGACGGGCCAGGCCAGGACGAGGAGCATCCGCTCGGGCGAGGGCAGGAGATCCTGGGCCCGCCCAGCCAGGACGACGAGGACGAACGCTCCGAGGCCCAGCCACGCGCCTAGCCGAAGGTCCGGATCGTCCGCCCTGGCCGTCACTGCCTCGAGCATCGCGTCAGTCTATCGACAGGCGAGTCGGCTACAGTCGAGCCGATGTCGAGCCCCGATCCGCCCCGGACGCCGCGGCCCGCGCACCGCCTCCCCCCGCGCCGAACGACGTCCCTGCGCCTGCCCCGGGCGCCCGAGCTGGCCCCGCAGGCAGCCGAACCGCCCCGCCCGACGACCATCGAGGACCTGACCGGCCTCTCGCGCAGCGACGAGCTGCTGCTGGCGGTGGCCATCGGCTTCGCCGGAGCGGCCCTGTACATCATCAGCTCGGCGGCCCAGCCCACCCCCTACGACTACTTCATCCGCCTGGCCG
>DASUKL010000093.1:0-9995 GCA_036278755.1 Candidatus Limnocylindrales bacterium | reverse complement strand
TACCCGTTCGCCGCTTGTCACGGCCATCGCAACACGAGCGAGGGACTGGACCCGGATCGCGGTCTCCGTTCGCTGCTTGTCACGGCCGCCGCAACACGAGCACCCCCTCGCCGCGCAGCCTCCCGTCGCCGATCGTGTGGCCCGAGCGTCGCCCCTCCCTAGAAGTAGTTGACGCTGATGCCGCCGTCGACGACGAGCGAGGCGCCGTTCGTCCAGCGCGACTCGTCCGAGGCGAGGTAGAGGGCCGCGTAGGCCACCTCCTCGGGCTTGCCGAAGCGGCCGGTCGGGTTGCGGGCCAGGCGGATCCGCTTCGCCTCCTCATCCTTGACCAGCCAATCCATGAGCAGGGGCGTCTCCACCGGGCCCGGGCAGATCGCGTTCGTGCGCACACCGCGCGGCCCGAACTGGACGGCCAGACTGCGGGTCAGGGAGAGTACTGCGCCCTTCGAGGCGGTGTAGGCGTCCTGCGGCACAGAACAGCCCATGAGCGCCACGAACGAGGCGATGTTGACGATCGAGCCGCCGCCGGTCTCGATCATGGCCGGGATGGCTTGCTTGCAGCCGAGGAAGACGCCCCGGACGTTGACGGCCATGACCCGATCCCAGACCGCCACCTCGGTGTCGATCACCGAGTGGTCGGCCTCGGGCATGATCCCGGCGTTGTTGTAGAGGCAGTCGAGGCGCCCGAACGCGGTCAGGGCCCGGGCCACCATCTCGGCCGCGCCCGACTCGGTCGAGACGTCGGCCTCGACGGCGATGGCCCGGCCACCTGCGGCCTCGATGCGTCGGGCCGTCCCCACCCCGGCAGCCGCGTCCGACTCGGCCACCACGATGCGCGCGCCCTCGCGGGCGAACAGCTCGGCGGCCACGCGGCCCATGCCGCTCCCCGCGCCGGTGATGACGGCGACTTTGCCCTCGAGACGCACGCGCGCGGCCTCCTCTGCCTGTCGGTGGGACTCTGCTCCGTAGCGTAGCGGTCCTTCCAGTGCTCACGTGCCCTTGACGCGCGGGTGTACGGTGCACATACGTGCTACCGATAGATAGCAGATTTGCCGACGGAGGCAGACGAGATGCCCGAAGTCGAAGGTGACGCCAAACCCGAAGCTGAAGCCAAGCCCGACGCTGAAGCCAAGCCCGAAGCTGAAGCCAAGCCCGACGCTGAAGCCAAGCCCGACGCTGAAGCCAAGCCCGAAGCGAACGCCGCTGCCAAACCCGAAGCTGACGCCAAGCCCGAAGCCAACGCCGCCGCCAAGCCAGAAGCCGACGCCCGACCCATCGCCGTCGCTGGGGCCAGCGGGTTCGTGGGCGGGGCGATCGCGGCCGAGCTCGATCGGCGTGGTCGGTCGGTCGTCGCCCTCACCCACCGGCCAGGCGCGGTCCGCGGTCAGGTGCCGCCCGGCTCGCGGCTGGCCACGTTCGACGTGACCCAGGACGACCAGCAGCTCCCCTCGGACCTGGGCGGGCTCGTCATCGCCCTCGCCTTCCACGGCTACCCCATGGAGAACCCGCGCCGCGGCGAGACGTTCGAGGCGGTCGACGCGGGCGGCACCGAGCGCTTGGTCGCCGCCGCGCGCGTCGCTGGCGTGTCGCGGCTCGTCTACATCTCGGGCGCCGGCGCCGCGCCCGACGCGCCGCGCCATTGGTTCCGTGCCAAGTGGCGGGCCGAGGAGGCCATCCGGGGGAGCGGCATCCCCTGGACGATCATCCGGCCCACGTGGCTGTATGGCCCCCGCGACGATGCTCTCAACCGGTTCGTGCGCCTCGGTCGGCGGCTGCCGTTCGTGCCCATGCCGGGCGATGGCCGCTCCCTCTTGGCGCCGGTGTTCATCGGGGATCTGGCCGCCCTGGTGGCCGACATCCTGGGGGCTGACGCGATCGCCGCGAGGGCATCGGCTGCCGGTTCGGTGGAGGCATCGTCAGAATCGGCGGCTGGAGCGTCGGTCGGTCAGGTCTTCGAGCTCGGTGGCCCCGAGACCCTGACGATGAACGAGATCGTCCGTCGGGCCCTGGCGGCCGATGGTCGGCGCCGGCCCATCCTCCACGCCCCGGCGGCGCTGATGAAGGCCCTCGCCTGGCCGCTGACGTTCCTGCCGCGGCCGCCGCTGACGCCGGACGCCGTCGACTTCGTCAACCAGCCAGCGGTCGTGGACACGGGACCGCTGCTGGCTCGGCTGCCCCGCCGCCTCACGTCGCTCGACGAAGGTCTGGCCACGTATCTGGGCCAGCCCGCGCCCTGACGAGGAGCCGGCTGCCCCATCCGGTCGCCGTGGGCCTACGCCTCGACCATCTGTAACGCGGCTGAAAGTGCCGGCCGCCTGGCCTGTTGTGCTGGCTGCAGGGGCGCGCGACCTAAGCTCCGCCTCGGGCGCTGGAGGCGTCCCAGAAGGAGGTCGTCATGGCCTACCAGGATGAACACACCGTGGTCACGCAACGACCGCTGCGCGATGAGTCCGTGGCCCCCATCGTCACGGAGCGGCGGGAGACGATCACCCGCCGACCGAGCGGAGGCGAACTGCTGCGGCGGATCGCCATCCTCGTCTTCGGGATCGTGCAGGTCCTGATCGCCCTGCGCTTCCTGCTCGAGCTCGTGGGGGCCCAGCCGGGGAACTCGCTGGTGCATGGGATCATGCTCCTGAGCGACCCGTTGGTGCGGCCGTTCGCCGGGATCCTGAGCACCGGCTCCCTCCAGAGTGGAGACCTGACGGTCGACATCACGGCCATCGTCGCCTTCGTCGGCTACACGATCCTCGAGCTCATCGTCCTCTGGGCGATCAACATCTTCCGCCGCGAGACTCCCTGACGGCCTGCCTCCGGACGGGTCTGCTGTAAACGGTCCTGCTCGGGAGCGGGAGCCACTCGTTCGTCCGTGCTGGAGCGTCGCATGATCGGCCCCTGGAAGGTGCCGGCCCTCGGGCCACGGGGCGAAGGGTGGGTCATCGGCCAGATCGTGCTGCTCGTGGCGATCGCGGCCACTGGCGTGGGCGCCCTCGCCAGGGCAGCACCGGCCCTCATCCTCGTCTCCCTGGGTGGCGGGCTCATCATCGTGGGCCTCCTGCTCGCCGGGCTGGGCATCGTGGACCTCGGTGCCAACCTCACCCCCTTTCCCCGGCCACGCCCCACCGCCACGCTCGTCGAACGCGGCGCCTACCGCTACCTACGGCACCCGATCTACAGCGGCCTGGTCCTGGCGGGCTGGGGGTGGTCCGTGGCCGCGGGTTCGCTCGCGGCGCTCGTGCTGACGGCGGCCCTGGCGCTGCTCCTCGACCTCAAGGCACGGCGCGAGGAGGCGTGGCTCCTCCAACGGCTCCCGGGCTACGGGGCGTATCGCGCCCGGACTCACAAGTTCGTCCCCGGGATCTACTGACGGCGCGGACGTCTTCGGGACCCTGCGGTCTATGGTGTCCCCATCGAGGAGCCGGTGCGGACGGCTTCTCACCGCAGATCGATTCGGAGGTGTGCCATGTTGATCCGAGTGGGCGTGCTCAGCGATGTCGCCGAGGGAGAGATGAAGGCCTTCGATGTCGCGGGCACCAAGGTGAGCATGGCGAACGCGGATGGCCGGCTCTATGCCTTCGACGACACTTGTACCCACATGGGATGTTCGCTCGCCACGGGTGAACTGGAGGGGACGACCGTGACCTGCGCCTGTCACGGCAGTCAGTTCGACGTGACCTCAGGAGAGGTCATCCGCGGTCCGGCCGAGCGGCCCGTTCGCCCCCACCGGGTCGAGGTCGAGGGGTCGGACCTCCTGATCGAGTCCTAGATCGCGCGGCCAGGGATCAGAGAGGCTCGTCGACCAGGAAACGATAGCCCAGCCCGCGCTCGGTCCGGATATACCGGGGGGCGTCAGGGTCATCGCCGAGCTTGTCCCGCAGGCGGCGGATGTAGACCCGGATGTAGTCGACCTCGTCGACGTACTCGCGACCCCAGACCTTGGCCAGCAGGGTCCCGTGCTGGAGGACGTGGCCGGCATTGCGGACCAAATGGTAGAGGAGCCGGTATTCCGTGGGCGTCAGGTCAAGGCGGACGCCCCGGAGGCGCGCCTCCTGGCGGGCGAAGTCGACCTCCAGCTCGCCCGAGCGGAAGGATGGGGCCCGGCTGGCGGGGGCCGGCAGGTCGAGTCTCCGCAGCACGGCCTTGACCCGGGCCATGAGCTCGAGATGGTTGAACGGTTTGGTCACATAGTCGTCGGCGCCAAGCTCCAGGCCCTTCACCTTGTCCATCGCATCGTCATGGGCGGTGAGCATCACCACCGGCACGTCGGAGAAGGCCCGGATCTGGCGAAGCACCTCGAAGCCATCGAGGTCCGGCAGGCCGATATCCAGCAGGACGATGTCGGGCAGCTCGTGTTCGACAGCGTCGAGCCCGGCCTCGCCACGGCTCGCCCCGATCACGTCGACCTCACGCCACTGCAGGGTGAACCCGAGGCGGACCGATTCGATGAGATCCGGCTCATCGTCCACCACCAGGATCCTCATTCCGGGGGCAGCTCCGCCGGGCCATCGACCGGAACGATGATGCTGAACCGGCTGCCATGGCCGGGCCGGCTGTGGACGTCGATCCGGCCGTCGTGAGCCTCGACGATCAAGAGCGAGATGGGCAGGCCCAAGCCGATCCCCGCGGTCGCCTCGGAGCGGTCACGTTGGGCCACGAAGAAGCGTTCGAAGAGTCGGGCCATGTCGGCCGCCTTGATGCCGTGCCCGCGGTCGGTGACCGTCCAGGAGAGCTCCCGTCCGCGCCGCGCCACGGCCACCGTGATGGGGGCCCCGGGAGGCGAGTACCGCTCGGCATTGGAGAGCAGGTTGACCAGGGCCTGTTCGAGCCGCCGATAGTCGCCGAAGACCGAGATCGGCGCGGCTGGCGGTCGCACGTCGATCCGCTGATCCTGGGACCGGGCGAGCACGGCCACGGAAGCCACCGCGGATCGGGCCAGCTCCGTGGCGTCGAACCTGCGAAGCTGCAGTTGGATGCGACCGGCTCGAAAACGCGACAGGTCGAGGATGTCGCTGACGACGCCCTGCATCCGCGTCGTATTGCGGTCGATCGTGGCCAGGAGCGCCTGGTGCTGCTCGGCGCTGGGCTCGATGGCCGGGTCGAGGAGCAGCCCGATGCTGGTGCGAACGGCGGTCAGAGGCGTGCGGAGCTCGTGCGCGATCGTGGCCAGGATGTCCGTGCGCATGTGTTCGATCTCGGCCAGCAGCTCGACTTGCCCCGGACGGCCGGCGAAGGACCTGCCCAGGAGCCGCTCACCCAGGGGCGTGGGGAAGTAGTCGTCACCACCGCTGGTGGCGCCACGCACAGCGCGCGCCAGGCCGAGTCCGCACAGCTCCTCGAGGAGCGCCTTCGCGGCGCCCTCGTCGATGGCCGCCTCGACGGCGGCAAAACGGGCGACGAGATCAGACGCCGTCACGTGCTCATGGATGAACGCCAGTGCGGCGACAGCCAGGGGCGACGGTTTCGCCATCGGGGGCATCGAGCAGGCAGCATACCCTCGGCCCGGCGACGACGGCTGCCCTGCCCGGCGGACGCGCACCGGACGACCCTGGCCCCGCCGGGGACGCGGGCGGATCGATCGACTGCGAGTCAGACGCTGCACGGAGCCCTCCTGTGTCGGCGCGCTCGAGGGTCCGGGCGTAGCGCTGCGGGTCTGAACCGCCGGTCGAGCCATCGCTTCCAACGTATGTCTCTCAACGGGAGAGCCGCAGGAACGCGGATGAACACTCCGTGAATGGGGAGGGCGGTCGCGTCAGGTGCTTGCTCCCGCCCGGCATCGCCGTTCATCCTTCGTTCATGTCGGTCACGGACGATGTTCACGGCCGCACCGTACGGTGGGTGAGTGCCCGCTGGGGCACGACCACCGCACGGAGACTGACATGGCCATCATCCAACGTGCCGCGATCGCGGAACGCACGGCTCACACGACCTGGACGGGTCGGCTGGCGACCGGCAGCGGCAAGGTCACCTCAGGCAGTGGGGCCCTCGGCGAGCTGCCGGTGACCTGGGCCGCCCGGACTCAGCAGCCGGAGGGCAAGACCAGCCCTGAAGAGCTAGCCGCCGCGGCGCACGCCTCGTGCCTCTCGATGGCTCTGGCCCTGCGGCTCGGTGAGCACGACGCCACGCCACAGCGGCTCGACGTCAGCGCCACGGTGTCGCTGGAGGAAGTGGATGGCCGTCCGACCGTGATCTCCTCCGCCCTGCAGGTGCGGGCCCAAGTCCCCGAGCTCGACCAGTCCGCCTTCCGGACGATCGTCGCCGAGGCGGCCGAGCTGTGCCCCATCTCCCGCCTATTCGCTGGGGCTGCGATCACCCTGGACGCGACCCTCGAGCCCCGCTGAGCCGTGACCAGCGAGGTGACCTGGCCGGTCTTCGAGGCCCCTCTGACGCGGCGCGTCGCGGTGGCCGAACGGACGATGGCCTTCAGCTTCGCCCGTCCCACGGGCTGGGACTACCGGGCTGGGCAATTCATCGACATCACCCTCCATGACCCGCCCGAGACGGACGACGAGGGGAATACCCGCGGCTTCTCGATCTCGAGCGCCCCTCGCGAGGACGTCATCACGGTCACCACGCGTTTGCGCCAGACGGCCTTCAAGCGCTCCCTCCAAGAGGTGCCCCTCGGTACGCAGGCCAAGCTCGAAGGCCCCTTCGGCGACCTGCGCCTCCATCACGCCAGGCGGCCGGCTGTCGTCCTCACCGGAGGGATCGGCATCACGCCCTTTCGAAGCATCCTCGTCGAGGCCATCCGGGGCGGCGGCGGCCTCTTCTATCCGGTCACGCTCCTGTGGGCCAACCACCGGCCGGCCGATGCCCCGTACCTCGAGGAGATGCAGGCCCTCGCGGCGGACGACCCGCAGCTCACCGTGGTGCCGACGATGACCGCCCTGGCCGCGGACGAGGGGAGCTGGAGCGGCGAGCGCGGTCGCATCGACGCCACGATGCTCGCCCGCCACGCCCCCACGAGCCCGGCCCCCATCTACTACGTCACGGGCCCCGTCGGCATGGTCCAGGGCCTCCGGGCGATGCTCGTCGCGGCGGCCGTGGACGAGGACGACATCCGGACCGAAGAATTCACCGGCTATTAGGAGCCGGCAAGCAGGCACAGGAGAAAGCAGAACCCCATGCGACGCGATCACGGCAAGGTCCTTCTCGCGCTGACGCTGGCCATCATCGCCATCAACGGCTGGGACCGCCTCGCTGTCGGGTTCCGGGCCACGGTGGGCACGTACGTTTCGCACCGCCACGCCGTGGCGGCCTGAGGCCGAACATGGCCGGGATCAGGACGAGCAGGGTCGCATCCGATGTCGCCTTGGCTGCTGCGCAGTGATGGACGGCAGCGTCGTCGTGGAGCGGCTGTCGATGCGCGCTCGTAACCCGCTCTCACCCCCGTTGCCCCGGCGCGCCAGGACGGTCATGGCCCGTCCCCGATTGGCCTCCGAGCTCCGCGCGATCACCCGCGATCTTCTCGCTCCCTGCGAGCCGGACGATCTGCCCCCCGGGCTAGCCGCGTGGGTCGCGAAGACCACGGAGACGGTCGCCGATGCCGCCTGTGACGTGGCCTTGCAGGCGTTGTTCGAGGCCTTGGAGATCACGCTCGCGGAAGCGCCGGTGGACCTCGTCGATGGCCTGGCCACAGCTGTCGCCCGGTACGATGTCGGCATCGTCTGAGCCGCCGCTGGACGGGCATCGACTGGCTGCCCGTATCGACCACACGGTGCTCCGGCCAGAAGCTCGGCGGGCCGACATCGAGCGAGCTTGTGCCGTCGCCCGCGACTTGGGCTGCGCCGGCCTGTGCGTCAACCCCATCCATGTGGCCCTGGCCAGTCGGCTGCTCGAGGGCTCGTCGGTCAAGGTCGTCGCCGTCGTCGGCTTCCCCTTCGGGGCGACCTACACCGCGGTCAAGGCGCGGGAGGCCGACCTCGCCGTTCGGGACGGGGCCGACGAGATCGACATGGTCCTCGACATCGGGTCGCTCAGGGACGGCGATCTCGAGGCCGTCGAGACAGACATCGCCACCGTCGTGCAAGCGGCCGCGGGCCGGCCGGTGAAGGTCGTGCTCGAGTGCGGCCTATTGACCGACGACGAGAAGCGGCAAGCCGTGGGCCTCGCGGCCAAGGCCGGAGCGGCCTTCGTCAAGACCTCGACCGGCTTCCTCGGCTCCGGGGCCACGATCCACGACGTCAGGCTGCTGCGTCAGGCCGCGGAGACGACCTCGATCGCCATCAAGGCGACCGGCGGCATCCGGCTCTTCGAAGACGCCGTGGCCCTCATCGAGGCGGGCGCCTCCCGGCTCGGCACGAGCCGGACCGAGGCGCTGCTTGCCTCCCGCCTTGGCTGAACCCGTCGCGGGCCCGACCATCTTCACGATCGGCCACTCGACGCGGCCGATCGCCGGATTCCTCGCCTTGCTTCGCCAGGTCGACGTCGACCTCGTCGTGGACGTTCGGTCGATCCCCCGCTCGCGAGCCAACCCGCAGTTCGAGGGCCTCGCGCTCGCCGCCGCGCTCACCACCGCCGGGGTCGACTACCGATGGCTGCCGGCGCTCGGTGGCCGGCGGCATCGCGGCCGAGATGCGCTGCCCTCGACGAACACGTTCTGGCGCCTGCCGGCCTTCCGCGACTACGCCGACTATGCCCAGACCGCTCCGTTCCGAGCCGGCCTGGACGCGTTGATGGCCCTGGCCGAGCGCCGGCGCTGCGCGATCATGTGCGCCGAAGCCGTCTGGTGGAGCTGCCACCGTCGGATCATCGCCGACTACGTGCTCGCCAGAGGCGGCCGGGTGGGACACATCATGGGCCCCGGGCGAGTCGCGTCAGCGATCCTGACGCCGGGCGTCGTGGAGATGCCGGATGGCTCGCTCCGCTATCCGTGAGCGACCGAGCTGAGCGGGCTGACCGAGCCGACGGCGCCGACGCAACGGAAACTGCCGCTCCGGCGTCTGTAGCGGTGTGCGGGTCGGTCGATCTGCTCGTCGACCCCAGCGGTGGCGAGCACGTGGCCGACTGCGGGGACGTCGTCCACTACGCGGCCTCCCAGGGCGATGGCCGCTGGTCCAGCGTGGTCTTCAGGCGGGCCGGCGGGGTGGTGGATCGCAACCCGCTCCTGGCCCTGGACAGCGATCGCCTGGACGCCGCGCATTCCCGGGCAGTCGAGGAGGGCGGCTGCGGCGGCGGCCGGTTCACCAAGGTCGGCGTCTTCGTCCGCTCGCGGATCCTGCCCAACGGGGCCTGTCGGCGGCCCAGCGCATCGGGCCCGCGGCGGATTAACTCGACTCCTTCGCCGTCCACGGCGGCGTCATGGACCTGGTCGTGACGACGCTCGACCGGAAGATCGATCTGGAGACGGCCGGTGGTGGCTCGGTCCGCCGCTACGCCCTCTGAGGCGACGAGGCCTCCGTCGCCGTCGCGCCGAATGGCCAGGTGGGCGTGGCCTACGCGACGGACGTGGCCCTACGCTACGGGACGCTCGCCGGCTCGGTGCTGCACAGCGTGGCGGTCAAGACGTTCCCGCCGAGCGTCCCGGGTCTGCTCCTCGGCCCGCATCTAGCGTTCGACGCCGCCGGCAGGCCACGATCGGCTTCGAGCTCCGTGGTGGACCGGGGTGCGCTCGCGGGGATGCGCCGGCGACATGGGGCGCCTACGACGCCACGAACGCTGGCGGGAGCTGGAGCGTCCGCCAGGTGACGAGGCAGGATCGGCCCACGGACCTGGCCACGGATCCGGTCACCGGGCGGCCCGTGGTGGCCTCCGCCGAGGCAGCGACTCGGGCACCGAACGCATCGTCATCGTCACCCAGCGCTGAGGTTGGGCCCGGCCGTAACGCTTGGCCCAGCGCTGAGGCTCGGTCCTTCTGGCCCGGCTAGAATGGCCGCCGTCGGTCGCGCGGCTCCCGGCCGCCCGACCTGGCCCTCCCGAGCGGGAGTAACTCAGTTGGCAGAGTGCCACCTTCCCAAGGTGGATGTCGCGGGTTCGAGCCCCGTCTCCCGCTCCAATCCCTC
>DASUKL010000092.1:0-12097 GCA_036278755.1 Candidatus Limnocylindrales bacterium | reverse complement strand
GCGTGGGCGCCGGTCGTCGGCCGCGCGGGGGCCTTCGTCGGCGGGGTCAGCCTGGCCGAGCTGGAGGCCGCCGACGATGAGCAGACGGTTCGTTCGGTGGCTCGGCCCTGGCCCCACGTCCGCAGCGACGACGGCCTCGACGAGGCGCTGGGGGCTCTGAGCGACCACCGCGTGGCGTGGGTCCCGGTGCTCGACGGCGAGCGTCTGGCCGGCCAGCTCGAGGCCAGCGACATCGTGGCTGCCTACCGGTCGGCCCTGGCCGGCAACGTGCGTCAGGTCCGCGGCCTGGCCGCGGGTGGCATCCTCCTCGAAGGCGAGGTCGTGGCCGGCTCGCCGCTCGTGGGCCGGACCCTGGCCGAGTCGCCCCTGCCGCGCGAGCTGGTGCTCGTGGCCATCGAGCGTCGCGGCGCGCTCATCGTGCCGCGGGGCGATGTCCGCTTCGAGGTGGGCGATCACGTCTCCCTCTTCGGCGCGCCAGGCACGGAGGACGGAGCGCGCGGCCTCTTCGCCCTGGCGCCCCCGCGGCCCGAAGCCAAGGGCCCCTGAAGCTGGGGTTCTTCCCTGACGCTCGGGGCGGTCCCTACCGCCCGGGGTCGCTCCCTGTCCCGCCGGGCGTGACAAGCGACGACCGGTGCCCTAGCGGGGCGGTCCCTGTCCCGCCGGGCGTGACAAGCGACGAACGGTGCCCTAGAGGGGCGGTCCCTGTCCCGCCGGGCGTGACAAGCGACGATCGGTGCCCTAGCGGGGGGGTCCCTGTCCCGCCGGGCGTGACAAGCGACGAATGAGTGGGCGCGGCTTGGTCATCTGTATCGCCGGGCGCAACATCGGGCCGCCCAAAGCCGCGCCGATCGGCGTTTGTATCGGCGGCCGTGACGACCGAACACCCTGGGCGCTCCCGATCGGCGTTTGTATCGGCGGCCGTGACAGTCGTCTCAGCTCGAGGCCTAGCCTCGACCATCAGCCGGCTGGGTCGGTGAAGCTGGCTGGGTCGGTGAGGCGTGCTGGGTCGGTGAGGCCAGTCCCTTGCCGAGCCCAGTGATCAGCCCATGGAGCTCGGCCGGGTCGGCGATGAGGTCGATCTCGAGGATCCTGCCCTGGGCGACGGTGAACGCTCCAGGATCGAACGGGCGGGGAAGCGGAGCGGCAGCCTCGGCCGGCCGTTGACGATCAGCCCCTCGATCGTGGCCGGCCTCCTCCTGGGACGTCTGTGGAGTTCCTCCCCTTGAGCGGTAACGCTCGGCGCTGCCCTCCTTGGTGGCCGGAACGGCCCGGTCCGAAGAGGGTTCCCAGGAGACTCCGAAGGCCCTCGAGCAGGGGGATATCCCGAGCGCACCCTGCACCAGCGACGCGCCCCCTCGGGGGGGAGCCGCTTCGTCACGCGACTGCAATATCCCGGCCCGGCCCGGATAGTGACTTCCTGGCCCCTCGCGGTGGAGACTCGACGCCTACCCAGCAGTGGAAGGAGGCCCATGATGGGCATCATCGCTTGGATCATCCTGGGAGCCATCGCCGGCTTCATCGCCAACTTCATCATGGGCTCGCGCGAGGGCCTGATCATGACCGTCATCGTGGGCATCGTGGGAGCCCTCATCGGTGGGTTCCTGGCCGGCTCGGTCCTTGGCGTGGCCGACGTGACCGGGCTGAACATCGAGAGCATCATCGTGGCGGTCATCGGGGCGATCATCCTCATCGCCATCGTCCGGGCCCTCACCGGGACCCGCGGCAACCTCCGCAGTGGGGACATCTGAGTGACGGCCACGGAAGCGAGCCGTCGGGGCCGCGCCGCGGCGCGGGCCGTGGGGGGCGAGGCCCGCGCCGCCGCGGGGCAGGTCGCCGACCGGCTCCCTCAGGCCGCCGGCCAGGTGGCCGAACGGCTCCCCAAGGCCGCGGGGCAGGTGGCCGACCGGCTCCCCCAGGCCATCGATCACGTGGCCGAGCGGATGCCTCAGGCCCTCGAGTTGACCCGTGACGGGATGGCGACCTCGGCCGCCACGCTGCGGACGATGCCCGACCGGGAGCTGCGGCTCCTGGCCGCCTTCTCGGCCGGCCTCGCCCTGGGCCTCTACCTGGCCGGCGCGCCGCGTCTCGTCACGCTGGCCGCGGCCACCCCGGCCATCGTCGTCGGGGCCGCCGTCCTGACCCGCGCGGAGCGGCTGGACCCGGCCGCCTGACGCCCTCCCGGCCTCGTGCCACCATGGGCCGGCACGGGCCATGATCGCCGGCCCAAGCCAGGACGACGCCGGCCCAAGGAGGTTCCCATGCCGACATCCAGGTCCCGCGGCCGGCGCAACGTTGCGGCCGCTCGTTCGCGACTCTCGCCCGAACCGCATCTCGGTCAGGAAGGCGGCGAGGTCCAGCGCTTCGGCACCCTGCGCCTGCTGCCCATCGCCCTGGCGGCCGAGGCCCGGGCCGAGAGCTGCCAGCTGCTCAACGGCATCCTGGCCGACACGACCATCCTCTACGCCCTCTACAAGAAGCATCACTGGCTCATGGCCGGGCCGACGTTCTACCAGCTCCACCTGCTCTTCGACAAGCACGCGGCCGAGCAGCTCGAACTCATCGACCTCATCGCCGAGCGCGTCCAGAGCCTGGGCGGCATCGCCGTGGGCGACCCCCGCCACGCCGCGGAGCTGACCAGCATCGACCGCCCGCCCGATGGGGCCGAGTCCGTGCCGGTCATGATCGATCGCCTGCTGGCGGCCCACGAGATCATCATCGAGAAGATCCGCGCGGCCATCGAGAAGACCGAGAAGAACGGCGACTGGGGCTCGAACGACCTGCTGATGGGCGACGTCCTGCGCCGCCACGAGCTTCAGGTCTGGTTCGTCGCCGAGCACGTCGTCGAGGTGCCCCTGGTCGAGGCCTAGCCCGGCTTCCGGACGAGGAGATCGAGCCGCACGAAGGTCTGGTCCCAGGAGCCGTCACTGCGGCGGACGGTGTCTGCCTCGGCGGCCATCGCTTCGGCGACCTCCGAAGATCGGTCCGGGTCCGCCTCGCGGATCAGTACCACCGCGACCTGCGAGCGCAGCATCCCGATCAGTGCCGCCCGATCCATGGCCCGCCGCTGGGCTACCGTCCGGACCCCGTCGGTCGGGATCAGGAAGCCCGCCGCCTCGAGCTGGTCGAAGACGACGCCGGCGTCCGGGAAGGGCGTCGGCCGAGGCAGGCCCAACCGGTCCGCCAGGGCGTCGGTCCGGGCCACGATGGCATGGACGTTGCCCGCCCCGGCCGACTCGGAGTGATACCAGCCGCCCGGGCGCAGGACGCGGAAGACGGCGGCGAATACGCGCGGGTATGCGCTCGGCCTCAGCCAATGGAGCATCGCCCGGCTGACGACGAGGTCGACCGAGTCGGGGGCGATCACGTCGTCGAGCGCCTCTGCTGGCGCCTGCACGAACGACAGGTTCCTTGCTTCGTGCCCGCGGGCCGCGGCCAGCATCGACGGATCGGGATCCACGCCGATGACGCGGCCCTGGGGGACCAGGGCCGCGAGGCGGGCCGTGAACTCGCCGCTGCCGCAGCCCAGGTCGACCACGACATCGCTGGGTCGTGGCGGATGACGTTCGAGGAACCAGGCGTCGAGCGCCCGATGGTGCTCAGCGCTGTTCGCGTAGCCCTTGCCGTCCCAGGTGCCGTGCCCGCCGGATCCGCCCATGGCCACCTCCGGGCGTAGGGTAGCCGCCTGGGGCGGGTCAGCGACGCCGTGGCGTCAGGTCGGCGGGCGACCGTCGGTCAGGTCGAGGGCCGCCAGAGACGGCCCAGCAGCAGGCCGGCCGCCGCCAGGAGACAGCCCAGGGCGACGAAGGCCACGCTCAGCTCGACGACCTCGTGCTTGGTCACGAGCGAGAGCGGGAGGTGGTCGAAGACCGACTGGAGCTGGCCGGCGCTCTCGGCCGGGTAATAGGTGCCGCCGGTCAGGGACGCCACCTGCTGCAGGGTGGCCTCGTCGATGCCCCGCCGGAAGCCG
Source organism: Candidatus Limnocylindrales bacterium (assembly GCA_036278755.1). Lineage (GTDB taxonomy): Bacteria > Chloroflexota > Limnocylindria > Limnocylindrales > CSP1-4 > DASUKL01. Next base: position 8,130 of record DASUKL010000092.1, on the reverse strand, counting down.
CCCTGGCCACCGCCCCCGCCACCGCCCCCGAAGCCGCCCCCGAAGCCGCCCCCGAACCCGCCCCCCGGCCCGAAGCCGCCGCCGCCCAGCGGCTCCCGGCCCAGGAACTGGGCCCCGCACTGCGGCTCGATCTGGCCGCCCTGGGCCGTGCCGAAGCCGATGGGGTAGACCCGCACGCCGCGGGCGGCCGCCTCCTGGGCGGCCTGGATGGGGGTCGGCCCGGTGTTGCTCACGCCGTCGGTGAGGAGGACCACGATGTCGGGGGCATAGGCCCCGGACGGGACGGGGGTGGGGGAGGGGCCGGGCTGGCCGTCGCTGTCGCTCGGGGCGACGGCGCCGTCGATCTCGCTGATGGCGTCGATCGAGGCCAGGATGCCGCTGCCGATGGCGGTCCGCTGCCCGGTGGTCAGGCTGTGCAGGGCGCTCAGCAGCGCGGATCTGTCGTTCGTGGGTGCCTGGACGACCTGGGCGAAGGTGCTGAAGGCGACGATGCCGATCTGGGTCGCGCTGCCCTGGTGCTGGATGAAGTCGGCGGCTGCGGCCTCGGCGGCCTCGAGGCGGGTGGGGGGGATGTCGGTCGAGCACATACTGCCCGAGACGTCGAGGGCCAGGATGATCGTCGTTTGACTGGTGGGCACGGCCAGGATGGCCGCTGGGCGGGCCATGGCCACCACGAGGCTAGCCACGGCCGCGACGAAGAGGGCGAAGGGTAGGTGACGGCGGAGGCGGGAGGCGCCGGGCGCCGCCGCGCGGACGAGGGAGAGGCTCGAATAGCGGACGCCGCCCGGACGCCGGCGGCGGATGGCCCACAGGTATGCCGCCGCGAGCAACGGCACGACGACGAGCAGGGGCAGGGCGAACGACCATAGGAAGGTCACGGCAGCCGCCCCAGCCAGGCCAGCGAGGCCAGCGCCCCGAGGACCATGAGGGCCGCGGCGGCGGCCGCGAAGACGGCCGTCAGTTCGATGGCCTGCGGCTTCACCACGAGCTGCGTGTCGAGGTGGTCGTAGACGCTGGCCAGGTCCTGGCTGTCGGCGGCGCTGAAGTAGCTCCCGCCGGTCGTCCGGGCGATGGCCTTCAGGGCGTCCTCCTCGAGCTGGGTGTGGACCTTGAAGCCGCCCAGGTCGAGGGTCGTGCCGGCGGTCGTGCCCAGGCCCACGGTGTAGACGCGGATGCCACGATCGGCGGCCTGCTGGGCGGCGGCGCTCGGGTCAGGCGATTCGTTGTTCTCGCCATCGCTCATGAGCACGACCACGGCCGGTCCGTGGGTGCCGGGCGGGACCGGGGTGGGGCTGGGCGTGGGCGAGGGCGAGCGGTTCGAGTAGTAGTCGTTGGCGGGTCGCGACTGGGCCGCGGTGATGGCCTGCAGGGCGGCCTGGATGCCGCGTCCTACGGACGTGCCCTTCTGGGGGCTCAGGCGCTTGATGGCGGCCAGGACCGTGGCCTGATCGTCTGTCGGGGCCTGGGCCGCCACGCCCGAGTCGCTGAAGGCGACGACGCCGATGACGACCGTCGACGGCTCGCGCTCGACGAACCGTTCCGCCGCCTTCTGGGCCGCGGCCAGGCGGCTAGGCTGGACGTCGGTCGCGGCCATGCTGCCGGAGACGTCGAAGGCCAGGATCACCGTGCCCTCCTGGCGGGGCGCGTCGATGGTGCCCTGGGGTCGCGCCAGGGCCACGGTCAGCACGATCAGGCCGAGGAGCATGAACGTGGGCGGGATGCGGTTCCGGAGCCCGCCGGCGCCGCTGAGCGGCGTCCGCGCTCCGGGCCCCAGGGCCTGGCGCACGGCGGCCAGGCGCCGCCGACCGATGGCTCGGTAGAGGGCCACGCCCAGGGGCACGAGGACGAGGAGCAGGAGGGCCTGCGGCCAGATGAAGGACACCGTGGCGCCTCGCGGCCCTAGTTCCGCCGTGGCCGGCGACGGGCCGCGGCCATGCGCACGATGGCCCGTACGAGGTCGTCGTCGGTGGACAGGGTCAGGGCGTCGACCCCGGAGCGTTCGAAGGCGCCCCCGAGGTCCGCCTCGCGCTGGGCGGCCGCGGCGGCGAAGCGCTCCCGGAAGCGCCGGTCGGCCGTGTCGACGTAGAGCTGCTCGCCGGTCTCGGCGTCCTGCATGACCAGCGGCCCGATGTCGGGCAGGCGCAGCTCGCGCGGATCGACGAGGCGCACGGCGATCGTCTCGTGGCGCCGGTTGAGGAGGTCCAGCGAGCCTTCCCAGCCGGGCGCGCAGATGAAGTCGGAGATGACGAAGAGCAGGGAGCGGCGGCGGATGGCCCGCCCGGCCGTGTCGAGCATGGGCCGCAGGTCGGTGAAGGGCGCCGCCTGGAGCTGAGGCTGGGCCAGCAGCTCGTGGATGAGGCGCAGGACCTGGTCTCGCCCGCTGCCGGTGGGGACCCTGTGGGGCAACCCGCCCGAGCCGCCCCAGAGAAGGGCCCCGACGCGGTTGCCGCGGCGGGTCAGGAGGCGGGCCAGGGTGGCCACGAAGTCGACCAGGACGGTCCGTTTGACTCGTTCGCTCTCGGGCGTCCCGAAGTCCACCGAGGGGCTGAGGTCGAGCAGGAACCAGGCGCTCAGCTCGCGGTCCTCGGTGTATTCGCGGACGTAGGGCGTGTCCATCCGGGCGGTGACGTTCCAGTCGATGGCTCGCACGTCGTCGCCGGGCTGGTACTCGCGCAGGGCGGCCAGGTCGAGGCCGTTGCCCCGGAAGAGGCTCCGGTAGTCGCCCTGGAGCAGGCCGTCGAGGCGGCGGACGACCTGCCAGTCGAGCCGCTGGAGGACGCGCTCAGGCGCTGGCTGATACGTTCCGGACCTCCCGCAGCGGCACGACCGGGGCGGGCACCCGGCTGAGGATGGTGGTCAGCAGCGCGTCCGGGGTCACGTTGTCGGAGAGCGCCTCGTACGACAGGACGAGCCGGTGGCGCAACACGTCACGGGCCATGTCGAAGACGTCCTGGGGCAGGACGTACGTCCGGCCCCGGACGAAGGCCAGGGCGCGGGCGGTGAGGATGAGGTTGATCGAGGCCCGGGGGCTGGCGCCGTAGGTCACGTACCGGGCGATCTCGGGCAGCCCGTGGGCGCTGGGATCGCGGGTCGTCGTGGCCAGCCGGACGGCGTAGTCGTAGAGGGCGGGGTCGACGAAGACCTGGTCGACGGCGCGCTGGAGGGCCAGCAGGTCCGGCGCCGTGAGGACCTCGCGGACCGTCTCGGCAGGCCCGGTCTGGCGTTCGACGATGGCGAACTCCTCGGTCGGGCTGGGGTAGCCCACGAGGACCTTGAGCATGAACCGGTCGACCTGGGCCTCGGGCAGAGCGTAGGTGCCCTCGGTCTCGATGGGGTTCTGGGTGGCCAGGAGAGGAACGGGTCGGGGACCCGATGCGTCTCGCGGCCGATCGTCACCTGGTGCTCCTGCATGACCTCCAGCAGCGCGCTCTGGACCTTGGCCGGGGCGCGGTTGATCTCGTCGGCCAGGAGCAGGTTGGTGAAGACCGGACCGAGCGAGGTGCTGAAGTCGCCCGTCTTCTGGTTATAGACGCGGGTGCCCACGAGGTCGGCCGGGACGAGGTCGGGGGTGAACTGGATGCGCTTGAACTCGCCGCCCACGGCCTGGGCCAGGGTCTTGATGGCCATCGTCTTGGCCAGGCCGGGGACGCCTTCGACGAGGAGGTGGCCGCGGGCCAGGAGGGCCACCACGAGCCGCTCCAGGAGCTGGTCCTGGCCCACGATGACCCGCTTGACCTCGTAGAGGACCTTCTCCATGGGGGCCTCGTCGTCGGGGGCGGCCGCCCAGGGGGTTCGGGCGTCGGTCTTCGGCTGTCGGTCGATCGTCGGCTCTTCGTCGCTCATCGGCTGCTCCTTCCGCTCCGTGATCAGTACTGGGGGAGTCCGGCGGCGCCGCCGGCGACGTCGATGGGGACGGCGAACCCGATCCCGATGAAGACATCCTGGTCGGTGGGGTTGATGAGGCCCGTGACGATGCCCAGGACCCGGCCATCGCGGTCGACCAGCGGCCCGCCGGAGTTGCCCGGGTTGACCGCGGCATCGATCTGGATCAGGCCCTCGAGGGTGACGTTGGTGCCCGGCTCCTGGAAGCTCCGGTCGAGGCCCGAGACGATGCCGGCCGACATCGAGCCGCTCAAGCCGAAGGGGTTGCCGACGGCGTAGGCCTCGCTGCCGACCTGGAGCGATGCCGGGTTGCCGAGCGTGGCCGGCATGACCGTCGAGGGGACCTGGGCGGGCTGGAGGACGGCGATGTCCTTGTCGGCCTCGCTCGTCGTGACCCGGGCCGTGGTCTGGCTCCCGTCGGCGAAGGTGACCGTGATCGCGGTGGCGCCGGCCACGACGTGGAGGCTGGTCAGGATCTCGCCCTGGTCATCGATGACCACGCCGCTGCCGAGGCCCGATGTCGTGCCCGGGCTAGCCCGCGGGCCCGTCCGTGGGGCTGTCATCCCAGTGGTCTGGATGAGCACGAGCGCGGGCCTCACGGCCTCGTAGGCCTGCTCGGAGAAGGCGGGCCGGGCCGTGGCCGAGGCCAGGGCGCTGGCGATGGCCTGCTCGACGTCGGAGCGATCAAGGGGCCGAGGGGCGGGGGCCAGCCGACCGTAGACGGCGAGGGCGACCAGCACGGCCACGACTCCCAGGACGAACGGTGCCGCGCGCCGGACGGGCGGCCGCAGCCGGTCCGCCCAGCGGGACCACGAGTGGCGGACGGGAAGGGGAGGCTCGCCCGGCTGGCTGGTCATGCAACGGTAGTCTGCCCTCGGCCGATGAGACCCGCCTGAGACCGCCTCGCGGGGACCGGAGGGCCCCCGCCGAGCGCGACCCTCCCAAGGATCGCCTCAGGAGAGGCGATCCTCGATCTCCCAGGCGTGATCCAGGGCGTGCCAGGCGGAGCGGCGGACGTAGTAGCGCGGTGGCCAGAGCGGGGCGGTCCGGCGGCCCATCGCGATGGGCTCGTCGCGGGCCCGTGAGGCGAGCAGCGCGAGCGCAGCCTCATGGATCGCCGCCAGGTCGGCCAGCGTCTGGCCGGTCCCGTCGAAGTGGCCACCCAACCGGTACAGATAGGCTGCCTCTGCCTCGGCTGCGTGGCCGATCATGGCCGAGACCTGGCGCCCGCCGCCCCGGGGTCCGGTCCGCAGCGGCCTCCGGCCGGCGGCCTTGGCCACCCTGTGGAAGGTCGTCCAGGCTGCGCCCAGGAGGCCGGTCAGGCGCGTCAGCTCGTCGTCGTCTTCGAGAGCGGTGGCGTCGGCCGCAGGAGCAACGCCGGGCACGCCGAAGTCGGTGCCCGACCCGCCTTCCAGGCGCTCCACGATCTCCAGCCCATCGGCCGCCGCAGGCGCCAGGAAGCGGGCGCCTTCCCCCATGGCAGCCGCATATCGCGATCCGTAGCCGGCGAGCGTCTCGATGGCTGAGGCTTCGTCGCGCCCGCTCCGGCACCAGCCCGGCCAGTCGATGGCCGCGGCGAAGACCCGTGTCTGGCCGACTTCCAGGTACACCCGCAGCGGTGCCGCCATGGCCCTAGTGTGCCGCATCGTCGCGCGGCCGTGTACCGACCCGCCAAGCCGGCAGCGCCGCTCGCGCGATGTCCCGATCAGCCGACGTAACGACGATCTTCGTAGCACCACACGAAGCCGTTGGCGGCCGGCATCTGGTAGACGACTGGACAGCCCTCGCTCAGGGCGTGGGCCTGCGTCGGGGCTAGAAGTTCGGCTCGTCGCGGTGTACCGTACCGCTCATCAGTAGACCGGACCGCACCTATCGGGTGCGCCCGGGGAGGTGTTGGCCCAGGTACCGGCACTGGCCATGCACGCGCGGACCCATCCCGCGGCCCGCCGCCTTCTCCGTGGGCGGCCTGGCGCGATGGCGTCCGGCGCCCGAACCGAGCCCCCTCCCTGGTCCGGCTTTCAGGAGTGCACCGGGCCGGGGCATCCGCATTCATCTGGGAGGAATCCCTCGTGTTCACCTTCAAGATCCCGCGCTTCTTCAGCTTCGTCGCGCTCGTCGGGGCGATGGTCGCCCTCGTCGGCGCCACCGTCCTCACGACGGGTGCCTACTTCACTGACAGCCACGCCGGCCAGTACACCGGGACGTTCGGCGAGGTCAGCGTCGCCGTCGACGGCCACGGCAGTGGCGCTGGTCACCTCCAGCTCGACTGGGACGACATGCTGCCGGGCGCCTGGAACGCCTCCACGCTCACCGTCAAGAACACCGGCAGCGCCAACGAGAGCATCTGGCTCGTCTTCGACAACTCCAACCTGATGTGGAGTTCGATGAACACACTCGGGACCTACGGCGAGTGGTACGTCAACGGTCACGACTACGACAACCTGAACAACAGGGATGCCCAGGGCACGCCGGCCAATCCGGGGCAGCACAACGCGTGCGGTGATCCCACGCCGGCCATCGCCTACCTGCCTCATGTCAACACCCTGGGGACGCTGGCTCCCGGCGCCACCGCCAACTACTCCGTGAAGTTCCGCTATACGGCCTGCCTCTCCGACCCTGCCCTCCAGGGCTTGCAGGCATTCGCCCAGCCGATCCAGTTCGCCATCGTCGCCACCCAGAACGGGATCCTGCCGAACGACCCGCACAATGGCGCCGGCACGATCCCCGACCTCACGCTGCCGGTCCCTGGGAACGACTGCCCAGGCGTCGCCGCAGGCCAATGCGACGGAACGTACCAGTGAGCCGCTGATCCGGACGCCCCGTGGGGTGGGTGGTTTCGGCCATCCACCCCACGACGAACCCCTTGATCACATCCCGGGGGCTACATCGATGACCGTACGCCGCATCCTCGGCCTGGCCGGGGTGCTTGCCGTCTGCGCCATCCTGGGCCTGGGCGCCGTCGCCTGGGCCCAGGGCCTGCGCGCCTACATGGTCCGCACCGGCTCGATGTCGCCTGCCCTCCGGCCCGGCGACCTCGTCATCGACCAGCCCGTGACGGCCGGCACGCCCCTGTACGTGGGCGAGGTCATCACCTTCCACCCGCAGCCCGAGACCACCGAGACCCACCGGGTGGCCCGCCTCGGTCCGAACGGCATCGTCACCAAGGGCGACGCCAACCGAACCCCCGACGTCGGCAGCATCCAGCAGGCCGTGGTCGTCGGCCGGGTCGTCATGACCGTGCCCTTCGGCGGTCTCGTGGCCTACTACTTCCAGCAGCCTACGGGCATCGCCAGCCTCATCCTGTTCCTCCTCGCCCTGCGGCTGGCCTGGGAGATGGTGAACCCGCCTGCGGCGTTGCGGCCGACCCTCACGCGCCCCACCGCCGGACGCTTGCCGCTGGCCTGGCCCAGTGAGCCGCTGCCAGGGACGATCGCCCCCCGCAGCCGCCCGAGGACTCGCCGATGAGCCGCGGGCGGGCACAGGCCCTGTCGCTCGCTGTGGCCGGCTTGGCCCTCGTCGTCACCATCGCGGGGGCCGTGGGCCAGTCCGGGGCGACGTTCAGCGACCAGCGCTCGGGCTCGATCCAGGGGATCGTCGACCCTGTCCCGACGACTTCGGATCCCGCGGGCCCTGCAGCGGCTGGGGGCCCTACTTCCAGCCCGGGGTCCAGGACCGCCCCCCTGGCTTCGCCGAGCGCGACACTGCGCGCAAGCTCGGCGCCGAGGCCGATCTCGACCCTCCTGCCCGAGGCCATCCCGACCAGCGATCCCGACCTCGACCGGAGCCCGTCGGTGAGCCCCGGCCGGACCCCGACGTCGACCCCGACGCCCAGCCCGTCGGTGAGCCCCGGCCCGACCCCGACGTCGAGCCCGACGCCCAGCCCGTCGGTGAGCCCGTCGCCGGCTCCGACGGCCAGCCCTCTCCCGGAGGCCAGCCCGTCGCCCAGCCCGATCCCATCGCCGCGCCCGACCGCCAGCTCCGCGGTGAGCCCGTCGCCGAACCCGACAGCGACGGCCCTCCCGCCCGCCGGTTCCCAGCACCAGCCCGGCCAGTCGATGGCCGCGGCGAAGACCCGCTTCGCCCTCACCTCCAGGTAGATCGGTTCAGGTTCGGCCATCGGTGGCCTCCGGTTCAGGTTGCGTCGGGGCGAGCGCCCTCGCGCTGGGATGGTGGTCGCCCGCGGACCTGGAGCATGGCCCCGAGGAGCAGGGCCACGTCGGCCAGCGCCGCGGCGCCCGCCAGGGCGAG
>DASUKL010000091.1:0-15048 GCA_036278755.1 Candidatus Limnocylindrales bacterium | reverse complement strand
TCGGCTGGTACGGACAGCTTCGTTCAGCCGGGGCCACGATACAGCCTCGGCCGGGCTCGGGTGGCCGGCGCGGGCCGGTTGCCGAACGCCGCCTGGTGACGACCCTGCGCGTGACCGCCCAGCACCGACATCGCGGTCCCTAGGATCAGGGGAAGGTGGAGCGGGAGACGGGGATCGAACCCGCGACATTCAGCTTGGAAGGCTGACGCTCTGCCGACTGAGCTACTCCCGCCGGTAAGGCCGCAATCTACCGCGTCACACGCCGAGGCGCGGGCATCGGGTCGCCGCTAGACCGGGGCGAACTTCTGGATGCTGCGGTTGCCCCGGTCGAGGCCGATCCAGGTCTCGGCCGTGTCGGCCACGTAGAAGCTGCCCTGCGAGTCCACGGCGATGCCGTGGGGAGCGCAGAAGAGGCCGGCTCCGGGTTCGTCGTGGACGCGGCCCGTGACCATCGGCCGGCGCGACGGCGCATCGGGCAGGGCCAGGTCGACCCCGCCCACCTCGTGGTCGTCGACCTCGACGCCGTCGCCCCACCGTTCGCGGACCGTGCCGTCGGGCGCCAGGACCGTCACCCGATGCGACAGCTCGGCCACGTAGAAGGCTCCGTCCGGTCCCTTGCGGACGCTCTGGGGCAGGCGCAGGTCGTTCCACTCGCCGCGGTACTCGCCGCTCAGGGAGAAGAACTGGACCCGATTGTTGAACCGGTCCGCGGCGTAGAGGGTCTCGTCGGCCGGGTCGATGAAGACGCTGTGGACGGTGTTGAACTCTCCTGGTCCGTGGCCCGGGCGGCCCCAGGAGAACTTCAGCTGGCCCTCGGGGCTGAAGCAGTGGATGCGGGCGTTGCCATATCCGTCGCTGACGTAGAGGTCGCCATTGGGGGCCACCGTGGCATGGGTCGGACGGTTGAAGGGCTGGCCGCTGAAGGCCGGCGCGTTCTGGTGCGGCTGGCCCAGGGTCATCAGCAGCTTGCCGTCCTTGGTGAACTTGCGCACGCTGTGGTCGCGGCTGTCGGCGGTGTAGACGAAGCCGTCGAGACCCACCGTCAGCCCGTGGGGGAACGTGAAGTAATTGTGCCCCCCGATGTCCCCCCAGGCGTCGAGGAAGCGCCCCTCACGATCGAAGATCATGACCGGATGGGTTCCCCGACAGAAGACGTAGACGTTGTCGTCCGGATCCACCGCGACGTCGGCCACCTCGACGAAGGTCCAGCCCTTGGGACGGCGGAAGAAGCCGTCCACGACTCGGTAACGGTCACGCCCGATCTCGACGTCCACGATCCCCTCCGGTAGTGCGTGTCAGCTGCTGGCGACCGGGCAAGCGTAGCGTCTCCGGACCGACCGGGCCCCGCCGGACCGTGCTCGGCACGAGGCCTCCGACACCCGCCGCGGGCCCCATGTTGCGGGTTCGCACCGGGACTATCGACCAGGCGCCCCCGGACCATTGACAGCGGCCCGCTCCTCCTATCTGATGGATGGATCGATCCGGACTCATCGCATCTGCAGTAGAGGGGGGTCATTCATTGACCGCGCCGTTCGCCACCAGACTCCTCGCCCAGCCCGTCACCGCTGAGGCGCTCACCGCCCCCGCCGTCCCCGTCATCGACGGCCCGCAGACCGTGCCGACCGCCACGGCCGTCGCACTCGAGCTTCGGGCCCTGGGGGTCCAGCACTTCTTCCTCATGACCGGCCGGGACAACAAGTTGTGGATCGCCCTCCAGGCGGCCGGGATCCGTCACATCCTGACCCGCACGGAGTCGGCCGCGGTCTACATGGCCGACGCCTACGCCAGGCTGCGTGGCCAGCCGACGTTCGTCTACGGGGCCTACGGCCCCGGCGCGGCCAACGTGGCCGGCAGCATGGCCGAGCCGTACTGGTCGGGCAGCCCGGTCGTGGCCCTGACCTCGGCCATGCGCCGGGCCGATCGATCGCGCAACGAGTACCAGGAGCTGGTCCAGGCGCCGCTGTTCGCCTCGGTCACCAAGTGGGGCATCGAGGCTCTCGTCCCGACCCACGTGCCGCGCCTCATCCGCGAGGCCGCCCGGCGGGCCGTCAGCGGCTCCCCGGGTCCGGTCTACCTGGGCATCCCCAACGACATCTTCGAGGCCGACGTGCCCGACTATCGCGAGCCCGAGCCCGGCGTCCGGGGCTTCGAGATGCCCCTCCACCGGCCCTCGATCTCGTCGGCCGAGGCGGAGTCCGTGGTGCGTGCCCTGAGCGCGGCGCGGCGGCCGGTCATCCTGGCCGGCGGGGGCATCCACCAGTCCAACGCCCACGAGGCCCTGCGCCGCCTGGCCGAGCGCTTCGGCATCCCCGTGGCCACCAGCAGTGCCGGCAAGGGGAGCATCGCTGAGATGCACGACCTGGCCCTCGGCACGGTCGGCCGCTACTCGCGCAACTATGCCAACGCCACCCTCCGGGAGGCGGACCTCGTGCTGGCCATCGGCAGCCGGCTGGGCGGCCTGGTGACCGACACCTACAAGCTCGTCAGCCCCGACGCGCAGCTCATCCACGTCAGCATCGATCCGGATGTCGTGGGCCAGAACTTCCCCACGGCTTACGGCTTCGTGGCCGACGCTCGGGCCTTCCTCGAGTGCGTCCTCGACGCCAGCGAGCGGCTCGAGACCTGCCCTTCCGCCGACACCGTCGGGCGGCTCGACGAGCTGGCCGAGCGGCGCGCCGAGTGGCGCGACCGCCGGTCCGGGCTGGCCGCTCGCGACGGCACCGACGGCCGGCCGATGCGGCCCGAGGCGGTCATGGCCGCGGTCGAGTCGGCCATGCCCGATGACGGCGTCCTGGTGGCCGACACGGGCTACGCGGCAGCCTGGGCCGGAGCCCTGGCCGAGATGCGGACCTCGGGTCGCAACTACCTCCGCGCCGACGGCTCGCTCGGCTGGGCCTACCCGGCCGCCATGGGGGCCCAGTTGGCCGTGCCCCAGCGGCAGGTCATCTGCGTCACCGGCGACGGTGGCATCGGCTACCACATCGGTGACATCGAGACGGCCTTGCGCCTCCAGCTGCCGATCACCGTGGTGATCCTCGACAACCAGACCCTGGCCCTCGAGGCCCACGTCCAGACCCTCCTCTACGGGCACCTCGTGCCCGAGGTCACGGACTTCGTGGACGTCGACTACGGCGCCGTGGCCCGCTCCTTCGGGGCCATCGGTTTCCGGGCCACGGACGTCAACGAGCTGCGTCAGGCCCTGGCCGTGGCCGGCGAGCGCCGTGGACCCACGATCATCGACGCAGTCATCGACCGCGACGCGCTGGGCCCCGTGACCCGCTACGACCGCGTCCGCACGCGCGAGCTGTGACCCTCGCCGAAGCGGAGCCGGTCATCATCCCTGACGAACCAGGGATCGCAACGGTCCGCCGCCTGGCGGACCGTTGCTCCAACTGGGGCCGCTGGGGCCCCGACGACCAGCTCGGCACGCTGAACCACGTCACGGCCGAGGACCGTCGCGCGGCGGCCGGCCTGGTCCGCTCCGGGCGGGCCTTCTCGCTGGCCATCCCCATCGACGAGAACGGCCCCCAGACCGGCGGGTTCGGGCGCTTCAACCCCATCCACCTCATGATCCGCGACGGCAACGCGGCGGCCACGGGCACGGTCGTACGCGACTTCTACGGTGGCCACGACCGCTTCATCCGGGGCACGGACGACCTGCTCATCCTGCCCCTCCAGTCCGGGACCCAGTGGGACGCGCTGGCCCACATCATCTTCGAGGACCACATCTACAACGGCTATCCGGGCACGATGGTCGGGGCCCGTGGAGCGCTGCGCAACGACATCGCCGCGGCCCGCGAGCGGGTCGTGGGCCGGGGCGTCCTGCTCGACCTGCCCCGGGCCCAAGGGCGATCCTGGCTCGAGCCCGGGGAGCCCATCGGGGTCGCCGACCTGGAGGCCTGCGCCCGGGCCGAAGGGGTGACCGTCGGCCGCGGCGACATCCTCCTCGTGCGCACGGGGCAGCTGGCCCAGTGCCGGGCCTCAGGCGGTTGGGGCAGCTACGCAGGCGGGCCCGCGCCGGGCCTGGCCCTCGAGACGGCGCCCTGGATCTTCGATCGCGAGCTGGCCGCGGTGGCCACCGACACCTGGGGCATGGAGGTCCTGCCGAACGAGACGCCGGACGTCTTCCAGCCGCTGCACATCATCCTCATCGTGCACAGCGGTCTGCTGGTGGGCGAGATCTTCGACCTCGAGGCCCTGGCCGACGACTGCGCCGACGACGGACGCTACGAGTTCCTGCTGACCGCTGTCCCGTTGCCCATCACCGGCGGCGTGGGCTCGCCGGTCAACCCGTTGGCCATCAAGTAGCTCAGCTCCCGCGGTGGGCTCCGATCCGGCCATCGGCTGGTCGGGGCCGTCGGTCAAGTCTGAGGTCAGCTCCGACCCAGCCATCGGTTGACCCGCCGGCCCAGGATGTGGGTCACGTCAGCCACCGCGGGGAGGGGATCCCGCCACCAGAACAGGGCTCGATCACCCGTCAACCAGGGGCGCAGGACCGGACCCTCGGGTCGGCTCCCGCGGCTCCAAGCCCGCAGGATGGCCGCCCCGTCGGGGATCTCGTACATCCCGAACCGCCCGATCCGGTAGGGCCCCATCTCGGGCACCGTCAGGCCGAGGGCGTCGCGGTAGCTCATCCAGGGCAGGTCCGCCCCGGCCCGAGCGATGTGGCTGGTCAGCCAGAAGGGGCGGGGATTGAGCTCGATGATCTTGAACGTCCGATCACGGGCGTCGTACTTGAACTCGATGTTGAACACGCCCCGGAAGTCCAGCTCGGCCAGTAGGCGCCTGACGATGGGGAGGCACGACTCGACCTCGCTGAGCGGGATCGTCACGTCCGAGGCCGTGTTCGCCAGCCGCGGCGGGTTCATCCGGACCCGGCGCCGGGCCACGATGGCCTTGGTGGTCCCCTCGCGGTCCACGAAGCCGTCGAACAGGATCGTGCTCGACATGTCTCCCGGGATCCACTCTTGGAGCATGAAGGTGATGCCTGCCGCCCTGGCCGTCTCGACGAGCCGCTGGGCCGCCTCGCGCGACTCGATGAAGAAGCCCTTCGTGCCGAAGGTGCGGTTGTGGCGGTGGGACTCGGTCGGCTTCAGGAATCCGCCGTCCAGCTCCTCGTCGCTGGCCTGGGCCAGGTCGTCGAGGTCGCGGATGACGCGGCTGCGGGGCCGCGGCAGGTCGAGCCGTTCGGCGAGGGCTCGGAAGCGGTCCTTGTCGACCAGCTGCTCGATGACCTCGTGGCTGCAGAGGCTGGTCGGGAACCGCTCCCGCGTGGCCTCGGGCAGCCCGGAGACGGCCAGGGCCCACTGGTCGCTGCAGGCCACCAGCACCGCGTGCTCGAAGGGCAGCTCCTGGAGGTAGGCGTCGAGGGTCGCGCTGTCGGGCGACTCGACGAGGGTCGTCTTGGGACGCCGATACCAACGCGAGCGAGTGATGATGTTGGGGGTGTCGTCGACGACGTAGCAGCGCACCCCGTGCTCCACCAGGATGCGCAGCGCGCCGAGGGCGGCGATGTGAGCGCCGAAGATGAGGGCAGGGGGAGTGGGCGTCGTGGGCGTCATGGGCTTGGCCATTATCGGTGACGTCGGGCCCCGTGGACCGAGGCGGGCCGGCCGTCGTGGTGCTCGGACGCCCTCTTCGAACTTGGTATCCGGACCTAGTCCTCGCCGCCCACCACGACGTGCCAAGGCCGGACGCGCCAGGCCGTGACCAGCGAATTGAGGACATACGGGTCCTGCTCCGCGAAACGGCTGGCAGCATCGCCGTCCGGGCCGTGGAAGAGGAGGGTGGCGCCGTCGATAGGCTCGCCGTGGGCCCCCGCCAGCATGAGTTCGCCGCGCCCGTTGGCCTCGCGCGCCAGGCGCAGGTGTTCCGTGCGGAAGGCGCCCCGACGCTCCACATAGTCCGGCACGAGGTCATAGGTCAGCAGCCAGTACATGGCCCCGAGTCTGCCACGCCGGGAGGCCGCCCGGGCGGCCGCCCGGCGATCGATCGTCGTTGGGGTCAGGTGCCCCGGACCCGAGCGTCCGTCACGTGTATCGAGTGGACCGATGGGCCCGGCCTCGGCAGTGGCCCGGCCCCGGCGGTGGCCTGGCCTCGGCAGTGGCCCGGCCCCGGCAGTGGCCTGGGCTGGCCTGGCCAGCGGCCCGGTCTCGCCAGGTGCGCCACGTACAGCCTCGCCACGTGCCGCCTACCTAGCCAAACGGCACCGGCTGTAGCGTTGCATCGTCACGGAACGGTCGACCGGCAGGCCGGCGGGCTCGCGACCCACGGACGCACGCTCAGAGAGGTGGCGCTCGGACCCATCTCGGTCGGATCCGGCCCCTCGCGCTCGCTCCAACGCTACGACGACGTGCGTCTGACCCGATACCAGCCCCGCCGCCTGGCCCAAGCCCCCCCTGTAGCCGCGCCCGTAGGCGCCTGATGATTTGCGCCAGCGGAAGGCTGGCTATAGGGGCCCGGTCGGTCGGCTCCTGGATCGCCTTCATCGACCGCGCCGGTGCTGGTAGTCGGCTGATGGATGCGACCGTCCTTAGGGTTCCGAAGGCCAGCTCTTGAGCCCCCACGGGCCCCGAAGCCAGTCATCACGCGACTGCGGCGACCCACACGCAGCCGGAGTCGACCATGCAGCCGGAGCCGACCACGCAGCCGGAGCCGACCACGCAGCCGGAGCCGAGCCTGCGGCCGGAGCCGAGCCTGCGGCCGGAGCCGACCACGCAGCCGCGGCCGAGCCTGCGGCCGGAGCTGACCACGGAGCCGGAGCCGGCCACGCAGCCACAGCCGAGCACGCGCCGTCGGACCGCCGCTCGAGGGCGGGGCCGCTTCGATCCAGCGTGGCGGATGCGTTTGACGCTCTCGCGCGGGCCGACCTAAGGTAGCCAGACCGGCAAGGAGGCTCTCATCCCCCGCCTGATCCTCGTCTCGAACCGACTCCCCATCACCGTGCGCAGCGAGCGCGGCGAGCTGTCGGTGGCGCCCAGCATGGGCGGCCTGGCCACCGGCCTGGGCGACCTGCACGCCGCCGGCGAGGGACTGTGGATCGGCTGGCCCGGCGAGACGTGGCGCCTCACGGAGGCCCAGCGCCGGGAGCTGGCGACGCGGCTGGATGACATGCGCCTCGTGCCGGTCGACCTGAGCGCGGCCGAGGTCGAGCGCTACTACGATGGGTTCGCCAACGGCGTCCTGTGGCCCATCCTCCACTCCCAGCTGGATCATGTGCCCCTCGTCCTTCGCGGCTGGGAGACCTACCGCCGGGTCAACGAGCGCTTCGCCGAGGTGGTCATCGCCACGGCCCAGCCCGGGGACCTCATCTGGATCCACGACTATCAGCTGGCCCTCCTGCCGGCTCTCGTCCGGGCCCGTCTGCCCAAGGCGGCCATCGGCTTCTTCCTCCACGTGCCCTTCCCGCCCGCCGAGCTGGCCAGGGTCCTGCCCTGGCGGCGGGAGTTCGTCGAGGGGATCCTGGGCGCCTCGCTCGTCGGGCTCCACACGAGCGCCGATTCCAGCCACCTGCGTGATGCGGCAGTAGGCATCGCCGGCGCCCACGCGGAACGCGGCGGAGTGTCGGTCGGGGGGCGGCGGGTGCGCATCCGGGCCCATCCCATGGGCGTCGACGCGGCGCGCTGGGACAGCGTCGCCCGCAGCCCCCAGGTGGCGGCCTACCTGGAGCGGCTGACCGAAGAGCTGGCCGGGCGGCGGATGGTCGTCTCGGTCGACCGGCTGGACTACACCAAGGGCGTCCTGCGCCGGGTCCTGGCCTTCGAGCGGCTGCTGGACCGCAACCCCGCCCTTCGCGGCCGGGTCCGCCTGGTCCAGGTGGCTGCTCCGTCCCGAGAGGGGGTGGGTGCCTATCGGGCCTACGCCCGGGCCGTCGACCAGGAGATCGGGCGGATCAACGGCCGCTACGCCACGGTCGCCGACGTGCCCATCCACCACCTCGGGCGGACCGTGGCCCAGGAGCACATCGTGGCCCTCTACCGGGCCGCCAGCGTGGGCCTCGTGACGCCTCTGCGGGACGGGATGAACCTCGTGGCCAAGGAGTTCGCGGCCTCGCGCGCCGACGGCGACGGCGTGCTCGTCCTCTCCGAGTTCGCCGGTGCGGCCAGCGAGCTGACGGGGGCCCTGCTGACCAACCCGTACGACATCGAAGCCACCGCGGCCACGATCCGGCGGGCCCTGGACATGCCCGCCACCGAGCGGCGGCGGCGGATGAGCCTGCTGCGTGGCCAGGTTCGGCGGGCCGATCTGCGCCACTGGGCCGACGCGTTCATGGCCAGCCTGCGCGACAGCGCGGCGAGCCAGGGCGGGCTCGCTCGGAGGCCCTCGTCCGCGTCCGACGCCGACGCCGGCGCCGGCGCCGAGGCCAGGGCCGGGACCGACCGGTCCCGCGCCGAGGACGGCCACCCCGCCGACCTCCACGCCGGCTCGGTGCCCATCCCCTTCGGCATCGCCACGGGCGTCTCCTCGCCCGAGGAGTTGGCCGGCGCCCTCCTGGCCCCCGAGGTGCGGTCCCTGGTCGTGGTCCTCGACTACGACGGGACGCTGGTGGCGTTCCAGGATCGGCCGGCCGCGGCCCGCCCGGATCCGGCCCTCCACGAGCTGCTGGAGCGGCTGGCTGGCCTGCCGGGCATCACCGTCCACCTCGTCAGTGGCCGCCGCCGCAGCGAGCTGGACGGCTGGTTCCGTGGCCTGCCTGTGGGCCTCCACGCGGAGCACGGGCTGTGGTCCCGCCCGCCGGACCAGGAGGCCTGGCGGCGGCGCCGGGAGGCCCAGCCGCCCTGGTTCGGGACCATCCGGACCCTGCTCGATGCCGCCGCCCGGGACGTGCCCGGCAGCCATGTCGAGGTCAAGGACGCCTCCCTCGCCTGGCACTGGCGGGCGGCCGCGGCCGACCTGGCCGAGCCGCGCGCCCGCCGCCTGGCAGCGCGCTTGCGCAAGGCCACCAGCGAGCTGGAGGCCGAGCTGCTGGAGGGCGACCATGTCCTCGAGGTCCGCCCCGACGACATCGACAAGGGGCTGGTCGTGCGTGACAGCCTGGGCGGCGACCCCGACGAGCGGGCCCTGATCATCGGCGACGACGCGACCGACGAGGACATGTTCGGCGTGGCCCGGCCGCGCGACATGTCGGTCCATGTGGGGGGCGGGCCCAGCCGGGCCGCGTTCCGCCTGTCCGGACCGACGGACGTGCGAGCCCTCCTCCAGGCGGTGGCCCAGGCCTGGGCCCACCGGGTGGGCGAGGAGGTCAGCCCGCCGCGGGCGGCTCCGGCAGCGGCCGCGGTTCGAGCGGCACGTCCCAGTGGGCCTCGAGCAGTGCGAAGCGGTGGCGCTCCTCGTTCCTGAACCGTTCCTGGTCGGGGTAGAGGCGGGCGGCGATGGCCGCGTCGGAGTGCTCCTCGACGGCCGCCCAATCGCGATAGACGAGCGTCACCAGGATGTCCCAGTCGGCCC
This sequence comes from Candidatus Limnocylindrales bacterium, assembly GCA_036278755.1. GTDB lineage: Bacteria > Chloroflexota > Limnocylindria > Limnocylindrales > CSP1-4 > DASUKL01. The sequence goes on along the minus strand of DASUKL010000091.1, from coordinate 5,601 downwards.
GGCCGTCGCCATGGAAGCGGGGCACGGCGATGCGGATGTCGAGCAGGCGGCCGCTGGCCAGCTGCTCCTGGAGGATCGGCAGGTGATTGCGCTCGAGGAGCTCCAGGAACTCGTCGTGATGGCCCCATCGGGTGCGGTAGAAGTAGGCCACCTCCACGGGTCGTTCGCTCACGGTTCGTCTCCTTGCTGCCGGGCATCGGTGGGGATGGGGGTCGCCTGGCCGGCGCCCTCGGCCTCGATCACGTGCATCACGGCGTTGATCAGGGCCAGGTGGGTGAAGGCCTGGGGGAAGTTGCCCAGGTGGCGGCCCGTGTCGGGGTCCAGCTCCTCCCCGTAGAGGCCCAGCGGGCTGGCATGGGCCAGGAGCCGTTCGCAGAGCCGCCGGGCCCGCTCGTGCTCGCCGATCTCGCAGAGCGCGGACACGAGCCAGAAGGAGCAGATGAGGAAGGCGCCTTCGCGACCGGCCAGTCCGTCGTCGACCTCCTCGGCGCGGTAGCGCCGGACCAGCCCGTCGACCGAGAGCTCGTCGGCGATGGCCAGCACCGTGGCCCGGAGGCGAGGATCGTCGGCCGGCAGGAAGCGGACCAGGGGCAGCAGGAGCAGCGAGGCGTCGAGGGCCGTCGAGCCGTAGGACTGGGTGAAGACGCCGCGCTCGTCGAGGCCGTGGGCCAGCACGTCGGCCTTGATCTCCTCGGCCGCGGCTTCCCAGCGCTGGGCGGTCTCCCCATCGTCGCGGAGGCGGGCCAGGCGGGCCCCCCGGTCCGCTGCCACCCAGCACATGACCTTCGAGGAGGTGAAGTGGCGGGGCGCGCCGCGGACCTCCCAGATGCCGCGGTCAGGCTCCCGCCAGTGGCGCAGGGCCGCCTCCACCTGGCGGCTCATGATGGGCCAGATGCGCTCGTCGAGCCGGTCGCGGTTGCGGGTGTGGATGTAGACCGAGTCGAGCACCGCGCCCCACATGTCGTGCTGGCGCTGCCGATAGGCCTCGTTGCCGACGCGCACCGGCCGGGCCCCGTCGTAGCCGTGGAGGTGTTCGAGGACCCGCTCGGTCAGCTTGCGCTCGCCGCCGACCCCGTACATGACCTGGAGGTCTTCATCGCCGCCGGCCGCGTCGGCGATGAAGTAGAGGTAGTCCTCCGCTTCCCAGTCGAAACCCAGGGTGTAGAGGCCCCACAGGGCGAACGTCGAGTCACGGACCCAGGAGTAGCGGTAGTCCCAGTTGCGCTCGCCGCCGGGCGTCTCCGGCAGGGACGTCGTGGGCGCCGCGATGACGGCCCCCGTGGGGGCATAGGTCAGGCCCTTGAGGGTCAGGGCCGAGCGTTGCAGGGAGGCCCGCCAGGGATGATCGGGGAACTCGCCGCGGGCCAGCCAGTGCTGCCAGTGGTGGGCCGTCCAGACGAGTCGCTGATAGGCCTCGTCGCACGAGCGGGGCGCCTCGCCGTCGGACCAGGCCAGGGCGCAGAAGCGCGTCTGACCCTCCTTGATGAGGCTGCGGGCGATGGCTCGCGGCCCCTCGAAGCCGAGGTTCAGGTCGCTGACGAGGCGCAGCTCGAGGTCGCCCTCCGGCGCCCGACAGACCCCGGCCCGATAGTCGGCCCCGCTGTAGTCCCAGCTGCCCAGCGAGCGCCCATAGCCGAAGACGGGCTCGCAGTCGAGCTGGAGCTGGACCTCGCCGTTGACGCAACGCACCATCCGCAGGAGGACGTGCTCGGCCTGGTAGTCGGTGGGTGCCCGCCGGCTGGCCCCGCCCCGGACCGCGCCGGACGCCCGCTCGCGCCAGGGGCCGATGAGCAGCACGTCACGGACCACGATCCAGCCCCCGGCCGTGCCCCAGCTCGTCTCGAGGACCATCGTGCCGGGCAGGTAGCGGCGGTCCACGGGCACCCGGACGTCCGAGGGGCCGAGGCGGAAACCGCCCGCGTCACGGTCCAGGATGGCTCCGAAGACGCTGGGGCTGTCGACCCGCGGCAGGCATAGCCACTCCACGTTGCCGCTGGGCGCGACGAGGGCCGCGACCTCACAATCGGACAGGAAGCCGTAGTCACCGATGGGCGGGTACGAGGAGGCCGGCAGCATGGGTCCCCTCTGATCCGTCACGGGTGTCGCGGGCTCATGGTCGGCCCCGGCGGCTCATGGCCGAGCCTCGAGGGCGTTGATCTTGGCGATCCGGCGAGCGTGGCGGCCGCCCTCGAACTCGGCCGTCAGGAAGGCCTCCAGGCAGGCCCGAGCGACCTCGCTGCCGGTGACCCGGGCGCCCATGGCCAGGACGTTGGCGTCATTGTGCTCGCGTCCCAGGCGGGCCACCACCGGGTCGGCGGCCTCGACGCAGCGGATGCCGCGGATCTTGTTGGCCACGATGGCCTCGCCGGTGCCGCTCCCGCCGAGGACCACGCCGAGCTGGCAGTCGCCGCTGGCCACGGCCCGCGCGGCGGGGGCGATGAAGTCGGGGTAGTCGTCGTCGGGCTGCGGGTCGAGCGTCCCGAAGTCAACCAGCTCGTGGCCATGGCCCGCCACGACCTCGGCCACGATGGCCTTGAGGGGAAAGCCGGCATGATCCGTGCCGACGGCGACGCGCACGATCAGTCGGGGTGGCCGGTCTGGGCCGCCCGCCGCTCGCGGTCGGCCTCGGGGTCGTACTGCCGTACGCGTCGGGCCGCGCTCGTCGGCTCGCCGGGCGCGCCGTCGGCGGCCATGTCCTCGGCCTCCTCGCGGGCCGCCAGCTCGCGGTCGCGCGACTCGATCATGATCCGCACGACCTCCTCGGGGTCGTCGGTCACGGTCAACAGGTCGACGTCGTGGGGACCGATGCGGCCGGAGATCTCGACCGGCCCGCGCAGCCAGTCGAGCAGGCCGCCCCAGTAGCTTCGGCCGTAGAGCACCAGCGGGAAGTGCTCCACCTTGCCGGTCTGGACCAGCGTCACCGACTCGAAGAGCTCGTCGAGGGTGCCGTAGCCGCCGGGGAAGATGACGAAGCCCTGGGCGTATTTGACGAACATCGTCTTGCGCACGAAGAAGTAACGGAAGTCGACGGAGAGGTCGAGGTAGGGGTTGGAGCCCTGCTCATGGGGCAGTTCGATGAGGCAGCCGACGGAGAAGCCGCCGGCCTCCTGGCAGCCCCGGTTCGCGGCCTCCATGATGCCCGGGCCGCCGCCGGTGATGACCGCGAAGCCGGCCTCGGCCAGGCCCCCGGCGATGGATCGGGCTGCGGCGTACATGGGATCCTGGGGCAGCGTCCGGGCCGAGCCGAAGACGGTCACCGCCGGACCGAGGCGGGCCATGGCGTCGAAGCCTTCGACGAATTCGCCCACGATGCGCAGGGCGCGCCAGGCGTCGCTCTCGAGGAAGGACGTGTCGGCGTAGGGTTTGGCCTGCAGGAACTTCCGGTCTTCGGTGGGCTGGACAAGGCGTCCCCGCAGGTCGGTCATGTCCTGAGCATACGACCCGCCGCTGGCCCACGATCGGGAGCCGCGCGGCGAGCCCGCCGAAGCGAGCCCCTGGCTGCGTACGCCGCCAAGGAGCGCGAAAGGAGACGGCCGTGGCCGTGGTGACGAGGGCCATACGGATCGAGGCCCCCGGCGAGGTCGTGTGGGACGTCCTGGCCGACATCCCCGGCCAGCCGCGCTGGATGCGCGACCTCAAGTCGGTGCGGCTGACGACGCCCGGACCGGTGGGGGTGGGGACCCGGGCCCTGGGCCGGGTGCGGATGTTCGGCCTGACAGCCGACGACCACATCGAGATCGACGCCTTCGAACCCGGCCGCCACTTCGGCCTGATCCACCGCGGCCGCTTTGCCGGACGCGGCGACCTCCGTCTCCGGGAGGAGGGCCGGGCGACGATCGTGACCTGGCGCGAGGAGCTCGCTCCGGATCTCGGCCGCCTGGGGCTGCCCGCCGCCCTGGCCGCGTCGTGGCGGCTCGTCGACCCGGTCTTCGGCCTCGTCCTGGACGTCGTCTTCCGGTCCGACCTGCACCGCCTGCGCCGCCTGATCGAGAGCCAGCAACGGGCGAAGGGCTAGCCCGCCGGGCGGATCCGGGAGGGATCGAGCCGGGCCATGCAACCGAATCGACCGTCACGGCGTCTATATGCATGTCGGCGCCGTTCGCGCTGGCGGGCGATCCAGAACATCGACCCCTACGACGCCCCGGTCTTCGTTCCTGGGGGAGCGACACGGCCGGGGCGTCGTCGCGTCCAGGGAGCCCCGCCAGGGAGCCCTGAGGCCCCGCTACGCTATACTGCCTGGGAGTATATGGAACGGGGGCCCGGAGGTGAACCCATGGCCATCGCCATCGATCCTGTCTGCGGCATGGAGGTCGAGACCGAGGGAGCCGATCTGACCGCGGCGCACGCCGGCACGACCTACTACTTCTGCGGCCGCGGCTGCCTGCTCGATTTCCGCGACGAGCCCGACCGATTCGTCGGCGGTGATCGGACGTCGACCCCCTCGACCGCTTCCACGCCGTCCGTGTCCGACCCCGCCTCCGCAGCCGGGGCCGACAGCGGGCGGTGAACGCCCTGACCCACCGGACCCCACAGCTGACCGGCCGGCCGCGCAGCTAAGCGCCTGGTACGTGGGAGCAAAGAGCGGGTAGAGAGGCGCCGCCTAGGCTCGAGCCGTGCCGCCATGGTGGCGGCGGCTGACCTGGAGGTCGACATGGCGCTCCCCGAACCCCTGCCCCTGGACCAGCTCCGTGCACCGCGCTGGACCCTCCGGCTGGCGCTGCTCATCCTCGTCGCCCTGGCCTTGCTGACCCTGGCCGCCCTGGCCGGCTCGCTGCCCGGGGCGCCCAGGGGTACTGAAGGGGCCATCTGGCTCTGGCGCTGGAGCTGCCACCTGCTGGCGTGGTGATCCTTGGGGGTGGTGGGCGCCACCCGCCTCGATCAGGCTGCCTACCATCAGGGGATGGAGCGGCAGACGGCAAGCCCTGGTCAGCGGTCTGCCGGCGCGGCCGCCCGAAGCCCCCTATTCGCGGGCGTCCGCTCCCTCGCGGGCGTCCGCTCCCTGGCTCTTGTTGCCGCCACCGGCTGCATCGCCGCCGCCTGCATGGGCAAGCTGTCCGCCACGCCACCCGGGCCGATCGTGCCCGGCACGGCCGCCCAGCCGCGGGCCGTCAACGTCATCCTCCGCGACTACGTCTTCGTGCCCACGCCGATCCTGCTGGTGCCCGGGGAGACGGTGCGCTTCCAGATCATCGACGGCGGCCTACTGGCCCATGAGTTCGCCCTCGGCCCGCAGGCCTTCCAGGATGCCTATGACCAGGCGGACGCGGCCGCGGCCGTCTCACTGCCGGCGGCGACCCCGCGGCCGGTCAGCGTCCCCTCGGCCGTGGCGGCGATAGGCCTGCGGGTCTACCTCCGGCCGGGCCAGGAGGTCGACCTGACCTACCACGTCCCGGAGCAGGGCACGCCGCCGCTCCTCGAGTGCCACATCCCCGGCCATGTGGCCAAGGGGATGGTCGGCCAGGTCGTCTTTGTGGCCCCGGGCGCGACCGGACCGTGACGGCGTTACACTCTCGCTGCTGCCCGACGTGCACCGCCCCATCCAGGGCGGACCAGCGTGGCGGCGACGGCGCCAGCCCCCGAGATCGCAGGAGAGCCCACCGA
>DASUKL010000090.1:0-51700 GCA_036278755.1 Candidatus Limnocylindrales bacterium | reverse complement strand
GTCCAGGTCCATGGCGGCTACGGCTACATCGAGTCCTACCCGGCCGCCCGGGCCTACCGCGACGCGCGGATCCAGCGCATCTGGGAGGGCACCAACGAGATCAACCGGCTGCTCATCCCGGGGACCCTGATCCGCCGGGCGATGAAGGGTCGCCTTGACCTCCTGGGCCCGGCCCGTCGGGCGCAGGAAGCGCTCCTCGCGCCGTCCACGGACGGCAGCGGAGCGTCCGGGTGGGGCCCGGGCAGTGCCGTCCTGGCGGATGAGGCCCGCCTGGTCGACGGGCTGCGCACCCTCACCTTGCTCCTGGCCGGGGCCGCGGTGCAGCGCTACGGCACGGGCCTCGAGGCGGAACAGGAGGTGTTGGCCGGCCTGGCCGACCTGGCCATCGCCCTGCTCACCTGCGACAGCGTCGTGGCGAGGGCCGGCCAGGCCGCGACCGAGCCCGGGCTCGGGCCCGAAGCCATCGCCCGCCACGTCGACCTGGCTCGACTGGTCGTGCTCGACCGCCTCGGGCCAGCCGAATTGGTCGCCCGATCGCTGGCGGCTCGGGTGGCGGAGGGCGACGACCTCCGGATGCTCCAGTCGGGGATCCGCCGGCTCCTGCGCAGCGAGCCGCTGGATCGGGTGGCGCTCGCCCGCCGGGTGGCCGAGGCCATCAGCGCGGCCGACGGCTACCCGGTCTGAGGCGGCCGGCCGGGGCTCGGAGGATCCATGGACACGGCCGTCGACGATCAGGCCATACCCCCCGACCTCCTCGCCGGTCGGCCCTGGCTGAGGCACTATGAGCCCGGCATCCCGGCCGAGGTGGCGGTCCCGGACATCACGATCGATCGATTCCTGCGGGACGCCGCGGCCCGCTGGCCGGAGCGGGTGGCCCTGGACTTCCTCGGTGCGAAGACGACCTTCCGGGAGCTCGATCAGCAGGTCGACCGCCTCGCCGGCGCCCTTCGCGGCCTGGGCCTCGAGCCCGGCGACCGGGTCAGCCTCCATCTGCCGACGACCCCGGGCTTCGTCGTCGCCTTCCTCGGTGTGGCGCGGGCCGGGGGCATCGTGGCCACCGTCAGCCCGCTCGCCGTGGAGCGCGAGATCGAGGTCCTCTTGGGGATCGCCCGGCCCCGGCTGTCGATCTGCCTCGACCTGCTCGTGCCCCGGATCGCGGCCGCTCGGGCGGCGATCGGGCCGGCCCTGCCGGCCCCCAGGCGCGGCTCGGGCATCGTCAGCAGCGGCATCCAGGACTGTCTGCCCTCCGTCCTGCGGATGCTCTACCCGCTCAAGGCCCGCCGGGAAGGTCGCTGGCGGCCCGTTCGCCACAGCCAGGAGACGCCCAACCTGTTCCGCCTCGTGGCTGAGGGGCCACCCGGCAGGGTCGATGCGCCGGTTCGGCCTGAGGACCCCGCCCTGCTCCAGGCCACGGGCGGCACGACGGGCGTGCCCAAGGCCGCCGCTTTAAGCCATCGCAACCTGGTGGCCAACGCCGTCCAGATCGGGGCCTGGTTCCCGGCCGCGCGGCCGGGCGAGATGGCCTGCCTGTGCGCTCTGCCCTACTTCCACATCTACGGCCTGACCGTGGCCATGACCTACCCCTTGAGCATCGGCGCGACCCAGGTCATGCAGCCGCGCTGGGACGCCAAGGCGGTCCTCAAGGCCATCGCCCGGACCCGGCCGCAGCTCTTCCCCGGGGCGCCGATGTTCTACAGCTCCCTTCTGGACCTGCCCGAGACGCGGGCGGCCGATCTGCACTCGATCGAGGCCTGCATCAGCGGGGCCGCGCCGCTGCCCGGCCCGGTCCAGGACGGGTTCGAGGCCTTGACCGGGGGCCGTCTCGTCGAGGGTTACGGCCTGACCGAGGCCAGCCCGGTCACCCACGCCAACCCGATCCACGGCCAGCGGAGGCTGGGGACGGTCGGCCTGCCCCTGCCGTCCACGGAGGGCCAGGTCGTGGATCTCGGGACCGGCCGGCGAGTCCTGCCGCCCGGGGAGGTCGGCGAGCTCCGCGTCCGCGGCCCACAGGTCATGCTCGGTTACTGGGAGCGGCCGGACGAGACCGCCCTCGTCCTGCGCGACGGTTGGCTGTACACGGGCGATTGCGGGGTGATGGACGACGACGGCTACTTCCGCATCGTCGAGCGGCTCAAGGACCTCATCATCGTCAGTGGCGTCAACGTCTACCCCCGTGAGGTCGAGGACGTCCTGCTCGCCCATCCGGCCGTGGCCGAGGCGTCGGTGGTCGGCCAGCCGGACGCGCGCAAGGGCGAGGTGCCACGGGCCTACGTCGTGCTCCGGCCGGGCGTCTCGGCCACTCGCGAGGAGCTCCTTGCCGACTGCCGCGCGAACCTCTCCACCTACAAGGTCCCGGTGGCGGTGGAGATCCGGAAGGAGCTGCCTAAGACCTTCGTCGGCAAGGTCCTCCGACGCGTCCTGTCGGCCGAGCGGGAGGCGCAGCCTGGGGACGACACCGGAGGAGCGGAAGCCAGCGATGGGCCTGCGAGCGACCCCCGGTCGACCCGCTAGTGCTGGTTGGCTCGCTAGCGTCCGGCTCGTAGGGCGGCCCAGACCTTGCGGAAGCCCGGCTGCTGGCCGTACAGCAGCACGCCGGCGCTGTAGATGCGGGCCGCGACCCAGAGGGCGGCCACGATCGTCAGGCCGAGGATGACGGCCGCGATGAGCACCGCGATGGGCCCGGCGCCGCCGCTAGAGAAGCGGGCCAGCATGAGGTAGGGGCTGAGGAAGGGCACGTAGGAGAGCAGGGTCATCGGGAAGCGCTCGAGGTCCACCAGGCCGCTGGCCGACCAGGCCGCGATGAGGTAGCCGGCCGTCGAGATCATCGTCAGCGGCCCGATGAGCTGGTTGAGCTCCTCCTGGCGGCTGACCAGCGAGCCGGCGGCCGCGTAGAGCACCGAGTAGAGCCCGAAGCCCAGCAGGAAGAACAGCCCGAAGACGGCCAGGAGGGCGACCGAGATGCCCTGGGGGAGGGAGCTCGGCTGGGCCGCCCCGCCCAGGATGAGCGAGCTGAGCTGTCCCTGGAAGAGCAGGACCAGGCCGGCCGGGATGGCGATGACGATGTACTGGGTGAGGGCCAGCGCGCCGACCCCGGTGACCTTGCCGCCCAGCAGCTGGAACGGGCTGGCGGCATTGAGGATGACCTCCATGACCCGGCTGCTCTTCTCCTCGGCCACGCTCTGGGCGATCCACTGCCCATACAGCAGGATGGCCATGAAGATGAGGATGGTCAGCCCGAAGCCGATGCCGAAGCGAGCCGCCTGCTCGGCCCCCGTGGTCGGTCCGCCCTGGCCGGCGGTGGGGTCGACCGTCGAGAAGTCGGCCTTGGCGAAGACCCCGGCCTGCTCGCCGGGACTGATCCCCAACCGGGTCAGGCGGTCCTGGATGGCGATCGAGCTGGTGGCCTGCTCCATGAGCAGCGGCAGCCGCTCCAGGCTGGGGTTGGCGGTCGTCACGTAGGTGAACGCCAGGTCGCCCGAGCCCTGTCGCTCGATGTCGAGGAGCCCGCTCAGCTTGCCGTCGACGACGGCCGTGCGGGCCGCGGCCAGGTCGGTCGTGACGGAGGCGTCGATGGCCGGATCGGTGGGGTCGGTGTTGAGCTGGGCGTTCAGCGAGCTCGCCACGTCCGAGGCCGCGAGGCTGACCCTGGGGCCGGTATAGACCACCACCTTGGAGCCGTTCGAGCCGCGGCCGATCCAGGTGATGGCGATGGGCGCCGCAGCCAGGAGGGTGACCAGCAGCATGAGGGCCACGGTGGAGAAGACGAACGTCCGCGTGCGCAGCCGGGAGAAGTACTCGCGGCGGGCCACGATGACGATGTTGCGCAGATCGTCAGCCACGGCCATCTCAGACTCCCGCCGCGCTGGGGGTCCCGGGCGCAGCGGCCAGGGTCCGTTCGTCCTCGGCCTCGACCGGTCGTCCGACATGCTCGACGAAGATGCGCTCGATGGACGGCTCGGTGATCTCGAAGTGGGTCACCCGTTCTCCGCGGCTCAGTGCGGCCTGGAGCACGGTCTCGGGATCGAGGCCGTCGCCCATCTCGAGCTCGGTGTAGTCGCGGCCCGAGCGGGTCACGGTCACGCCCGGTAGCCCCGGCAGCCAGGGCAGGTCCGGGTCGCCGGCCACGGCCAGGCGTACGACCTGCTTGCCGGTCGAGCGCTTGACCTCGCGCATCGGTCCCTGGACCACCAGGCGGCCCCGGTCGATGATGGCCAGGGCATCACAGACCTCCTCGACCATCTCCATCTGGTGCGTGCTGAAGACGAGCGTCTTGCCCCGATCGCGGAGCTCCAGGAAGGCCTGCTTGAGGAGGGCCACGTTGACCGGGTCGAGGCCGGTGAACGGCTCGTCCATGATCAGCACCGGCGGGTCGTGGAGGATGGCGGCGATGAACTGGATCTTCTGCTGGTTGCCCTTCGACAGCTGATCGGCCCGCCGATCCGCATAGTCGGGCACCCGGAAGCGGGCCAGCCAATCACGAGCCTCCTGCCGGGCTCGCCCTTCCGGCAGGCCGTAGAGCGAGGCGAAGAAGGCCAGCTGGTCGAGGACCTTCATGCGCGGGTAAAGGCCGCGCTCTTCGGGCAGGTAGCCCCAGGTCCGGCGGGGAAGGTCCATCGAGGGCACGCCGTCGAGGGTCACCGAGCCGCTGTCGGCCCGGATCATGTCGAGACAGATGCGCATGGCCGTCGTCTTGCCCGCCCCATTGGCCCCCAGGAAGCCGAAGACCTGGCCGGGCTCCACGCTGAAGCTGATGCCGTCGAGGGCCTGGACGGAGCCGAAGCGCTTGCGCACCGCGTCGAAGGTGAGGGACATGGGGGGCATTCTGGGGGAGGCCGCCAGGGCCTGCCGGCGGTAGCCGGCCCGTCGGTCGGGGTGCGTCAGTAGGGCGGCCAGGGGATGGCCGGTCGGTCCGGGTCGGGCTGGGGCAGGCAGCCACCGATCAGCAGGTCGCTCAGGCGGGCCCGCGTGGCGGCGATCTCGATCGGGGCCAGGTACTCGGTCAGGACCTCGCCCAGCCGGCCCGCCAGCTCGTTCGAGAGCCGCTGGAGGACCTCCCGTTCGGCCATCGTGATGGGCTGCCCCCGCCAGTTCCAGAGCACCGTCCGCAGCTTCGGGTCAGGGGAGAAGCAGATGCCGTGGTCCACGCCGTACACGTGACCGCCGCCCACCGGCAGGAGATGGCCCACCTTGCGATCGGCGTTGTTGACGACGGCATCGAAGACGGCCATGCGCCGGAGGGCCGGGTCGCCGGCGCGGATGAGCTCGACCGGATCGATCGCCTCGTCGATCTCGATCCAGAGCTGGACCATGCCCGGGCCGGCAGGCCCATCGCGGAAAACGGTAGGGGGCACGATGTCCCAGCCGCTGGCCTCCGAGACGAGGTAGGCGGCGACTTCGCGCCGGCTGAGCGTCCGGCGGGGGAAGTCGATCAGGGGCCGCTCGCCGCGGACCGGCTTGTAGACGCAGGCTCGGGGATGCTCCTCCGCGTCCGGCGGGTCCGATCGCGGACCGGACCCCGTGCTCGGGACGGGGTGCAGGGCGCAGTAGAAGCTGGCGTTCGAGGCGCTGATCAGGCGGCCCAGGGGCTCGAGCTCCCCGGTCCGCAGCAGCTCGAGCGCCTCCTGGTTCACGGGGCCTTGCGGAGCTTCCAGACTTGCTCGCTCGGGTAGCGCCTGGCCCAGTCGGCCGTGGCGAAGAAGCGCACCTCGCTGCCGCCCTGGCTTGGCCGGGGCTCGAGGTAGCCCTCGACCGTGAAGCCGACCGCACCGAAGAGGGCGAACCAGTCGGAGATGGTCAGGTTGAACTCGATGCCGCCGGGATCGACCGCGGCCTGGGTCCAGTCGCTCGCGTGCTGCCCGAAGTACGGCCGGACGAGCCGCTCGCTGACGGGGCTGCCGTCCGGCGGCGTGCAGGCCGTGACCAGGGGATGGTTGCCCAGGAAGACCAGCCGGCCGCCCGGCGTCAGGAGGCGATGGGCTTCGGGGATCCAGACCCGCGGATCGCACCAGATGGCGGCGCCGTATTCGCTGATGGCGAAGTCGAAACTCCCCTCGGGCAGGGCCACCCGTTCGGCATCGCCGTGGAGGAACGTGATCTCGGCCCCGTACTGGTCAGCGAGGCGGCGGGCCGTGGCCAACTGCTCCGCGGAGTTGTCGATGGCGGTCACGGTCGCGCCCCGCCGGGCCATCCAGCCCGAGACGTAGCCCGTGCCGCAGCCGAGCTCGATGGCCCGTAGGCCCCGCATGTCGGCGGGCAGCAGGCCGAGCTCGGCCTCGCTGACGCCCCACACGCCCCAGGCGGGCTCGTCGAGGGCCCACGACCGTTCGCCCGCGGCGACCCAGTCGTGCGCCCGGGCGTCCCAATAGCTACGGTTCTCGATCACGTGCACGGCCAAGTCGTCCAGCGGAGGGACTCAGTTCAGGCGCGGGGTGTGGCCGTTGCGGCGGGGGCAGAGATGGCCCTGCGGATCCAATGGCTGGCCGCATAGCGGGCAGGGTGGCCGTCCGGCGGCGACGAGCCCCTGGGCCGCCTCGGCGAAGGCGGCGGCGTCCTCGGCCGTGAGGTGCACCCGCAGCAGGTCGGGGCCACTCGGATCGTCGTCGTCCCACTCTCGCGTGGGGCGGTCGAGGGCCTCGCCGAGGTCCGTCTCCGTCGCCTCCTCCTCGGTCACGGCCATGGCCTCGATGACGACCTCGGGCAGGGAGCCGTCCCAGGCCAGGCTCAGCGTCCCGGCGCGGAAGGCCTCCTCGACGGGTTCCTCGAGCTGCCAGGGGCCGGTCTTCGGCGTGGCCTCCCCGGGGCCGATCGACCCGGGTGCCGTCTCGGACGGGAGCGTGGGGCCCGACGCCGTCTCGGGTGTTGGTGTGGGTCCGGCCGGCCTGTGCAGCTCGGCCGATGGCTCTGGCTCCGCCGATGGGTGCGGCTCCGCCGATGGATCTGGCTCCGCCGATGGATGCGGCTCGGCCGACGGATCTGGCTCCGCCGATGGATCTGGCTGCGCCGGCGCGCGTCGCGGCCGTGTCCGTCCCCCCGACAGATCGACCAGCTCGCCGCCAGCATCGAGCATGTCCGCCGCCCCGCCGCCACCCTGCCGCCGCTTGACCTCGGCCAGCAAGGCCACCAGGCGATCGGCCAGGGCGGCGACCTGGACCTTCTCCAGGGCCACGCTGACCGTGACCCCGCCGCGGCTCGCTTGAAGGTAGAACGCCCGTGAGCCCGGGCGCCCGATCGCCCCGGCGAGGAACCGATCGGGAGGGTCGAAGTCGTGGATCCGGCGCACCATGGCCGGACTCTACCGCCTTCTGCCGTGGCCGGGTTCCGAGCGCGTCGGGAGGTCCATCGCCCAAGCCGTCTCGCCTCCCTGGCCCCCTCAGCCCCCGATCCGGCCCCCCAGGCTCGCTTGGGCCCGCCAGCCCCGAGCCCCGGCTCCTCAACCCTGGCCCCCCAGCCCGCGTCCTTGGCCAAACAATGTCGATTCCGCACCCTTATGCCCAGGCCCCTCGACGACCACGACCTCTTGGCCACGCTGGAGCCCTCCCCGAGCCCCGTTCGAGCCGGATCCGTGGCCATATGCTCCGCCCAGCGTGCGTCTGGCCGCGATCCGGACGTCTCCGGAGCATCCGGAGGCGAGGACCCGGATCCGTTCGGATATGACTCGACGCCGGCGACGTATTTGGCCAAGGTCGGACCCTTCCAGATCCTCGAGCCCGGGTGCGCTTCGGATAAGGCGCGCTGGGGCGCGTATTTGGCCACGACCGGGAGCGCGTGGCCGTCCAGCCTGGCCAACAGCACCGCGGGCGACGTCTTTGGCCACGACCGGGCCGGCGTGGCGGTCCAGCACCGGAGCGGCCGCCGGAGGGGCATCCCGCCGCGACCAGCCGTGACGCCCGCGCCGGGCCCCCAGCTCGTGGCGAGACCGACCCAGATCGACGCCTCGAGCTCAGGCGCCGGCCGGGTTGAGCGTCTCCCGCAGCGGTCCAGCGCCGGGCACGTAGGCCGGGATCGTCCGCAGCAGCTCCAGGAACGGGCCCAGGATCGGCGAGTCGCCGTCGGCATCGGGCCGCATGATCGCCTCGATGCGGCGCCGGGGCAGGGGGGCATCCAGGAGGTCCACCTGGCGCAGAGCGCCCGAGGCCAGTTCATCGGCTACGGCCGTCGCCGGCAGCAGGGCCACGCCCAGACGTCGCTCGACCATCTTCTTGGCCGCATCGATGTTGTCCAGCTCCAGGATGCCCTGAGGCGTCACGGCCGCGGCCCGGAACATCGCGCTGGTGAGCTCGAAGTAGCTCGACGTGCGGTCGAAGAGGATCAGCCGCGTCTCACCGATGCTGGCCAGCGGTACCCGTCGCCGGGTGGCTGCCGCCGCCCCCGATCCGCCCGACACGGAGCCCGACCCGCTCGCGCCTCCCGCCTCAGGGTCCTCGTCAGCGACCATCGGATGGCGCGGATCGGCGACCAGGACCAGCCCGTCCTCGTAGATCGGCAGGTGGAGGACGCGGAGGTCGCGGAGCTCGCGGATGAGGCCGACCTGGACCGCCCCGCTGTCGACCAGGCCCACGACCTCCTCCGAGTGGCCGGTCCGGACGATGAGCCGGATGCCGGGGAACGCCTCGGCATAGCGGGCCAGGACCCAGGGCAGGACGTAGGTGCTCATGGCCGGCGCCCCGCCGATGGCCAGCTCCCCGGTCCCACCCCGGGCCACGTTGGCCACGGAGGCCGTCCCCTCGGCCAGGGACTCCACGGCCCGCCGCGCATGGGGCAGGAATGCCCTGCCCGCGTCCGTCAGGGCCATGCCTCGCCCGGTCCGGACGAAGAGGCGCTCGCCGAGCTCCACCTCGAGGCTGGCGATGCGCGCCGTCAGGGCAGGCTGGGTGACGTACAGCGCGGCCGCCGCGCGACTCATGTGCCCTCGTTGCGCCACCTCGAGGAAGGCCTCGATCTGACCGAGTTGCATGGCCTCTCATAACCTGTATCGATAGGTAACATCACGAACTGCGATTGGACGTTATGGTACCAGGAGGGTAGAGTGAGTTTCTGCTGCCACCCAAGGAGGCCGCCATGATCGAGCCCGTCGAGAAGACCCTGTTGCCTCGTCGCCCGGAGTCGCATCTCGAGCCCTCGCACGCCTGGATCGTGGGCCTGGCCCTGGACGAGGACGGCGTGGTCGTGGCCGCCCCCGACGTCCGCTCTGACGATGGTGCCTGGCCCGCCCCCCGTGAGGCTTCGGAGCGTGGTCGGCCGAACCGCTCGGGCGACGCACCAACCGACAGAACGACCGGGCGCAGGCGCGCTTAGCCCAGGCCCGACTGCCTGGCACTGGCCCGGCCCCGAGACTCCGCAGCGGCCCGACGCCCGGGTCGGGAGGGCCCCCTATGATGGCCGTCGATGCGCTCCCGAACCAGGTGAGCGACCGGAGGCCGGACCGTGGGCGTCCTGAACGACTATGCGATCTTCCCGATCCTCTTGGCCAAGGACATGGATGTCGCCCGGGCCTTCTACCACGACGTCCTGGGCCTCGAGATCATGCGCGAGGACCCAGAGGATCGGATCGTCTTCGCCGCCGGTGGCGGCTCCCGACTGACGATCTCGAGGAGCACCGTCGGGACCAGCGACACCCAGACCCAGGCCGCCTGGCGCGTGCCCGACATCCACGCCGCGGTGGCCGAGCTCCGTGCTCGTGGGGTCCGGATCGAAGACTACGAGGCCCCGGACCCCGTCACCACCGACGGCATCGCCGACATGGGCCACAGCTGGGCGGCTTGGTTCACCGACCCTTCGGGCAACGTCCTCGCGGTGGTCCAGGCCAAGGGTTGAACGGCTAGGATCCGCGCCTGCGGGTCACCCCGCGGCGTCGCTGGCCGCCGCTCCGAACCGGATGGGGCAGGTCACACCCGTGGCATGGTCCGGGCAGTAGCCGTCAGGGACCTTCTCGAGATACTGCTGGTGGTAGGGCTCGGCGTAGTAGAAGGGCCCCGCTTCCACGATCTCGGTCGTGATCGGCCCATAGCCGGCCGCCGTGAGCCGTTCGCCATACGCCGCGCGCGAGGCTTCCGCGGCAGTCCGCTGCTCGGGGTCGGCGGCGAAGATGGCCGAACGGTACTGCGTGCCCAGGTCGTTGCCCTGGCGCATGCCCTGGGTCGGGTCGTGGTGCTCCCAGAAGGTCCGCAGCAGATCCTCGTAGCTCACCCGTGAAGGGTCGTAGGCCACGAGCACCGTCTCGGCGTGGCCGGTCCGGCCGCTGCACACCTCCTCATAGGTCGGGTTGGGGGTGATCCCGCCGGCGTAGCCGGCCGCCGTGGAGACGACGCCCGGCGTCTGCCAGAAGAGCTTCTCTGCCCCCCAGAAGCAGCCCAGGGCGAAGCGCGCCGTGCGCGTCCCCTCCGGCCAGGGGCCCGTCAACGAGGCGCCGTTGACGGCATGGTGTTCGGGCACCGGCATCGGTTCGGACCGCCCGGGCAGGGCTTCGGAGGGGGAGGGCAGGGTGGCAGGGTTGGGAGCGAAGAGGCGCATGCCTCGAGTGTAGGCGTTCTGTCACACACGGCTGCTGCCACCCATTGTCCTGAGGCCCGAAGAGGCGTACCATCGACGGTCCGCCGGGCTGGCACGGAAGTACGGGAGCCGGCCGACCGGTGACAGCGCCAAGGGGTACCAGATGGCCGATCCGATGCCTGCCAACACCGCCGACCCCGGTACCACCGAGGACCGCGCAGCCTTCCTGAGTGACCTCGCCACGGCGATGCACTCGACCGCCGACCAGACCCAGGAGCGGCTGCTGAGCGGCCTCGACGATCGGACGAACGCCCATCTGGCCGCCGTCCGGACGCGCGGCGAGGACGAGGCCGGCGAGCTGCGGGCCAAGGCCGACGGCGACGTGGCCGAGATCCAGGCCTGGTCCGAGGCCGAGATCCAGCGGGTCAAGGACGAGGCCGAGCGACGTGTCGCCGCCCGCCGCGAGGCCCTCGACCAGGAGCTGGCCCATCACGACTCGCTCGTCACGGGCGAGATAGAGGGCGTCCGCTCCGCGGTCGAGCAGCACAAGGCGGAGCTGGCCGACTACTTCAGCCGATTGAAGGGCGCGACCGAGCCGACCACCATCGCCCGCCTGGCCGGCACCGTGCCCGTGGCCCCCGACCTCACCGCCGTCGGCTCAGCCGCGCGGGCCACGCTGGTCAGCGTGCCGGCCGCCGAGCCGCAGGCCGCCGAGGGATCGCAGGCCGCCGAGGAGGCCCAGCCGGCCGAGGCAAGCGAAGACGCCCCACCTATCGCTGACGCGTACGCCGAGGCCACGGACCAGCCCCCGGCCGCCGCCGAAGCCGCCCCCGAGGCCATGGCCGACGGTTCGAGCACTGAGCCGGCCGACGCCGATGCCGACGCCGTCAGTGTCGATCCCATCAGCCCCGAGGCCTCCGAAGCTGTCGCCGCCTCCGAGACCTGGAGCGCCGAAGCAGCCGCCGAGCCCCCCGCCGCCGCTGACGGCACCGCCCCGACCGATCTGACCGCCGAAGCGACGGCCATGGCCTCCGACGCCTCCGGCGCCTCCGACGCGGTCGCGCAGGTCAGCGGGCTGGCCGAGGAGGCCGACCACCCGGAAGCACTGGCGGTCACGGCCGAAGGAGCCGTGGCCGCCGCCGACGACCAGCTGGCTGAGCCGGCGGCCGCCGCCGCTGCCGAGATGCAGCCCGACGGCTCGACCGTCTCGGTCGAACGCCTGATGGGGGTCATGGACCCCCAGGCCGCCGCCGATGACGCGCCGACGAGACTCCCGCCCTGGGCCGTTCGCCTCGACGAGGTCGAGGACCAGGCCGCCGCGACGGCAGAGCTGGCCACCCCTGATGCCGTCGCATCCGAGCCGCCAGGCGGCCAGGCGGTCACGGCCGCCGAGGCTCAAGCTGCGGAAGCCGTCACGGCCGCCGCGCAAGAGGCTCCGGAGGCGGTGGGTGCCGCGGCCGGCGAGTCCAGCCATGGGCTGCTCGGCTCGATCCCCGTGCTTCGGCCGGTGGGCTCCTGGTGGAGCCGGGCCAACGGCAACGGCGCCCACGAGGACGATCACAGCCACAGCTGACCGGCTCCGGTGTCCAGAGCGGACCCGCTCCGGCCGCGGGTCCGCGGCGACCTACACTTTCCGGCGTGAGGACCATCGACTGGGACGAGGGGGCCATCGTCATCGTCGACCAGACGGCCCTGCCGGGCGAGCTGCGCCTGCTTCGGCTGACGTCCGTCGACGAGCTCATCGGGGCCATCCAGCGCCTGGCCGTGCGCGGCGCCCCGGCCCTCGGCGTGGCCGGGGCCATGGGTGTGGCCCTCATCGCCCAACACGCGGAGATCGGCCCGCGTGCGGGCGCCCCGGGATCTGCTGACGGGGAGGCGCTCGCTCCACGGATCGCCGCCCTCCGAGCCGCTCGACCCACGGCCACGAACCTGGCCTGGGGTGTCGATCGGGCCGCGGCATTCCTGTCCCAGGGCGCGGAGCGGGTCCTGGCCGAGGCGCTGGCCGTGCGCGACGAGGACGAGGCCGCGAGCCGACGGATGGGCCTCCGCGGGGCGGACCTCCTGCGCGAGCTGGTCCGCGGCGGCGAGGGCGAGGACGGTGCCCCGGCCCGGCCATTGCGCCTGCTGACCCACTGCAACACGGGCGCCCTGGCCGCCGTCACCTGGGGCACGGCCCTGGGCGTGGCCCGGGCCCTCCTCGACCAGGGCGACCTGGGCGAAGTCATCGCCACCGAGACGCGGCCCCTCCTCCAGGGAGCGCGCCTGACCGTCTGGGAGCTGCGCGAGATGGGCGCCCCACACCGCCTGATCGTCGACGGTGCCGGCCCCTCGGTCATGGCCCGCGGCCTCGTCGACGCGATCATCGTGGGAGCCGACCGCATCTGCGCCAACGGCGACGTGGCCAACAAGGTCGGCACCTATAGCCTGGCCCTCGGCGCGGCCCGGGCGGGCCTGCCCTTCGTGGTCGTGGCGCCCGAGTCGAGCGTCGACATGGATACGCCCTCCGGCGACCAGGTCGCCATCGAGGACCGTCCGGACGACGAGGTGACAGGCTTCCGGGGGACGCACACCGCGCCCGATGGGACCGTGGCCATCAATCCGGCCTTCGACGTGACTCCCCACGACCTGATCACGGCCATCGTCACGGATCGCCGCGTCGTGCGGCTGGACCGGGGCGAGGACCTGGCCCGGGCGCCGCTCTCCTTCGCCCTGGCGTGACGCCCGCCGGGGGCCCGGGCGGCCCCAGCCCGCCGCCCGTGGCCGAGTTGCTGGATCTCGCTGGTCAGGTGGCCATCGTCACCGGCGCCAGTCGGGGCATCGGGGCCGGCATCGCGCTCCGGCTCGCGGAGGCCGGAGCCGACGTGGTCGTGGTCCATCGGAGCGCAGCCAGCGCGCCGGCGGCGGTCACGGTGGCCGCCGGGATCGAGGCCCTGGGCCGCCGGGGCCTGGTCGCCGAAGCCGACCTGGCCCTGACCTCGGCCGTCGAGGCCCTCTTCGATCGGGTCATGGAGGCTTTCGGCCGCATCGACATCCTGGTCAACGACGCCGGTCTCCAGCCGGTAGCCGACCTGCTGGCCATGGGCGTCGAGGAGTGGGACGCTATCCAGGCCGTCAATGCCCGGGGCGTCTTCCTGGCCACCCAGGCCGCGGCCCGACGGATGATCGTGGCCGGGGAAGGCGGGTCGATCGTGGACGTGGCCTCCATCGAGGGCCTCCAGCCGGCCTTCTCCCACAGCCACTACGCTGCCTCCAAGGCGGCCGTCATCATGCACGCCCGCGCCGCCGCCCTGGAGCTGGGCCCCCACGGCATCCGGGTCAATGCCGTCGCCCCGGGCCTCATCGATACCGGCGACCTCACCGCTGCCTGGCCCGAGGGCGTGGAACGCTGGCACGCCGCGGCGCCGCTCGGCCGGTTGGGCACGCCTGCGGACGTGGCCGATGCCTGCCTCTTCCTCTGCTCACCGGCCGCCCGCTGGATCAGCGGCGCCACCCTGGTCGTGGACGGCGGCGTGCTGGCCCACCCGACCTGGTGAGCGCCACCGGCGAGCCTGTGGCCGCGGACGGCCTGGCCGAGCTGGTGGCCGTCTCCCGACGCCTGGGGGCCGATCCCGACCTCGTCCTCCACGGCGGGGGCAATACCTCGCTGAAGACCGTGGCCCGCGATCACCTGGGCCGCGAGGTCGCCGTCCTCCTGGTGAAGGGCAGCGGTTGGGATCTGGCCACCATCGAGGCCCCTGGCTTCAGCCCGCTCCGCCTCGACGAGGTCCGGGCCCTGGCCGGCCTGGAGCGCCTGAGCGACTCGGAGATGCTCGACGCGCTCCGCCTCGCCCGCCTCGATCCGTCCGCCCCGGACCCCTCGGTCGAGTCGATCCTCCACGCCCTGCTGCCCGCGCCGGCGGTCCTCCACAGCCACGCCGACGTCATCCTGGCCCTCACCAACACGCCAGATGGGGAGGCCATCTGCCGGCGGGTCTTCGGCCACCGGGTGGTGATCCTGCCCTACGTCATGCCCGGCTTCGACCTGGCCCGACAGTGCTCCCGAGCCCTGCCCGAGGCCCTGACCCCGGCCAGCGAGGGCCTGCTCCTCCTCCAGCACGGGCTCTTCACCTTCGGGGCCACGATGGAGGAGGCCTACGCTCGCCACCTGGCCCTCGTCGGCCTGGCCCTGGCCGAGCTCGAACGCCTGCCCGGGGGCTGGCCGACGCTGGCCCTCGAACGCTCGGGCGCCGACCCGACGGACGCCCTGGCCCAGGCCGAGCTGCGGCAGGTCGTCTCCACCGCGGCCGGCCGACCGATGATCCTGGGCCGCCATCAGGCCCCTGACGTCGCGGCCTTCGTGGCTCGCCCTGACCTGGCCACGATCAGCCAGCAGGGGCCGGCCACGCCAGACCATGTCATCCGCACCAAGCGCCTGCCGCAACTGGGCCGGGACGTGGCTGGCTATGCCACAGCCTACGAAACCTATGTCGACGGCCAGCGAGAGGGGGCTCGCGCGGGACTGACGCGCATCGATCCGGCGCCGCGCATCGTCCTCGACGCCGAGCTGGGGCTCCTGGCCGCGGGCCGGACGGCGCGCGAGGCGGACGTGGCCGCGGAGATCTACCGCCACACGATGCGCATCGCGATCGCGGCCGCGGAGCTGGGTGGCTACCGGGCCCTGCCCGAGGGGGACGTCTTCGCGGTCGAGTACTGGGATCTCGAGCAGGCCAAGCTCCGTCGGGCGCCCGATCCTCCGCCGTTCGCCGGCCAGGTCGCCCTCATCACCGGCGCCGCCTCGGGCATCGGGCGGGCCTGCGCGGCGGCCCTCCGCGAGCGCGGCGCGGCGGTCGTCGGGCTGGACCTGGATCCCTCGGTCGGATCGGCCTTCGACGGACCGGACTGGCTGGGGCTGACCGTCGACGTGACCGACGCTCAGGACGTCCGAGCTGCCCTGGCCCGGGCGGTCGAGCGCTTCGGTGGACTCGACATCTGCGTGCCGGCGGCGGGTATCTTCGGCCGCAGCGCCCCACTGGCCGAGCTGGACGTGGCCGCCTGGCGACGCACCCAGGCCGTGAACGTGGATGCCGTGGCCAGCCTGCTGGCCCTCGCGCATCCGTTCCTGCGGCGGGCCCCGACAGGTGGCCGGGTCGTGATCATCGGCTCTCGCAACGCCCTGGCCCCGGGCCGGTCCGCGGCCGCCTATTCGGCCTCCAAGGCGGCGGTCACCCAGCTGGCCCGCGTGGCGGCCCTCGAGTGGGCCCCGGACGGGATCAGGGTCAACGTCGTGCATCCCGACGGCGTCTTCGACACGGCCCTCTGGACGCCCGGGCTGCTGGCCGAGCGGGCCGCCCGTTACGGGCTCAGCGTCGAGGCCTACCGGCGGCGGAACCTGCTCGGCGTGGAGGTCACGAGCGCCGACGTGGCCGGCATCGTGGCCGAGCTGTGCGGGCCTCGCTTCCGGGCTGTGACCGGCGCGCAGCTGCCCATCGACGGCGGCAACGAGCGGGTGATCTGATGGCTGCTGCGGCGGATCGGATCGTCGAACGGCTTGGCCTGGCCCCGCTGCCCGGGGAGGGCGGCTACTTCCGCGAGACCTACCGGGACGCGCAGTCGACGGCCATCCTCTATCTCGTCGTGGCGCCCGACGGCTCGGCCCTTCACCGCCTCCAGGGCCCCGAGCTCTACCACTGGCATGCCGGGGCTCCACTGGCCTTCCTGTTGCTGCATCCGGACGGGCGGGTCGAGGAGGTGGTCCTGGGCGCGGAGCTGGCCGCGGGCCAGGTGCCGCAGCTGGTGGTGCCGGCCGGCGTCTGGCAGGGCTCGCGGCCGGTGGGGCCCACAGGGGCCTGGAGCCTGGTGGGTACCACGATGGCCCCCGGCTTCGATCCGGCCGGCTTCGAGCTGGGAGCCAGCGAGCCCCTCGTCGCCGGCTGGCCCGCGGCCGCCGAACGGATCCGCTCGCTGACGGGTCGCGGAGGTGGTGGCAGAATCGAGACCCGAACCGCTAGACGATCGAGCCCATGACTACCGACTCCAGCACCCCGCCCGGGGCCGAGACCAAGACCGGGCCGGCGACCGGACCCACCAGCACCCTGGTCTGTGCCAGTTGCGGGCGCAAGAACCGCATCCGGCCCAGCTCCAAGGGCGTCCCCCACTGCGGAGCCTGCGGGGCCAAGCTGCCCTGGCTGGTCAGCGCCACGGACGCGACCTTCGCTCAGGAAGCCGACGCCGCGCCCACGGTCCTCGTGGACCTCTGGGCGCCCTGGTGCGGGCCCTGCCGGTTCGTCGGGCCCATCCTCGAGCAGCTGGCGGCGGAGTACGCCGGGCGGATCAAGGTGGTCAAGGTCAACGTCGACGAGAACCCGACCCTTTCGGCCCACTTCCAGGCCAGCAGCATCCCGACGCTCATGGTCCTCCAGGGCGGGCGCCCGGTCGATCGCATCGTGGGCGCGCTGCCCAAGTCGGAGCTGTCGGTGCGCCTGACGCCCTACCTCATCCGCCGCTGACCGTCCCGCTCCTGAGCGTTCCGCGCGCGCGCATCCCGGTAGGAGTCCGACTCCCGTGTGCGTCCGAACGGCCCGCGCGAGCCGGTCATCGGCCGTCAGCAGCTCGGCATCCAGTCGCTCGGCCAGTGCCACATAGCAGGCGTCGTAGGCGCTGAAGTTCGCGCCCAGGTCGAGCATCCGTTCGAGCAGCGCCAGATGGCCGTGCCTGGTGAGCGGCAGCAGGAGGTAGTGCTGTCGGGCCAGCTCCGCCCGTTCGTCAGAGACGATGCCCCGCATGAGGGCCCGGCGCAGGCCGGAGACGACTTCTACGTCGCACAGGGCAGGGATCCGAAGGTCGGCCTCGGGAAGGCGGAGGATCTGGCCGATCGGCGCTGATGCCTCGGTCTGCAGCAGGTACTCGAGCAGCGCCGAGGCATCTGTGACGATCGTCCTCAGGGTCGCCCTCGTTCCGCTCGTCCCTCGCGGACCAGGTCGGCTGCAGGTCGACCAAGCTGCACGGCAGGGTTGGCCTCGATGCGGTCGAACACCTCGTCGGTCGGCGGCCTGGCCACTTCGCGTTCGAGGATATCCTCGATGTATCGGGTCAGTGTCAGGCCGCGCCGCCGGGCGCGCCGCACCAGCTCGCGATGGAGGCGATCAGGTACGTTCCGGACCTGGATCATGGTCATGCGCTGAGCATGTCATATGTGCTGCGCATGGTGAACGCCGTGCGTCGCGGCCGGCCCGTACCTGTCAGCGGAGACGGCGCTCGAGCTGGATGGGGATGACCGAGGTGCGCCCCACGAGCCGATCGAAGAGCCCCGGCACGGCCCAGCGGAGGCCGTAGAGCCGGCAGCCCAGGCAGTACCCGGTGAGGGCTAACAGGGACTGGAGGGCGGCCACCCCGAGCACGGGCAGCCAGCCCCACGGCGCTGGGGCGACGACGAGCAGGATCAGGCCGAGGGCCAGGCCGATCGTGCCGAGGGCCTGTGCGAAGCGGGGCGGGTACTCATGCTCGGGCTCGGTCGGAGCCAGGCGCAGGAGGCGGCGGATGGCCGGCCAGGGCCGGCCCAGGACGAAGTAGCGGGTGCCGAAGGCGCTGCTGACGCCGAGGGCGAGGGCCACCAGGAGGGCCAGGATCGGCAGGCCGCCCACGATGGCGGCGACGAGGAGCAGGGCCGAGAAGCCGGCCCCGAACCGCTGGCCGCGGGGGTCGATCCAACGACCGGGCCGGGTCAGGGTCTCGGGACTGGCAGGTGCGTCGAAGGTGGGCATGAAGGACTCCGGTGAAGGTGGGCCTGGCCCCCCGAGGTCGGGCCTCGGGCGGGCGGAGCGGGACGGCCGGCGGGTCGCCCGGTCCTAGCCGGGACCGACCCGCCTCGTACACGCGCAGCGGCCCGGCTGCACGAACCCCCGTCGCACGGATCCGCGTTGCGGCAGGCGCGTCACGCGGTCGCCTCGCGTCACGCGGCCCCCTCGCCCAACCAGGTTTCGAAGGCGGTCAACGACGGCTGGAGCGTGGGCGCCAGGCCCGGCTGTCCGGGTCGGACGGTGGGCCCATCGTCGGTCAGGCCGACCCGCCGGGCATCGGGCGTCTTGAGCCCGTTGCCGGTGAGGAGGATGACGACCTCGTCCTCGGGGCCGATGACCCCTGCCGCGCGCGCCTGGGCGGCGGCGCCGATCGTCACCCCGCCCGCCGTCTCGGGATAGATGCCCTCGAGCGATGCCACCTGGCGCATGGCCGCGGCCACGGCGGCGTCCTCGACGGCCTCGATGGAACCACCCGTGCGCCGGGCCAGCTCCAGGGCGAAGCGGCCGTCGGCGGGGTTGCCGATGGCCAGCGACTTGGCGATGGTCGTGGGCTGGCGGACCGGCTCGAACGTCTCCGTGCCAGCGGCGAAGGCCGTGGCTACCGGGGCGCAGCCGGCACCTTGGCCGCCGACGAAGCGGACGGCCTTGGCCTCCACCAGCCCGACCCGTGCGAGCTCCTCGAAGCCGCGGGCGACCTTGGTGAAGAGAGCGCCGGAGGCGATGGGCGCGACGACCACGTCCGGCAGGCACCAGCCGAGGCCTTCGGCGATCTCGAAGCCCAGGGTCTTGGAGCCCTCCGCGTAGAAGGGCCGCAGGTTGACGTTGACGAAGGCCCAGCCCTCCTCGTCGGCGATCTGGACGGCCAGGCGGTTGACGTCGTCGTAGGTGCCGGCGATGGGCACGACCGTGGCTCCGTAGGCCAGGGCATGGTCGATCTTGGCCGGTTCGAGGTCGGCCGGGATGAAGACGAAGGCGCGCAGGCCCAGGGCCGCGGCGGCGGCGGCGGTGGCCCCGGCCAGGTTGCCGGTGGAGGCGCAGCAGAGGGTGTCGAAGCCGAAGGCCACGGCCCGAGCGGCGGCCACGGCCACGACCCGATCCTTGAAGGAGAGGGTCGGGTTGCGGGTATCGTCCTTGAGCCACAGCCGACCAATATCGAGCGCGGCACCCAGGCGGGGCGCCTCGCGGAGGGGGGTCGAGCCGACGGCCAGGCTGCGGGCTGGCGGCGCGTCGAGGGGCAGGAGCTCCTGGTAGCGCCAGATGCCGGCGGGGCGGGCGGCGATCCGTTCGCGGGTCAGGTTCGCCCCGGCGACGTCGTAGTCATAGGCCACTTCGAGCGGCCCGAAGCAGGCGCCGCAGACGTACTCGGGGGCGATGGGCTGGAGGCGGCCGCAGCCGCGACAGCGAAGGCCGAGGATCCGGGGGCGCTCCGCCTCGGACTGGACGCCGTTCTCCGGCGCCTCGGGCTGGGCGGCTGCCTCGGACTGGGCGGCGGTCTTGGGTGTGTCGGTCGGGGCGGGGGTCTCGATCGCCATCGTCGGTCCTCTTCGCGTGACTGCGTGGCCCGGGGACCGGCGGATACGAGAAGACCCTTCCTGCTACGGGGAAGGGTCTCAGGGAGGATCCCTATCTCGCAGGAGGACCTGCCCGGAATTGGCACCTTGCCAGCGTCGCCGCCGGTAGGTTGTCGTGGCTTCACAGGGCCGGTCCCTCCACCACTCTGGATAGAGTCTTCAGTTGTCGACGCATCCTAGCACGCCGGCCGGCCCTCGTGGGCTGGGGCCTTCATGGGACCCAGCTCCATAGGACGCGACTTCATCGGGCCGGGCTCTGTGGCCGGGGTCTCGTGGGGCCGACCCAGGCCGTGCCAGGTCGCTCTCGGGGAGGGCTGGCGCTGGTCAGGCGTGTCGACCTTGCCACGGCCTGCCCGTATGCGGCTCATGACTGCGCCACGGGGTACGGACGGGCCAGGCTGGCCGCGGAGCTGACGAGGATGCCACGGATCCCCGGCTTGTCGGGCGGGACGCGCTCCGGTAAGCGTTCGATGCATCTGCCAGGCGACAAGGTCAGGGCCGGGAGGGCTTGGACGTCTTCTTCCCCTGAGCCCATGCATCAGGCGACTAGCGGGATTCGCAGGAGCACGGGGAGGCGGGTCACGAGGCGGCCAAGGTCACGAGGCCGTCGCCGCCACCACGAGGCCGAGGTCGACGATCCCGCCAGCGCCGGAGGAGCTGCTACGAGCTGGCGACCGATTCCTCCGGCAGCCAGAACCAGCGCAGGGCCTCGAAGTCGGCGTCCATGATCCCGTCGACCCCTGGTGCCGTGGGCCCGGCCGCAGCACCTCCTCCGAGCGCTGCGGGCGGCTGGTCGGAGGGGGCCGCGTCGGAGGCCGTGGGGTCGGAGGCGGCCACCTCGAGGGCCGACCCGCTGGAGGCCCACTGAGCGCGGGCGGCCTCGGCGAACAGGGTCCGAGCCTCGGCCAGGTAGTCGGCCAGGCGCGACTCCGGTTCGCGGTGGCGATGGGCCACGTAGCGCATCCGGCCGTCCTCGTAGGCTATGTCGTCGAGGCTGAGCGGCGGTTCGGGCAAGCCGTCGCGGTGGTGCCAGGTGCCGTTGGCCACGTCGAAGCGGTAGCGCGGCAGCAGGCGCCAGCCCTCGGCCGCGGTGAGGGCCACGGCCTCGAGGATGAAGTCGAAGACGGCCTGGCTGATGAAGTAGTTGAAGTTGACCCGCACCCAGCCGGGCTTGATGCCCTCGCAGCCGCGGGCGATCTGGCGCTCGAAGGCGTGCGAGCGCTCGGGGTCGATGCCCAGCAGGCGATGGCCGTAGGGCCCGGCGCAGGAGCAGCCGCCCCGGGCCTGGATGCCGAAGAGGTCGTTGAGCAGGGCCACGATGAAGTTGTGATGCACGTAGCGCTCGCCGTGGCGGACGACGAACGACACGATCGAAAGCCGCTCGGCGCTGCGGTTGCCCAGGATCTCGATGCTCGGCTCCAGCGCCCAGCGCCGGATGGCCCGCCGGATGAAGCGCTCCTCGCGCTGCCGGATGGCGGGCACGCCGACCGCCGACTTGAGCTGAAAGACGAGGCCGGCCCGGATGGACTCGACGATGGCCGGCGTGCCGCCCTCCTCGCGCCGCTCGATGTCGTCGAGGTAGACGTGCTCGCTGGGGTTGACATAGGCCACCGTCCCGCCACCCGGCACGGAGGGCACCGAGTTGGCGAACAGCTCGCGCCGGGCCACCAGCACGCCCGGGGTGCCCGGGCCGCCGATGAACTTGTGGACCGAGAGGAAGATCGCGTCGAGGTAGGCCAGGGGATCGTCGGGCGGAGCGCTCATGCGCATCTCGACGTACGGCCCGGCCGCGGCGAAGTCCCAGCAGGCCAAGGCGCCGTGGGCATGGAGAAGTCGGGACACGGCCGCCACGTCGGAGACGATGCCGGTGACGTTGGAGGCGGCGCTGAAGCTGCCGATGAGCAGGGGTCGGCCGGCGTGGTCCTCCAGCTCGGAGGCCAGGTGGGCCAGGTCGATCCGGCCGTCGGCATCCTCGTGGATGGTCACCACCTCGGCGATCGACTCGCGCCAGGGCAGCTCGTTGGAATGGTGTTCGTAGGGCCCGATGAAGACGACTGGGCGATCGTGCTCCGGGATGTGCGAGCGAAGGTCGAAGCGGGCGTCGAGGTCGGCCGGCAGCCGCAGCTGGAGGATGTCGACGAAGCGGTTGATGGCCGCCGTGGAGCCCGAACCGCAGAAGATGAGGGCATGCTCGACGGCATCGGCGCCCACCGCCTCGCGGATGAGCTCGCGGGCCTCTTCCCGGAAGCGGGTGGTCTGGAGCCCCGTGCCAGACGACTCGGAGTGGGTGTTGGCGTAGAGGGGCAGGACCGCCTCGCGCAGGTAGTCCTCGATGAAGCCCAGGCTCCGCCCGCTGGCGGTGTAGTCGGCATAGGTCACCCGACGCACGCCGAAGGGTCCGGCCACGGCCTCACCGTCGCCGATGACCGCGTCGCGGATGCGCTCGATGAGCGGCGCGGTGCGGCGGCTCGTTCGTGCCGGTCGAGGCTCGGTCTGCACGGGGCCATGGTAGTCGGCCCGCGCAGCGGATCAGCCTCCCGGCTCGGTGGATCGGGCCTCAGGCCAGGCGGATCAGGTGTTCGAGACCGGCGAGGCCGAGGTCTGTCTGTGGATCCTCTGACAGTCGAGGCCCCAGGGCCCCGCGTCCCGGTGCCGTCGGGCACCAGGAGGTCAGATGTGGCGCGTGTCGCCTTCTCCAGCATCCTCCTCGTCCTCGACCGCCAGGCCGCAGGTGGGGCAGTACCAGCGGGCCTCCAGGGGTGTACCGCAGGCGGCGTGGCGCAACGGAACGTGCCCGCCGACGTCGGCATCGGCCGTGCGGCGGGCGCCCCAGTCGGCCAGCAGACGCAGCGCCCCGGCGAGGTCGCGGCCTTCGGCCGTGAGGGCGTACTCCAGCCGGGGCGGCCGCTCCGAGTAGGGGATCGACCGGACGAGGCCGCCCAGCTCCAGACGGCGGAGTCGCTCGCTGAGGATGTTGGGCGCGATCCCGGGCACGTCGGCGCGCAGCTCGGAGAAGCGGCGTGGCGCCTCCAGCAAGGCCTCCACGAGGAGCAGGCTCCAGCGGTCGCCGACCTCCTCCAGGGCAGCGGCAAGCGGTGACGGGGTGACCTGATCGGAGGGCTCGCGCATGCCGTCCATGGTACCGGGGCTTGCGCTGCGCCGCTGTTCGTAGTAGATTGCATCTTGCAACTCACAGAACCCAGGAGGGGAATATCCACATGGACAGCATCGAACAGCTCGAGCAGACGATCGGCCAGGTGGCCGGCGCGGCCGGCCCGTCGGTCGTCGGCATCGGCGCCCGCCGTCGGGGCTCGGGCTTCATCGTCGGACCTGGCAAGGTCCTCACGAACGCTCACAACCTGCGCGGCAACGAGGTCACCGTGATGTTCGCCGACGGGCACAACCTGCGGGGCACCGTCTGTGGCGCGGACCTCGACGGGGACCTGGCGGTCATCGACGTCGAGACCGGCGAGGCGCCGGCCCTGGCCTGGGGCCAGCCCGAGGGGCTGGCCGTCGGCTCGGTCGTCTTCGGCGCCGCCGCCACCAGCGCGGGCGGGCTGCGCCTGACCGTGGGCACCGTCTCGGCCCTGGCCCGGGCCTTCCGCGGGCCGCGCGGCCGGCGCATCGCGGGCAGCATCGAGCACACCGCGCCGCTGGCCCGAGGCTCGTCCGGGGGTCCGCTGCTCGACCGCCAGGGCCGCGTCGTGGGCCTCGACACGAGCCGCCTGGGCGACGCCTTCTATCTCGCCCGCGCCGCCGACGCCGCGTTCCAGGCACGGGTGGCGTCCCTGGTGCGTGGGGAGAGCGTCGAGCGGCCGCGGCTGGGCATCGCCGTGGCGCCGCCCTGGGTGGCCCGCCGGCTGCGTCGCTCGGTCGGCCTCGAGGAGCGTGCGGGCCTGCTCGTGCGCGAGGTCGAGGAGGGCAGCCCGGCAGCCGTCGCCGGCATCCGTCAGGGCGACCTCGTGATCAGCGTCGCCGGCACCCCGGTGGCCGACCCGGACGCCTTGCTGGAGGCCATCGGCACGGCCAGCACGCCGTTCGAGATCGGCATCGTGCGAGGGACCGAGGAGCGCAGCGTCAGCGTGACTAACCTGGAAGCGCCTACGGACACGGCGGGGGAGGAGGCATGAACCCCGACATGCGTTCGCCCTCGGTTTCATCGTCGGCGCCGGCTTCGGCTCAGGCGCAGGCTTCGGCTGAATCCGCAGCTTCGGCTGCCTCCTCAGCTTCGGGCGCGGCATCGGCTTCGGGCGCGGCATCGGCTTCGGGTTCGGCCGCTGCGAGGGCAGCGAACTCGGATCCGGCCGTGGCTCGGGCCCTGGCCCACGGGGGCCTCGTCGACCTGACCACGACGGGGCGGCGGACCGCGCAGCCGCGGACCGTGGAGATCGTCTTCCACGTCATCGAGGGGCGCCTCTATATCAGTGGGGTCCCCCGTCAGGAGCGTCGATCCTGGCTGGCCAACCTGGCCGCGGAACCGCGCCTGACGCTGCAGTTGAAGGTCGGGCCGCGGGGCACCGGCACGCCGCTCGGTCCGCCGCTCAGAGGCCGGGCTCGGGTGATCGACATCGAGGCCGAGCGGCGCGAGATCCTGCCCTTCGTCGCCCGGGCCTGGGGCCGCGATGACCTGGAGGTCATGGTGGCCTGGAGTCCGCTCATCGAGGTTCTGCTCGACTGACGCGACATCCGAGGCTGGGCCCTAAGCTCATCCCTGCATGAGCACCGCCCCGACCAGCGCCCAGCTCGCAGCCTCGACCGGACCCGGCCCCCGAGGCTCTTCGGGCCCGGGATACCGGCGGGCCCTCGAGCGCAACGAGCGCTTCGCCGCCCGATTCGATCGGGCCGGCCTGTCGGCTCGGCCGAGCCTTCACCTGGCCGTCCTCACCTGCATGGACGCCCGGATCCAGGTCGAGGAGATCCTCGGTCTGGACCCTGGCGAGGCCCACTGCATCCGCAACGCGGGCGGCCTGGCGACCGACGATGCCCTGCGCTCGCTGGTCCTCAGCCACCACCTCCTGGGCACGGACGAGATCCTCGTCATCGAGCACACCGCGTGCGGTCAGCTGAGCTTCAACGACGACGACCTGCGCCGCCGCCTGGTGGAGGCCACGGGGCAGGACGGGGGCGTGGCGTTCCTCGGCTTCAGCGATCTCGAGGCCAACCTGTGGGCCCAGGTCGAACGGATCCGGGCCCATCCTTGGCTGGCGGACGTGGCCGTCACGGGCCTCATCTACGACGTCCGCACGGGGCGGCTGCACGAAGTGGGGCGGCCATGACCGAGCACCACGATCGATCCGAGGGCGGCCTGGCCGAGCAGTCGCACGCCCGATCCGAGAGCGACCCGGCCCAGCGGCCGCACGACGACTCGCCGGGGCGCCTGCCCGCCATCTATCTCGGCCATGGCGCACCGCCGTTGCTCGACGATCCTGACTGGCCGCGGGAGCTGGGCGCCTGGGCCGCCCGCCTGCCGCGGCCGAAGGCCATCCTCATCGTCAGCGCCCACTGGCAGACCGCCCCGATGGCCATCAGCGCGACCCAGCCCGTGCCGCTCGTGTACGACTTCTTCGGCTTCCCCGAGCGCTACTACCGGCTGCGCTACGACGCGCCGGGCGCGCCCGAGCTGGCGGCCCAGGTGCAGGCCCGCATGCCGGCCGGGGAGCCGGTCCTCGAGCGGCCGACGCGGGGGCTCGACCATGGGGCCTGGGTGCCGCTCCTGGCGATGTACCCCGACCACGACATCCCCGTCCTCCAGCTCTCGATGCCCGATCTCGACCCCCAGCACCTCTTCGCCATCGGCCGCCGTCTGGGGCCCCTGCGCGAGGAGGGTGTGCTGATCGTGGGCAGCGGCTTCATGACCCACGGCCTGCCCTTCATCGCCGAGTACGCCGCTGGGCGTCCCGGCGCTCCGACCTGGTCGCGCGAGTTCGACCTGTGGGCCGCCGAGGCCCTGGCCCGGCGCGACACGGACAGCCTCTTCGACTTCCGTAGCCGGGCCCCGGGCATGCCCTATGCCCACCCCACGGTCGAGCACTTCGCGCCGCTCTTCGTAACCCTGGGCGCCGCGGCCCAGACCACCGAGGCTCCCGACTTCACCATCGAGGGCTACTGGTACGGGCTGGCCAAGCGCTCCTTCGAGCTCGGCTGAAGGGATCCCGCGGCCGGGCTGACCGGCCTCAGGCAAAGCGGGCCTTGACCCAGGCCGCGAAGACGTCGGCGCACACGGAGCGCGTGTCGCCGTAGCTCGGATCGACCGGCAGCATCGAGTGCATCCCGCCCTCGATGAAGGCCAGCTCCTTGTCCGGCGACCCGGCGGCCCGCCAATCGAGCTCCGCGCTGGTGAGCTTGACCGAGTTCGATTCGTCGGCCGTCCCCTGCAGGATCAGGAGCGGACAGGGCAAGTTGGCCAGGCTGGTCGGGGTGCTGGAGTTCGACGAAAGGAAGTCGATGCCCGTTCCGTCCGGCTCGGGGCTGAGTGGGTCGAAGGCCGCCGGATCGACCTGCACCAGGCGATAACTCAGCATCGCCCGGACGCGGTGGATGGCCGCGCCCGTGCAGCGATCGTTCGCCGCCTGCTCGGAGTTCAGCGGACGCCGATCCCGGATCTGGACCCGGCTACCGCCCGGGTACAGCGGGTGGGCCTCCGCCGTCTCGGTCGCCAGAGCCAGGTCCACGGTCGTGGGATTGGCCCGCGTCCGGGGCACCTCGATGAAGGCGTCGTCGGTGTACGGGCCGTCCCCGGCGGCGGCCGCCTCCAGGGCGGCCTGAGCGTGCTCGATCAGTCGCTGCATACGGGCCGCCTGGGCACGGTAGTAGGCCTGCAGGAAGCCCGCCTCGTAGTGGGCCTCGCCCTGGGCCCGGTCGAAGCCGTTGGCCGGCGCGTAGGGATCCAGCCGCGGGTCGCGCCGGCCGCTGTGCTCGTCGATGACCGAGCCGTCGAGGCGGATGAGGAACGAGGCCGCCGTGCCGACCGTGCTCGAGCGGAGCACCAGGCCGTCGGCCGCAGGCAGCTGGCGGGGCTGGCCGGCCGCGTCGATGAAGCCGGCGAATCCGGAGAGGCTCAGATCGGGTCGCAGGCCCGCCGGACCGTGCGTGGCGAGGTGCTGGTAGAAGGCCATCGTCGGTCCCCCAGCGCTGTGGCCGGTCACGACCACGCGGCGATAGCCCAGGTCGCGCCCGTGCTGGACGGCCGCCGCGACATCGAGGGCCAGCTCCTCGAAGATCGTGTCGAGGTCCGAGCCCGCGGGCGAGTTGGAGAACCGGTTGTCGAAGCAGAGCGTGTCCACCCCGCGGGCGGCCAGGTCCGGACCCGGGAAGCCGGTCATGCTGGATCGGCTGCGGGGATGGGTCGTCACTACGAGGGCCGGACTGGGCCGGGTGGCGCCCTGGTAGAGGACGCCCTCGATGGTCGCGAAGTCGTTCTTGATGGCCTGGAACGTGGCGCTGACGGTCATCTCATCCTGCCTCCATGGGCTGACTTCGCTGGGGCGCGACGCGCTGTGCCTCGAGTGTCTGGGCCGCGATCCATCTACAGGTAGCGACTCGTCAACCAATCCACGAGCAGGTCGAGATGCATGGCCCGCGTGTCGCCGAAGGCCGGGCTGATGGGCCGCATGTCGTGCTCCGCGCCGTCGATGAAGACCAACGAGCGGTCGGCGCAGGCGGCGGCCGAAGCGTAGGCCAGCTCGCCGTACGGGATGTGCACCTGCGTGTCGGCCGTGCCGACCGTGATCAGGAGCGGCACGCTCACGCCCGCCAGGTTTCCCGGGGTCGAGGCGTTCGTGCTGGCGAGGTCCAGCCCACAACCGGCGACGTCCGTGGCGTCCGGATCGTAGGTCCCGGCCACATCGAGGATGGCCCGATAGGAGAGGAAGGAGCGGTAGGTGTGGGCCGTGCCGCCGTCGTCGAGGCGGGCGTTCCGTCCGGCGTAGCCAGGCACCACGAGGCGGTTGCTGCGGGCGGTCTGGCGGCCGTGGGGGAGGACCTCCCAGGTGCCAGCGCTGGTGGCTGCCAGGGCGAGGTCCACGCTCGCCGGCTCGGCGCGGATGTTGCCGATGACGACCACGCCGTCGTCCGCCAGCCGGCCCCGGCCCGCCGCCACCTCCGCCGCCCGGGCCCGGACCTGGTCCACGAGCCGCCGCATGCGTGCCGTCTGCCCGACGAAGTAGGCCGCCAGGAAGGCCTGGTCGTAGGTCGCCGAGCCCGACCCGGGATCGTAGCCGTTGCGAGGGTCGAAGAGGTCGAGGCTCGTTTCGCGGACCGGCGAATCCTCGTCGAGGATGGCGGCGTCGAGGCGGGCCAGGAAGGAAGAGCCGGTCCCCGCAGTGCCGTTCTGGAGGATCACGCCATCCGCTGCGGGGAGGCGGAGCTCGCCCCCGCCCGCCCCGGTGAAGCCGGTGGAGCCGGTGAAGCCGGTGAAGCCAGATAGCGTCTTCCCAGCGCGAAAAACCGCGCTGCCGTGCTCGGCGAGGTTCTGGTAGTAGCTCACGAGCGGCCCCCCGGCGCTGTGGCCATACAGGATGACCCGCTCGTAGCCGAGCTCGCGCATGGCCTGCACCGCCGCCGCGACGTCGAGTGCGAACGGCTCCCAGACCGTGACCAGCTCCGTCCCGGCGGTGCTGTTCGAGTAGCGGTTGTTGTAGGCGAAGGTGTCGATGCCGCGGGCCGGCAGGTCGAGGCAGGGCCAGGCGTTGAGGTTGCCGGCGCTGGCGGCCCGGGGATGGGTCTCGAGGAGGACGACCCGGGAGGGCGAGCTGGGGTCCCGGCGCAGGACCCCATCGATCCGCCCGAAGTCGTTCTCGACGAGACGATAGGAGGCTTCGATCTCGCGGCCGGCCATGCTCAACGTGCCAGCCCGCCACTCCCGCGCATCCCGATCAGGGATAGGCGATGGCGGCGTTGAAACCGAGGTCCTTCAGCTTCTGGAGGTAGCTCGTGTCGATGACCGATGCGGGGTCGACGTCCTTGACGGCGGGGTTGACGGTGAGCGTCACCTGCTTGGGCAGGACCAGGTTGTCGGCGCTGAAGGTGAAGCCCTTGTTGCAGGCGCTGCCGTCCGCGCAGGCGGCGATGGCCGCCGCCGACGTGTCGTGGTCGAGCTGGGTGAACTCCATGTACTTCTGGGTCGCGAGGTCAGGGTCCGTGAAGACGACCTTCTGGGCCTCGGTCAGGGCGGCGATGAGGCGGAGGATGGTGTTGGGATTCTTGGCGGCCCAGTCCTTGCGCACGTTGAGGCCGGCCGTGTCGTAGAGGACCGGATGCTGGGTCAGGTCGACGAGGGCGTTCAGGCCCTGATCGATGGCCTTCTGGGAGTTGATCGTGGTCACCGGCGCCGCTGCGACGGAGCCGGCCAGGACGGCCGCGATGCGGGTCGACTCGCTGCCCACCTGCTGGAGCGTCACGTCCGAGGCCTGGAGGCCCAGCTGATCGAGGGCTGCCAGGACCACGGCGTGGGCGGTGCTGCCGAAGGAGCTGATGGCCACCTGCTTGCCCTTCAGGTCGGCCGCGGTCTTGATGTCCTTCGCCCCCAGCAGGTCATAGGGCAGGGAAGTGGCGTTGACCGTCACGACCTGGAGTGGGGTGTCGGTCACGGCCGCCGAGATGACCGGGCCTCCGCTGCCCTCCCCGCCCTGGAGCTGGCCGGCCACGAGTGCCTGGACGAGCTTGCCGTCGCCCTCGAAGGAGACGACCTTCACGTTGAGGCCGTACTTCTCGAAGATGCCCATCTCCTGGGCCAGGACGTCGACGAACTGGTTCGCGGCGAGGTTGTTGGAGAGGCCGATGGTCAGGTCGGTGGTCTCGGCGGGGGGCAGGTCGAAGGCCACGCCCGAGGGCAGCGGTGTCGCGCTCGTCGCGACGCTGCTCGACGGGCTGGCCGCGGCCGAGGTGGCGGCCGCCGACGGGCTCTCACTCGAGGGAGATGGGGAAGCGCCGGCCCCGCAGGCGGCGACGACGAACATCGCTGCTGCGAGGAGAGGGATCAGCCTCCGACCGTTGCGCGGTGTGGTCCTGCTCACGCTCAACCTCCATGCTGCGCACCCGTGGCACGCCTACACCCCGCGCGATCGTAGCACGTCCACGTGCAGTTGTATCCAGATAGCCCTGGACTGTATCCACGATCCCTCCGGTGGATGCAGGCCGGTAGATCGCAGGCGGTGGCTCAGCGCCCCTGGAGGGCCTGGGTGGCCATCTCGCCGATCATGACCGCGGCCAGGTTCGTGTTGGCCCGGGGGATCGTCGGCAGCACCGACGCGTCGGCGACCCAGAGGTTCTCCAGGCCGCGTACGCGCAGCCCGCCATCGACCACGGCCAGAGGGTCCCCGTCACGGCCCAGGGCACAGGTGCCGACGCCATGGTGATATGTGCCGAAATGGGCCAGGATGTGGGACTGCCGCGCGTCGACGCCGGCCGGCAGCAGCGGTTGACCGTAGAGCGGCGCCAGGCTCGGGGAGGCGGCCAGCCGGCAGGCAAGCTCGACCCCGGCTTCCAGGGCCCCGATGTCGTCGGGGTGCTGCAGGAGGGCCGTTCGGACCTCAGGCACCGCAGCACCGTCAGGAGACACGAACGTGAGTGCGCCCCGCGCCCGATGGTCCAGGAGATGGACCGAGACGGGCAGGTGCAGCCCGCCGCCCGGGCCTCGCTTCGGACCGCGGATGAGGAGGTGGAGATCCGGCGGCTCCCTCCGCCCGTCGCTGCGGGCCACGACCCGGGCCTTAGGGATGGGCTCGTCCGACCGGAGCTTCGGGCCGGCTTCGAAGGCCAGGAAGATCACGGCGTGATCCCGGTAGCCACGCCCGACCCCGGCCAGGGGCAGGGCCACCGGCAGCCCCAGTCGGTCCAGCGTCTCCGTCGGTCCGATGCCGGAGCTGACCAGCAGCTGGGGCGAGCCGAAGACACCGGCGCTGAGCACGAAACGGTCGGCCTCGACCACCTCCTGCCCCGACGGGCCGCGGAGCTCGACGGCGGTGACGTGGCTGCCGGCGAGGCGCAGGCGGACGGCGCTCGTGGCGGCGCGGATGGTCAGGTTCGGGCGTCCGCGGACGGGGTCGAGATAGGCCGCCGCCACGGACTGACGTCGGCCGTCGACCTCACCGTAGGTGGAAGCGCCGATGCCGAAGGGCTCCCGGCCGTTCAGGTCCCGGCAGGCGGGTAGGCCGAGCCCGGCCCCGGCCTCGAGCAGGGCTCCCACGATGGGCTCGCGCGGCCCGTCGACCTGGAAGCGGCGGACGAGGCGGAGCGGCCCCGTCGCGCCGTGGAGGGGATCGTCGGGGAAGTCGGCGTCCGTCTCCATGGCCCGCAGCGTGGGCAGGAGGCGTTCGAACGACCAGGCCGGCCCGCCGACATCACTCCAGGCGTCGAAGTCGGCGATGGTGGGCCGCACGGCGGCGAGGTTGTTGACGCTCGAACCGCCGCCCATCACCCGACCGGCGACGAGCGGATACGTCGAGCCGTCGGGCCGCTGCGCGGGCAAGGTCCGGACGTAGGTGTCACCGGCCACCAGCTCGGCCTGGCGAGCCGGATCGGCGATGACGTCGGGGACCGGCTGGGGGTCGGGGCCGGCCTCCACGAGGAGGACCTGGCGGGCGGCCTCCTCGCTGGCCCGGGCCGCCACGACACAGCCCGCGCTGCCGCCGCCGATGACGACCAGGTCGAAGCCGCGGCTCATCCCGCCCGACGGAGCCTCGCGGCCACGGACGCCGCCAGGGCGGCATTGGGATGGGCCCCCAGCGGCGTGCCGACCGGCCGCTCCTGGTCGCACAGGTCGAGGGCGACGCGGGCGTAGACCAGGGCCGCGTCGGTGAGGTCCTTGATGAGGAACGCCTTGCGGGCGGCATGGCTCGCGGCGCGGGGAGCGTAGCTGATGGCCGGG
The DNA here is from genome assembly GCA_036278755.1 of Candidatus Limnocylindrales bacterium. GTDB lineage: Bacteria > Chloroflexota > Limnocylindria > Limnocylindrales > CSP1-4 > DASUKL01. Next base: position 20,000 of record DASUKL010000090.1, on the reverse strand, counting down.
ATGCCCAGCTCATCGAAGGCGTTCGTGTCGCGCCACATGCTCGTCACCGGGTCGGCCACGATGAGCGGCGGGGCGTCGAAGACCTGATCGTGGCAGCGGCGCACGGTCTCCACCAGGCGCTCGGCGCCGATCGTCTCGAAGCCGGGCCGGTAGAGGAACAGCTCCACCTCGCCCTCGACGCCGAGCCCGCTGAGCACGCCCCGGATCTCATCCCGCACGTCCATCGGGTTGGCTCCCGGCAGGATGCGGGTGTCGACGTACAAGATGCACACCTGGGGCGCGCTGGTGAGGTTGAAGGGATAACCCGAGCGGATGGCGTTGACGCTGGCCTTGGGCACGATGCGCCCCTGGGGCCCCTCGTAGGTGTGGCGTTCCTGGTACTCGACGGCCCAGCGCTCGAAGGCCTCGATGACGGCCGCGGCCCGGACGATGGCGTTGGGCGCGTCGGCCATCCCCGTGGGCCGGGGCAGGTAGGGGGTGTAGTAGCGCGGCCCGTCGGTGACGACGGTCACCTTGAAGTGGGCTTTGCCCGGCTCGACGCCGACGATCCCGAACCCTGTCCCCTCGGCCACCAGGGCGTAGTCCGCCACCACCCCGTGGGTGGCCATGAAGCGCACCCCGAGATCCTTGGAGAGGTAGCCCGGGCCCTGCCACTCGTCGATCGGCTCGCGGGAGATCTCGCCGGCCACGGCACTGACCCACAGGTCCCCCTTGAGCCGGTGGCCAGATGCTCGGATGGCCTTGGCGGCCACGAGGAAGGCGGCCATGGGTCCTTTGTCGTTGACCACGCCGTCGCCGAAGATCTCGTCGCCCTCGACCCAGGCCGAGTGGTAGAGCGGGTCGTGGGGGTCGCGGGCCGACCAGACCGCGTCCGGACGGAGGGTCGTGTCGAGGTGGGCGTTGAAGATGAGCCCGTATCCCCCGCCCGTGCCGTCGAGGCGGGCGGCCACGTTGATGCGGTCCTCGATCAGGGCGTAGCGACGGGGGGCGAAGCCGTTGCGGGCCAGCCAGTCGAAGACGAACTCGCCGGCCGGGCCCTCGTGGCCGGTGGGGCTGTCGATGTTGCCCAGGGCGAGGGCCAGATCGACCACTTCCTGGGGATCGATGCGGGCCAGGACCTCGTCGACGTTCATAGCGGGCTCCCTTCTGTCCTGTGGGGCCGGCGGCCGGGTGGTGGTCCGCTCACGAGCGGGCCAGCTGGGCTTGGTGGCTCTCCCCGGCCTGGCCGGGGACGCCGAACTGGTTGACGACGGCGGCGATGATGAGCAGGGCCACGGCGGTGAGGAAGGCCGCCGGGGCGCCAAAGGCGTCGAGCAGCGCGGCCAGCAGCAGCGGTCCGAGCAGCGCGCCGATGTCGACGAAGAAGCGGTAGCCGGCCAGCACCCGGGCCCGCTGGCGGGGCTCCACCAGCTCCGAGAGGAGGGCCGTCTGGGAACTGGAGAAGAAGTCGCCCGAGCCGACCACGGCCGCGGCCAGGAGGAAGGTCCAGTAGCCGTTGGCGCCCAGGAAGACCACGTCCCCCACGGCCAGGATGAGGAGGCCGACGACGACGATCCGGCGCCGCCCGATGCGATCGCCGAGCCGGGCCCCGGGCGTCACCACGATGAGCCCGACGAGGGCCATGAGGGTGATGCCGGTGGCGATCTCGATCGAGCCCAGGCCCAGGCTGGCGGCCGCGAAGAGGGGCAGGACGGTGTTGCGGATGCCATGTCGGTGGACCATGTTGGCCACCACTCCGCTGAACACCGAGGCCAGGGCGATCCGTCGCCGGCGGGGCGGGAGGTCGAACTCGAGGGTGTCGACCTTGCCGGTCACCACCTCGCGCTTGCGACCGCCTTCGATGCGGCCCATGAGGGGGATGAGGATGGCCCCCGCGACGATGGCCCCCACGCCGGAGACGACGAACGTCATCCGCCAGCCGATGAGGGCCCCGATGAAGCCGCCCACGAGCGGGTAGAAGGCCACCCCGGCGTTGTTGGCGAGCTGGAAGAGGCTCATGACGGCGCCACGGTTGCGGGCTCCGGCAGTCCAGCTCAGGCCGGTCAAGGTCACCGCGGTCATGAGCCCGCTGCCGATGCCGGAGGCGATGCGGGCCACGATGAGCCACTCGACCGTGGGCGACGAGGCACCGATGAGCGAGCCGACGAGCAGCAGCGTGGCTGCCCCGTAGGCGACCCGCCGCTCCCCGATCCGCTCCAGGGCCACGCCCGAGGGCAGGTCGGTGATGAGGCGGGCAAGGCCGTAGGTCGAGACGACGAGGCCGGCCGCGGCGATGCTGATCCCGAAGTCGTCCTTGATGTTCGGGAGCAGGGGCGTCAGCAGGTTGGTCGCGGCGATGGCGAAGAACATCGCCACGCCCAGGAGCTTGGCCTCGAAGGGGATGGCCAGCTCCGGGTCGCCCTCGGAGGCGCCGCCCGAGCCGCGGCCGGGGAGGGGCAGCCGTCCCCGGAGGCCGGGGCTCAAGGTCGCTCGGCGTCAACCCCGGCCACGGCGGCCAGGAGGTCGTCGGCCGTCAGGCGCTCGGGCTGGAGGGCCAGCTCGCGCCGCGAGGTAGCGGCCCGCAGGACGAGCTTCCGTACCTGGCGGGCATCGTAGCCGGCGGCCACGCAGGCACCGGCTAGACGCTCGAGCGAGGCGGCGTCGAGGTCGAGACCCGGGGCGACCTCGTGGACGGCGTCGCGCAGGATGGCCGAGACGGCCTCGGGGCCGGGCAGGCCGATCTCCTCCACGAGGTCGGCCCGGGAGAGGAAGGCCTCGTCGACCCCGGCCCGGTAGTTCGTGGTGGCCACGAAGAGGAGATTGGGGCAGGTCGCGGCGACGTGGTCGAGGCCGGCCAGGACGGCGTCGGTGGAGCGGTGGACGTCGACCGGATTCGTCTCCAGGGAGGCGCCCGAGCGGGACACCGCCAGGGCTTCGACCTCATCGAGCAGGACGACCACCGGCCGCCCCCGGCGGGCCAGGTCCGGCAGGGTCCGCTCGAAGAGACGGGCCGTGCTGCGCTGGCTCTCGCCCAGCATCTGGCTGGGGAAGGCGTGCGGGTCGACGGTCACGAAGATGAGCCCGCCGCCCTCGGTGGCTCGGGCCAGCTGGTCGGCCAGGCCCCCGGCCAGGGTCGTCTTGCCCGTCCCGGGCGGTCCAGCCAGGACGATGAGGCCGTGGGCCGGCAGGCCCACCGGGCTCAGACGGACCCGGTGGAGGAGCAGGAAGAGGGCATGGTTGAGGAGCCGGTCCTTGACGCCGGGCCGGAGGAAGATCCGCTCCCAGCGGTCGAGCCAGGCCTGGTCGGGCAGCTCGGCCGCGGCGACCAGGCCCTCGACGCCAGGGGGAAGTTTGAGCTCGGGCACCGCTCAGGCCTCGGGCCGCCCGTCGAGGTGGTCGGGCCAGACGACGCCGCTGAGGTCGGGCGCGTCGAGCTTCGGCAGCTCCTCGAACAGGTTCAGGGGGTCGAGCAGGATGCGCATCATGTCGTACAGGGCGTCGAAGTTGTGGACGCGCACGAGGCGGGCCGTGTGTTCCTTGTCATCGTTGAAGTGCTGGTGCCAGACCCAGTGGTCGACGATGATGAGATCGCCAGCCTCCCAGGGGTAGCTCACGCCGTCGATCTCGCTGTGGCCGCGGCCGGAGATGACGTACAGCCACGCCTCGCCGCCATGGCGGTGGCGCGATTGGTAGAGGCCCGGCGCCAGTTCGTGCATCACCGCGCTCAGGCCGGCCGTGTGATAGCCGATGGACTTGTCGACCATGAAGAGGCTCCGCGCGCCGCGCTTCGTGACCAGGCCGCGCACATCCTCGAAGCGGGTGATGAGGCGGGCCGAGTCGGAGCCCTCCCACTGGGCGGCCAGGCGCTGCGTCCGTCGGGCGTAGGGGTCCGAGCCGGGGAGGGGCGCGACCTGGCGCGGGCGGGCCGGCAGCTCGGACACCGGCGTATCACCGCCCTCCTCGAGGATGGCCGCCCCGAACTGCTCGAGCATCGGCTCGACGCTCCAGGTGTGGTAGACAGCGGGATCGTCGGCGTCGTTCCCGTGGCGGTGCCAGGCCCAGCCCGGGAGGTAGATCGTGTCCCATGGCCGCCAGTCCAGCCGCTGGCCGTCGATCTCCGTCCAGCCCGAGCCCGACTCGATGAACATGATCGCGTCCCAGGAGTGGCGATGGATGGTCGTCGTCGTGCCGGCGCGCAGCTCGTGGAGGGTGGCGTCGAGGTTCTTCGTCGGTCGATCGCCATCCCAGCCGGCATACACGCCGCGGCGGGTGCGCCGCACGGGGTCGTCGACGAGGGGCACGTCGCTGCGCTTGATGACCGTCTTGTGGTAGCCCTTCCACTCCTCGAGGAGTGACTCGCGGCGCTTCTTCTGGATTTCGTAGTGGGTGACCTGGGTCTGGGTCGTCGTCTTCATCGGGTCCTCCGTGTCGGCTTCGGCGGGCGGGGCTAGGACGGGCGCGGCGAGGGATGGCTCGGCGGCTGCGGGTTCGGGCGCAGGCGGACGTTGACGGCCTTGGTCCGGGTCAGGGACAGGATCTCCTCGAGGCCGTGCTCGAGACCCAGGCCGGAATCACCCCAACCGCCGAAGGGGACGGCCGGGAAGCGGGTCTCGACGTCATTGATCCAGACGTAGCCGGCCTCGATCGCCCCCGCCACCCGGAAGGCGCGGTCGATGTCCTGGGTCCAGATCGCAGCGGTCAGGCCGTAGGGCCCGGCATCGGCCAGGGCGACGGCCTGCTCCTCGGTCTCGAAGGTCATGGCCGCCAGGACGGGTCCGAAGACCTCGCTGTCGGCCAGCTCGCTGCCGGGGGCGGTGCGATCGACCACTGTGGGCTCGAGGAAGGCCCCCTCGGCCAGTGGGCCGTCGAGCAGAGCCCGACCGCCGGTCAGGACCCGGGCCCCGTCGGCGACCGCTCGTTCGACCATGCCCACGCAGCGGTCCCGGGCGGCCCGGCTGATCATTGAGCCCATCTCCGTCTCCGGATCGCTCGGCAGGCCGACCCGGATGCTGCGAGCGCGGGCGACCACCCGGCCCAGGACGTCCTCGGCCAGCGAAGCGTGGATGACGAGGCGGCTCGTGGAGCCGCAACTCTGGCCCTGGACCCGGGTGAAGTTCATGCCTCGCACGATCGCCGCGGCGACCTCGTCGGGATCGACGTCGGGGAAGACGACGATGGGGTTCTTGCCGCCCAGCTCGAACGAGAGGGCCTTGAGGTGGCCGCTCGCCGCGGCCGCGGCCTGGATGCGCAGGGCGGTGGTCGTGCTGCCGGTGAAGGTCAGCCGGCCGATGGCCGGGTGGCGCACCAGGGCCTCGCCCGTGGGTGGCCCGCCGATGACCACGTTGAGCACGCCGTCGGGCAGCAGACCGGCGCTCAGGCGGGCGATGGCCAGGCTGCTCAGGGGAGCCAGCTCGGAGGGCTTGAGGAGGAGGCAGTTGCCGGCCACGAGGGCCGTCCCGATGCGTTGAGCGGCATACATGGCTGGATGGTTGTAGGTGATGAGGCGGGCCACGAGGCCCCACGGCTCGCGGGCCGTGTAGTGCAGCCCCGGGAGGGCGAACGTCTCGCCCTTCACCTCGAGGGCCAGCCCTACGGCCTCGCGCATGTTGCGCACGCCCTTGGCCAGGTCGCCCCGCATGGCAGCTAGCGGATTGCCCGTGTCGAGCGAGTCGAGCGCGGCCAGTTCGTCGGCTTTGGCGGCGATGCGGCCGGCCAGCTCGTTCACGAGGGCTGCCCGATCGCGAGCCGGGGTCGCCCGCCAGGCAGGGAGCGCAGCCTGGGCGGCAGCTACGGCCCGTTCCACGCCCGCTTCGCCGGCCTCGGCGATGCGGCCGATGCGGCGCGAGGTCGCCGGATCGACGACCTCGAGCCCCGGCCCGACCGGGGCTTCGTCCCGGCCGCCGACGAACGAGCCCTGAGCCGGCGCCTGGGGGCCGGTCTCGATGAGGGTGCCCGACAGCTCCACGGCGCTTCGCCGCCTCAGGGGGCGGCGGGGGTCGCTTCCTGGACCCGCGGCAGGACCTCGCTCGCCAGGATCTCGATCTGCTCGAGCCAGTCGGGGAAGCGCATCCGGAAGTCGAAGACCAGCAGGTCGCAGCCGATCTCCTGGTAGCGCCGCACGCCGGCCGCCACGTCGTCGGGCGTGCCGGCCAGGATCGAGCCGTCGAGCTCCTCGAGGCGGGTGAACTCGCCGCCCGCGGGCTTGAGCCAGAACTTCTGGGCGTTGGCGTTCTTGATGAGGCCCGGCACGTTGAGCCGTTCGCGGGCGGCTTCGGTCGTCGTGTCGAGGCTGGTGACCGGCACGGCGCCCATGCCGATGAGCGGCTTGCCCTGCTCGGCGCACATCTCGCGGATCTTCTGGGCCCGGACCTCGTAGGTCGGAAAGGTGATCCGACCCGGGAGCCAGCCGTCGCAGAAGTCCACCGCCAGGCGGGCCGAGGCCGGCGTCGCCCCGCCCCACCAGACGGGCACCGGGAAGACGGGCTGCGGCTTGAGGTCGACGTCCTCGAAGTCGTACTGCTCGCTGTGCCAGGCCACGCTCTGGCCAGTCCACAGCTCGCGAGCGATGAGGGTCTGTTCCTTCATCAGGGCCGGGCGCGGCACGTCGCCCATGCCGATGACCTCGAATTCGTGCTGGAAGTTGCCCGCCCCGATGCCCAGGTCGAAGTGGCGCCGGGTCAGCCAGGACATCGAGGCCACGCTGTAGGCCAGCTGGATGGGGTGACGGAAGGGGATGATCGTGGCCGCTCCGAGGCCGATCCGCTCGGTCACCCCGGCCAGGAAGCTGAGGGTCACGAAGGGCTCCACGAAGGTCCGATCGGTGCCCTCCATGCCATGGGGATGGAAGACCAGATGGTCCCGGACCCAGAGCGAGTCGAACCCCAGCTGCTCGGCCCGCCGAGCGCCCTCGATGAGGAGGTCCTGGTCGGCGTCCTCGCCGAAGTGGGGGACGAGGAGACCGAAGCGGGTGGGCATGTTCGGGTTCGCTCCTTCCTTGGACGACCGGGCGGTCCTCAGCCGGCCAACGGGGCCGTGGGGCTGACCTGGCGGCCCCAACCGGGCTCGCCGACCACCTGGCCGTGTTCGTAGACAGGGCGGCCGCGGACGAGGGTCGTCTCGATGACGCCTCGCACCCGACGGCCGGCGTAGGGGGTCCATCCGATCTTGCCGAGGACGATGTCGTCGCTGATCTCGAGCTCGGCCTCGAGGTCGACGATGGCGATGTCGGCGTCCGCGCCCACCTCGAGACGGCCCTTGGCGCCCAGGCCGAAGGCCCGCGCCGGGGCGGCCGAGGTGAGCTCCACGACGCGCTCCAGGCTGACCCGGCCCTGGGCCGCTGCGTCGAGCAGGAGCGGCACGTAGAACTGGGTCGAGGGTGTGCCCGTGTGGGCCTTCCAGCCGTCGGTCCAGCCCGGCTCCTTCTCCTCGCGGAGATGGGGGGCGTGGTCGGTCGAGACGAGGTCGATGGTCCCGTCGCGGAGGGCCTGCCACAGCGGCTCGGTGTTCTGTTCGGGGACGTAGTAGGAAAGGGCGTAGGAGCCCAGGCGTTCGATGGTCGCCCAGTCGTTGCCCAGGAAGACGGCCCAGGGGTTGAGCTCGGCCGTGACGGCCTGGCCGGCGCCCTTGGCCCGGCGGAGCTGCTCGACGACGCCCTGGGTCTGGGTGTGGAGGAGGTGCAGCCGGGTCCCGGTCGCCTTCTGGATGCGCAGCAGCACGGCTGCCGCCACGTCCCAGATGATCCCGTCATAGGCCGCGTAGGCCTTGGCGTAGGCGCGGAAGTCGCGCTCGCCGCGGGCCCAATACTCCTCCTCGATGTGGCGCATGAGGGCCTGATCGTGGGGGTGGACCATGAGCGGCAGCCCGGTCGCACCGACACGCTGGAAGATGTCCATGAGGGCGCCGTGGTCGTGGACGCCGATGCCCGGCATATGGGGGTAGGAGCGGCCCGTATCGACGACCATGAAGACCTTGAAGGCCGCGATGCCGCGCTCGGCCAGGGCCGGGATCTCCTCAGGCAGCGTGCCGGCCGCGTTCACGTTCCAGTCGACGATGGACCTCGCCCGATACAGCTCGAGCATCGCGTCCAGGCGCTCCGCCGTGTTGGGCGGGGGGTCGACGTTGGGCATGGCGAAGGAGGTCGTCACGCCGCCCGCCGCGCATTGCCGGGTGGCGGTGACGATGTCCTCCTTGTGGGTGAAGCCGGGTTCGCGGTGGTGGGAGTGGACGTCGATGACGCCGGGCAGGACGTGCCGGCCCGCAGCGTCGATCTCGCGCTCGGCCTCGAGCGGCGTGCCGGGCGCGACGAGGGCCGCGATGCGCCCGCCCGCGATGGCCACGTCGGCGGTCTGGCGGCCGGTCGGCGAGACGAGCGTCCCGCCGCGGATGACGAGGTCGTAGGCGGGCACGATCAGGCTCCCTCCGGACGTGAGAGGCGGACGATCCGGGCCTCGGCCGGCTGCTCGTGGACCAGCACCTCGCCGCCCACGAGGTGCTCGCCGAACCAGGCGACGATGAGCGGGTTGACCACGTCGCGGTACTGGGCGTAGGCCGCGTAGTGGGTCGTGCCCGTCTGGACGACCAGCCGCTTGGGGCCGCCGGCGCGCTCGTACAGCGCCTGGGCGTGGTCCTCGGGCGTCGTGGCGTCGCCCTCGACGCAGATGATCATCAAGGCCCGGGGCGCGATGCGGTCCACGACGTCGATGGGCCGGTAGGCGAAGATCGCCTCGGCGCTGGCCAGCTCCACCTGGCGTGGCACCCGCCCGTCGACGTCGCTCTTGACGCTCGTCGTGCGGCGCTCGGGGGTGGGGACCATGATCCCGTCGCGGGGATCGACGCACTCGGCCACGCCCTCGCTGGCCCGCCGCCGGGCGTCCGCCTCGAGGCGGGCCAGGAAGTCGAGCCACTCGGATTCGCGGCGCATGCGGTGCAGCCAGTCGCGGCCGTCGGCCACGGGCACCTGGCTGACGACGGCCTTGATGCGCTCATCGCGGCCGGCCACGGCGATGGCGTTGCCGCCGCCCGTGCCGCCGGAACCGAACGCCCCGATCCGCTCGGGGTCGATCTCGGGCCGGGTGGTGAGGTAGGTCACGGCGTTGTGCCAGTCCTCGACCTGGGTCGCGGGATCGAGGTAGGTCGCGTCGCCCTCCGAGTCACCGAAGCCGCGGTAGTCGAAGACGAAGACCGCCATGCCGGCCGCCAGGAAGGCCTCGTGATAGGGCTGGTAGAGCTTGGCGTCGCGGAGGCCCAGCCAACCAGGTCCCTGGCCGACGGCCGGCACGGGGCCGTCGGCGGCCGCGTCGGGCAGTGTCAGGGTGCCGGCCAGGGCGGAGCCGCGGCTGTAGAAACGGACCGTCTCGGTCCTCATGGGCTCAGTGCGACCTCATGGCTGAGGGGGAAACGAGCACCGCCCCCGGCTGGGGGTCCGGGGGCGGTGCTCGGCGACGAACGCCTTACTGCGGCAGCTCGGGGTCACCGATCTGCTGGTAGAAGCCGATATCGCGCAGCTTGAACAGGAAGTCCTTGGTGTACGCCTTGGTGACGTCGACGTCGGCCATGGCCGGGTTGACCGCCACGAGGGTCTGCTTGGGGAAGTTGAATGCGTCATCGGTCCAGCTCATGCTCCGGTCGCCCCAGGTCGTGAAGTCCTGGATGACGGCCAGCGCCTGGGCCGGATCCTGCTGGGAGTAGTCAGCGAACTTGGCACCGGCGTCGTCGGTGTTGGTGAACATGTAGTTCTGGGCGTCGAGCACGGCGGCCACGACGTCCTGGACCGTGTTGGGGTACTTCGAGATGTAGTCGGCCGTCGCGGTCAGGCCGCTGCGGCCCCACTGCTTCCCGCTCGACTTGTTGTCAGTGATGATGCTCAGGCCTTCCTTCTGGACCGCGTCCTTCTGGGCCAGGTCGACCGGCGCGCAGCCGATGGAACCAGCCTTGACCGCGGCCAGGCGGGCGTCCTGATTGCCGACCTGGGTGATCGTCACATCCTGAGAGGTGAGGCCCAACTGGCTGAGCAGGATCAGGACCGAGCCGTGCGAGGTGCCGCCGAAGGTGCTGACCGCGACGGTCTTGCCCTTGACGTCAGCCCCGGTCTTGATGCTCGGCTGGCAGACGAGCATGTCGGTCAGGGTCACGCCGTTCATCGAGACGACCTTCAGCGGCGTGTCGGTGGTCTGCGAGCTGATGGCGCTCGAGACGCCGATGACGCCCAGGTCGAGGCCGCCGGCGACGAGGGCCTGGACGACCTTGCCGTCGCCCTGCAGCCCGGTGACGGTCACGCTGTCGAAGCCGTACTTCTTGTAGTTGCCCAGCTGGAAGGCCAGGTACTCCGCGTACTGGCTGGCCTCACCGCCGGTGCTCAGGCCGATGGTGATGGTCTTCTTCTCCGGCGGCTGCAGCGCCGCCGCTCCTGTCGGACTGGCCGCGCTCGAGGCTGACTCGGACGCGGCCGCGCTGCTCGCGGCCGCGCTGCTCGCCGGGGCCGACGACGGCGACGCCGACCCTCCCGATCCGCCACAGGCTCCGGCTACCAGGGCGACCGCTGTCGCCACGCTCAGGAGCCCCCCTCGACGTCGCAGGAACACGCTAGTCTCCATGCCTCCTCCTTGCCGAGTGCGCCGGGCATCGGGCCCCACGCCACGCCGGAATGTACCCGAACCCATTGACATTGTCTACAATCTGCGCCGACAATCTCCCCAGTCGCCGCCCCGGTTCGAGTACCCTGCGAGTCCCAGGAGGAGCATGCGCCCGTGACCGATGACAAGCGCCTCGCCACGGCCCCCGAGCAGCGCCTGAGCGGGACGGCCATCACCGAGATGACCGACCGCGAGGAGTGGAACAAGAAGCACCCTGCGACGGAGGCGACCATCGTCAAGAACCTCCGCGAGACGGAACTCGTCGCGCGCGAGTACCGCAAGACGAAGGCCCGCTTCTACCGTTTGGCAGGTGCCATCCGCCTCCAGCCGCACCTCTCGGAGATGCCCCCCGGCGGCGCGTCGGTGAAGCACCGCCACACCACCGAGGCGGTCCTCTACATCGTCCGGGGCAAGGGCCACACGGTCATGCACTACGACGGCGAGCCCGAGGAGCGTTTCGACTGGGAGGAGGGCGATCTGCTGGGCATCCCCCTGTGGGCTTGGCACCAGCACTTCAACGACTCGGACTCGGAGGTGGCCCGGTACCTGGCCGTCCAGGACACCTTCACCGTCAAGCAGATGGGTCTGCACCAGATCGAACGGCATCCCGACACGCCCGAAGAGGCCTGAGGCGGCCGGTCAGGCCGCCAGGCCCATGGACCGCCAGGATCCGACCCCATGACCGCCGCCAGCCAGGCCATGCGGCCCGTGCGCAACCCGCGCGACCGGCAGCATCACAGCCCCCTGGTGCGCTGGTACCGGCGCAACGAGCGGCTCATCCTGGGCCTCGTCGGCATCGCCGGCTTCCTCGGCTTCTGGGAGTTCGGTGCCCGGGCCGGCCTGGTCGACACGTTCTTCTTCAGCCAGCCCACGGCCATCGCCGCGGCCGCCGTCAACGAGGTCCAGCTGCCCCGCTTCTGGGGGGATGTCCAGGCCAGCGTCTTCGAGTTCCTCGTCGGCTTCCTGCTGGCCATCGTGACGGCCGTGCCCCTGGGCATCATCTTCGGCTGGTATCGCCGCCTGTCCTACATGGCCAATCCCTGGCTCAACCTCTTCAACTCCCTGCCTCGTATCGCCCTCCTGCCGCTCCTCGTCCTGTGGGTCGGCCTGGGCGTGGAATCGAAGATCGCGGTCGTCTTCCTGGGCGCCTTCTTCTCGATCATCATCCCCACCGTCCAGGGCGTCAGGACCGTCGACCGGCGCTTCCTCGACGTGGCCCAGAGCTTCGGCGCCTCCCAGGGCCGCCTCTTCCGTTCGGTGGTCGCCCCGGCCACGGTGCCCTTCATCGCCACCGGCCTCCGCCTGGGCCTGGGCCGGGCCCTCATCGGCGTGGTCGTGGGCGAGCTCTACGCCCAGACCACAGGCCTGGGGGTCATCATCATCAAGGCCAGCAACAACATCCAGCCCGACCGGATGTTCTTCGCCATCTTCATCTTCACCTTCGCGGGCGTCGTCGGCGTCCAGGCCCTGCGTCGCGTCGAGCACTACTTCGACCGCTGGCGTCCCAGTCTCGAGGAGCAGCCCTGATGGCAGAGTCCACCCTGGCCCTGCGCGCCCGCGGCGTGCGGATGGAGTATCGCGATCGCTCGACCCGCGAGCGGCTCGTGGCCATCGAGCGGATGGACCTCGACATCCCCCACGGCGAATTCGTGGCCATCGTCGGGCCCAGCGGCTGCGGCAAGTCCACCTTCCTCAAGATCGTCGACGGGCTGCTGCCCGCGACCGACGGCGAGATCGAGACCGGCGGGCTCGGCAAGGGCCCCGACCACGCGATGGTCTTCCAGGACTCGTCGCTGTTCCCCTGGTACACCGTCATGGGCAACGTCTCCTACGGCCTGGTCTGCCAGGGCGTGCGGGCCAAGGAGGCCCACGAGCGAGCGATGCCCCTCATCCGCCTCGTGGGCCTGGAGGGGTTCGAAGGCAAGTACCCCTATCAGCTCTCGGGGGGCATGCAGCAGCGGGCCAACCTGGCCCGGGCGCTGACCGTGGACCCCGAGCTGCTCCTCATGGACGAGCCCTTCGCGGCACTCGACGCTCAGACGCGTGAGATCATGCAGGTCGAGCTGCTGCGCATCTGGTCGCAGGCGCAGAAGACGGTCATCTTCGTCACCCACCAGATCGACGAGGCCATCTTCCTTTCGGACCGGGTGGTGGTCATGAGTGCCCGGCCCGGCCGCATCCTGGCCGACATCAGCATCGACCTGGGCCGGCCGCGGGCCCTCGACCTCAAGCGCACCGCCGCCTTCACGGCCTACGAGGACCAGGTCTGGAAGCTGATCGAGAACCAGCTCACGCCGGTCGGCCAGGGGAGCGCCCAGGGATGATGTCGCAGGCGCTGCGGCGGACCCGCCAGGGACATCCGCCGTCCAAGCGGCGGCATCCTAACGCCGATCAGGGCGCCCGCTTCACCGTCCCCAACGAGCCGCTCGTCTACGGCGTCATCGGGTTCATCCTCGTCCTCGTCCTGTGGGAGGTCGTGGTCGACGTCGGCCTGGCCAAGGCTTCCCTGCTCAGCTCCCCGACCCGCATCTGGACGGCGGCCGTGGCGGACTTCGGCTCGGGTGTGATCTGGCCCCAGATCTCGACCAGTCTCCTGGAGTGGATCGTGGGCTTCGTGCTGGCCATCGTCGTGGGCATCCCGGTGGGCCTCGCGCTGGGCCAGGTGCAGCGCCTCGAGTTCCTCGTCGAGCCCTGGATCTATGGTCTGTACGCCACCCCCAGCGTGGCCCTTGCGCCGTTGCTGATCCTGATCTTCGGGGTCGGTGTGGAGGCCAAGTTCGCCATCGTCTTCCTCGAGGGTGTGATCACCCTGCTCATCAGCACCATCGCCGGCTCTCACGCTGCGGACCGCCGCCATATGGAGATCGCCCAGAGCTTCGGCGCTTCGCGCTCCCTGACCTTCCGCTCCGTCACCCTGCCCAGCAGCGTGCCGTTCATCATCACCGGCCTTCGCATCGCCGCCGGTCGGGCCCTGGTGGGCGTCATCGTGGCCGAGTTCATCGCCGCCAACGTCGGTCTGGGCTTCTACATCAGCCTCAACGGCACGACCCTGAACTCGTCACGGGTGATGCTGGGCATCCTTTTGCTGGGCGTCTTCGGCATCGCAGTCGGGCAGCTGATCCAACGCGTGGAGCGGCGATTCGAGCGGTGGCGGCCCGCCATCCACTGAGGGCCGCGGGGCGGCGAGTGGAGGGAGGCCCCGCGGAGGGACCCCGGGCGCAGGGATCGCTAGCGCAGGGAGCGCCGGTCCGCCAGGCCGTTGCCTCGTTCCTGCGCGTCGGCCTCGCGCAGGTAGCGCCGGATGAGCATCGCCACGCGGTGATAATGGGCCGAGAGCTGGGCCACGGCCCGCTCCGCGTCGCCCGTCTTGACGGCGTCGAAGAACTGCTCGTGGACGGCCGGTGCGTGCTGGATCGTGGGCCAGCGCAGGGCCCGCGCGACCTCCTGCCGGAGGCGCACGATGAGGCCCACCAGGCGAGGCCGACCGGTCACCGAGTAGAGGCTGATGTAGAACGCCTCGCGGGCGGCCAGCCCTTCGTCGGGCGATTTGGCGTTGCGGACCTTCTCGAAGAGCCGCTCGAGCTGCTCCAGGTCGTCGTCCGTCAGGAGCGGGATCGCCAGCCGGACGGCATGGCTCTCGAGCAGGAAGCGGAGGTCGTAGACCTCCTCGACGTCATCGGCATCGACGGGTGTCACCGTGAAGCCGCGATGGGGTTCCGAGTGGACCAGGCCTTCGTACTCCAGGGCCCGCAGCGACTCGCGGACGGGGATCCGGCTCGTGTTGAACAGCTCGGCCAGCTCCTCCTGGCGGAGGCGCGCGCCGGGCGGCAGGACGCCGGTCAGGATGGCGTCGCGCAGGGAGGCCAGCACCAGTTCCTGGGCCGTCACGTTCCGCTGGCGGGCGTCGGCGATGATCCGTCGCAGCGCGTCCGTCCCGTCACCGTCGACTGCCCGCCGGGCGATGACGCGACCTTGTTCCTGGGCTGAGGCCATGTCCGTCTCCCGATCGGCATTCCATCCCCCGTCGGTCGCCCCTCCTGGCCCGAGGCCCGGGGGTGACCATCCGATCCTAGTATGGATCGGACGCGGATGACCGGCGGCGGTCGGCGCCGGCTGGGCGGGATCCCGGAGCCGATGCGCAACCGTGCCTTCGCCGTTTATTGGGCCGGCGGCTTCCTGTCCAACATGGGCACCTGGCTGCAGAGCGTGGCCGCCTCCGTCTACGTCTACCAGCTGACCGGCTCGCCGCTCTCGGTGGGCTTCCTGAACTTCGCCTCGTTCCTGCCCGTCCTGCTCTTCTCCGTCTGGGGCGGCGTCGTCTCGGATCGGCTCGACCGGCGCCTGGTGGTCATCGTGGCCAGCATCGTGGCCGCCGGATTCGCCGCCGTCCTGGCCGCGGTCACCTTCGCCGGCGAGGCCAGCGAGGCCGTCCTCGTCATCGTCGCCTTCGCCATCAACTTCGCCTACGCCTTCGCCAAGCCGGCCCTCTCGGCGCTCCTGCCGGCCCTCGTACCGGAGGCCGAGATGAGCGATGCGGTCAGCCTGAACTCGCTCCAGTTCGTCAGCGGCCAGCTCGTGGGGCCGGTCATCGCCACGTTGGTCCTGGCCACGTGGGGTGCCGGCTGGGCCTTCGCCATCAACGCCGTCACCTTCGTCGGCCCGGTCCTGGTGATGCTCTACCTGCTCCGCGCGGGCATCGGCGGCCGGCTCGGCAGCGGCGACCGGGTCGATGCCCCTGGCGGGCTCGGTGCCCGTGGTCGGTCCGACATCGAAGGCGAGGCGAGCGGACCCTCGGCCGCTGGAGCTGGCCTCGGCCCGGAGCGTTCGGCACCGTCTCGGGAGCCGCAGCGTCGTGCCCGGGGGGCCGTCTTCGGGCGCGGTGCTCCGGGCAGCATCCTGACCTTCATCCTGGCCCAACCGTGGGTCGCCACGGCCCTCGTCGGCGTGGTCTGCACGAGCGCGTTCCTGGAGCTCGTGCGGACCCTGTCCCCGGTCCTGGCGGCCACCGTCCTCCACGTGCCGGACAGCGACGCGGGCCTCATCGTGGCCGCCCAGTCGGCCGGCTCGGCCATCGGCCTCGTGGGCTTCGTGCCCCTGCGTCGTTGGGTCAGCGGCGAGCGCCTGGCCCTCGTCGGATTGCTCGTGCAGGGCCTGGCGGTCCTCGGGGTCGCGGCCTCGGGTGGGCTGGCGGACGCGGGCCTCGCCGTGGCCGCCAACGGCTTCGGCTTCGCCCTTTGTTTCCCGGTCATGACCGGCATCCTGCAGGGCGATGTGCCGGACCGGGTCCGGGGCCGGGTCATGTCGCTCCACACCATCGCCAACCTCGGCAATCGGCCGGCGACGGCCCTGGCCGCAGGCTCGATCGCGGCCGTGGCGGGCGCGCCCGTGGCCATGGTGGCCGGGATCGTGCTCGTGCCCGTCGGCCTGCTGGCCGTCCGGCGCACGTGGTCGGGGTCGCGCCATGAGGCGGTCTCCGCCGGCTCCGCGGCCTGAACCGAGGCGGTGCGACCCTCCTCTGCTTGTATCCATCCCCTCGCCGAACGGGTACAATCCGGCCCATGCCTCACGGGAGCCGCCTCGTGACCGTCGATCCGGAGCTGTGCATGGGCAGTGGCGACTGCGTCCGGACCGCCCCAGGCGCGTTCCGCCTCGATGACGAGCGCAACGTCTCCATACCTCAGCTCGAGGGCGTGACGGCGGCCCCGCTGGAGCGCCTCGTCGAGGCCGCCCGCCAGTGCCCCACCAACGCCATCCGCGTCGTCGACGACGAAGGCCAGGTGGTGGTGGACTCCGCATGACGAGTCCCGCGGCCAGCCCTCTGCTCCTCGAGCGCTACACGACCACGGTCGAGTTCAGCGAGCCGGCTGCGATCCGCGAGGCGCTGTTGGCCAAGGATCTCTCGCGCTCCTTCGACAAGCGGACCTACGAACAGGGCAACGTGCGGGACGGGGTGGTCAGCATCGTCCACGGGGCGACCCATCGCGCCCGCCGCCGGATCGAGAACACCGAGTTTCGCCCGGATCGCTTGCGGCTCTACGAGCGGGAGCTGTTCCCGATGGTGCTCGAGCGGATCCTCGACCGCGAGACGGCCAGCGGTCGGGCCGACCTGTTCCCCCTGGGCGCGCTCATCAGCGTGGTGCTGGCCGCCCGCCGAGCCGGCCTCGACATCGACCCCGACGATCGATCCGTGCTCCAGACCCTGGTCCACGACGTCGAGGTCTTCTCCCAGGCCAGCGCCATCCTCGACGCCAAGGATCCCGATGCCGTGCGCCGCCTGGCCCGCGAGACCCTGGCCGACTTCGAGCGCGACTTCGTCAGGCCGGCCTGGGAGACCCGCAGGCAGGCGATCGAGGCGGCCGGCGATCAAGCCGGCAGCGGCGCCGAGCTGCCGCACGACATCCTGACCGTGTTGCTCCTGCACCGGACGGACGGGAGCCTGGAGCTGGAGGACGACGGCCGCGTCGTACGCGAGGTCGCCACGTACCTTCAGGGCGGGACCCACACCAGCGCCCAGACCATCATCAACACGCTCGACCTGGCCTTCCCCCTCGAGCAGGAGCAGCCCGGGGTCCTGACCCGCATCGTGGCCGACCGAGCCTACGCCCAGCGCTGCGTCCACGAGACGCTCCGCTTGCGCCCCACGACCCCCAAGATCAAGCGTCGGGCCGAGGCCGAGACCGTCGTGGCCGGCCGGGCCATCCCTCGCGATGCGCTGGTCATCCTGGACGTGGCCACGGCCAACCGTGACCCCGCCCTCTACGGCGACCGACCCGACGCCTTCGACCCCGATCGGGCCATCGCTCCCGATGCCGCCCGCTGGGGCCTGTCCTTCGGCGGCGGCCCCCACCAGTGCCCCGGCCGCTCGGTGGCGGGTGGGTTCCCCGCCACCACCGCGGGCGACCCGGGCGACGATCACCTCTACGGGCTCATCGCCCTCATGTTGCAGGCCGTGGTCCGCCGCGGGGTTCGGCCCGATCCCGATCGTCCGCCGGCGCGTGACACGCGCACGGAGCGGTACACCCGCTGGTCATCCTACCCCGTCGTCTTCGGGACGCCCTAGGTCAGCCTTCGGCGTCGGCCTGGGCGGCGTCGCGGGCGAGAGCCTCGCGGTCGAGCTCCACGATCGTGGGGAAGCGCTCCGGCAGGCGCCCGTCGAGGGTGGTGTTGCCCTTGATGCCCAAGGCCCGCTCGATGAACGTGTTGCGCACCGCCAGGTAGCGGACGGACTCGTCGCCCGCGACCACATGCTGGCGCCACAGGCCGAAAGGCGGCGCGACGAGATCGCCGGCCGACCAGTCCACGCGGACCTCACGGCCGTCCTCGGCCCACAGGTGGGTGCGGCCCGCGCCGCGCAGGATCAGGAGGGCCTCCTCGGCCAGGTGGCGGTGGGCTCGCACGTACCCGCCCGGGGCGACCTCGACGAGCTGCAGGTCGAGCATCCGGTGGCCGCCCATCGAGAAGCGTCGGGACGAGACGCCCTGGCCCGCCTCGGGGTCCGCTTCGACCGCTTCATCCACCACGGCGGGGATGAGGTTCGTGCGGACCTTGCCGTAGTTGCCCGGCTCGCGACGCGTCCAGTAGTCCGGCTCGTCGTCGTAGCGGTCGTGGAAGCGGAAGTCGTTGCGGTAGACGAACTCGCGGCTGTGGAACAGCTTGCGCAAGAGGCGGGTGTCCTTGAAGGCCAGCTGCAGGCAGGGTCGATCCGGGTCGCCGTTGTAGTGCTTGTGGTAGGCGTTGGCGGGGATGACCACGACATCGCCGGCCCGCCACTCGACCCGCTGGTCGGACCGCTCGTCGGACTGGCGGAGCTCGGTCCAGCCGTGGCCGGATACGATGTAGAAGGTGGCCTCGTCGAGATGCCGATGGCCGGCCTTCTCGCCGCCCGCAGGGACCTCGCTGAGATGGATGCCCATGGTCGTATTGCCGCCCAGGCCGTCGAAGGCCGCGGCCCGCGAGCGACGCTTCGGCCGTGAGGCCAGGGGGAAGGTGGCGATGTCGCGGGCGATGACGCCTTCGACCATCAGGAACTGGCGGGCCGCGTCATACCGGCTGGGCTGGTCCTGAGGTGCTGCCTCGGCGCTCTCGTTCATGACATGCCTCGTCCGCTGTTCGTGGGGCAGCCGAGCCCGAGGTTCGTCTGCATGACGCTCTGGATAGTACCCAATCCGTGACGCTTTGTTACCATCCCACGGATGCCCTGAGGGGCCGCCGGAGGGCGCCCAGGCCGCCGGTGACACCACGAGAGGCGAGATGATCCCGCGCTTCTCCCTGACCCGCGCCCGGCAGCTCGACGAAGCGTTCGAGGCCTTCGCGGCGGCCGGCGGCGAGGCGGCCTATCTGGCCGGCGGCACCGAGTTGCTGCAGGTCATGAAGATGGGCCTGGCCCAGTTCGGGACGCTCGTCGACGTCAAGCGCCTGCCCGAGCTCCGCGGCCTGAGCCTGGACGACGGGCGGATCCGGATCGGGGCCGCCACGACCCATCGCGAGCTGGAACGGTCGGCGCTCCTGGCGGAGCAGCTGCCGGCCTTCTGCGGCCTGGCCCGCCGGGTGGCCAACGTGCGGGTCCGCAGCCAGGGCACCCTGGGCGGCAATCTCTGCTTCGCCGAGCCGCATTCGGATCCGGCCACCCTCCTCCTGGTCTGCGACGGACGCCTCGAGCTGGCCGGGCCCGCCGGCCGGCGTGAGGTCGGAGCCGCAGACTTCGTCCTGGGCCCCCTGTCGACCGACCGCGCGGCCGAGGAGATCCTCCTTAGCGTCACCCTCGCCCCGCGGGCCGCCGGCGCGGGCGTGGCCTACGAGAAGATCGCCTTCTTCGAGCGGCCCGCGGTCTCCCTGGCCGTGCGGCTCGAGGTCGGCCAGGGCGGGGACGGGCGGATCGGGCGCGCCGTCGTGGCCGTCGGCTCGATCGGCGAGCGACCCACGCTGCTGCCCCAAGCCGCCCAGGCCCTCACCGGGGCCGACCGCGGACAGCTCCCCGATGCCATCGCCGCCGCGCGTGAGCGGCTGGCCGAGGTCGAGGCTGTCCCGGACCTCAACGGCTCCCCCGACTACAAGCGCCACCTGGCCGGGGTCCTCCTGGGCCGGGCCGCCACGCAAGCCTACGAGGAGGCCGTGAGCCGTGCCTGAGACGATCGAGATCGAGCTCCTGGTGAACGGCCAGGGCCGCCGCATCGACATCGAGCCGCGGGAGACCCTCGCCGAGGTCCTCCGCGAGCGCCTGGCCCTGACCGGCACGAAGATCTCCTGCGACGCGCAGGTATGCGGGGCCTGCACCGTCCTGGTCGCCGATCGACCGGTCAGCGCCTGCACCTATCTGGCCGTCGAGGCCGACGGCCAGGCCGTACGGACGGTCGAGGGCCTGGCCCAGGATGGGCGCCTCTCGCCGCTCCA
>DASUKL010000089.1:0-2575 GCA_036278755.1 Candidatus Limnocylindrales bacterium | reverse complement strand
CGACGAGCGGGCGGCCGAGCTGACCGAGGCGGGTGAGCTGCCCCGCGGCTGGCCGGATGCCTACCTCGCCCCGCGCGACTGGAAGCGGGCCCTGGCCGCGGCCTCGACCCTGGAGCTGGGCTGGGAGCCCGAGACCCCCGGTGCGCCGCCCGGCGGCAACCCCTTCGGCTGGCACGACCCGGTCCTCCCCCCGGCCCCCCTGGGCAACCTGGGCGAGACCGTCGCCCGCTGGCGTCGGGAAGGGGCGCGGGTCGTCGTCACCTCCGATCAGTCGGAGCGCCTCTCGGAACTCCTCGACGAGGCCGGCATCGTCGCGGCACCTGTGGCGCGGCTGGGCGAGGCCCCGGCGGCGGGCGCTGTGGCCCTCGTCGAGCGCAGCCTCAACAGCGGCTTCAGCGGCGGGCCGGACGGGCTGGTGGTCCTCAGCGACCGCGAGCTGTTCGGGACGGTCCGCGTGCGCCGACCGCGGGCCATGCGGCGGGTCGTGCCGCGGGATCTCCTGGAGCGGCTCCAGCCCGGCGACGCCGTGGTCCACATCGACCATGGTGTGGCCCGCTACGCCGGGCTGATCCGGCGGCCGGCGGGCGGTCCGGGCGACGAGGAGCGCGACTTCCTCGAGCTGCGCTTCGCCGGCACGGACCGCATCTGGGTCCCGGTCGAGCAGATCGACCGGGTCAGCCGCTATGCGGGCGACGATCAGCCGCCCCTCAGCCGCCTCGGTGGCGGGGAGTGGTTGCGGACGAAGGCCCGGGTCAAACGGGCGGTCACGGACCTGGCCAAGGACCTCCTGGCCCTCTACGCCGCCCGAGCCGAGGCCCAGGGTCACGGCTTCTCAGGAGACACACCCTGGCAGGCCGAGCTGGAGGCCGCCTTCCCCTACGAGGAGACGCCCGACCAGGCCCGGGCCGTGGTCGCCGTCAAGGCCGACATGGAGCGCGACCGGCCCATGGACCGCATCGTCGTGGGCGACGTGGGCTACGGCAAGACCGAGGTCGCGCTGCGGGCCGCCTTCAAGGCCATCCAGGACGGCCGCCAGGTGGCGGTCCTCGTGCCCACGACCGTCCTGGCCCAGCAGCACCTCGAGACGTTCCGGGCCCGTTTCGCGGCCTACCCCATCACGGTCCGCATGCTGAGCCGCTTCGTCGGTCCGGCCGAGCAGGCCCGGACCGTGGCGGGCCTGGCCGAAGGCACGGTCGACCTCGTCGTGGGCACCCATCGCCTCCTCTCCCGCGACGTCCGCTTCGCGGACCTGGGCCTCCTCGTGGTCGACGAGGAGCATCGCTTCGGGGTGGCCCACAAGGAGCGTCTCAAGCAGCTCAAGACCCAGGTCGACGTCCTGACCCTCTCCGCCACGCCCATCCCCCGGACGCTCAACATGGCCCTGGTCGGGGTCCGCGACCTGAGCGTCATCGAGACGCCGCCGGAGGACCGCCTGCCCATCCAGACCCGGGTCGCGGAGGCCTCCGCGGGCCTGGTCCGGGACGCCCTCCTGCGCGAGCTGGACCGCGGCGGCCAGGCCTTCTTCGTCCACAACCGGGTCGAGACGATCGAGGCCCAGGCTGAGCAGCTGCGACGGCTCCTGCCCGAGGCGCGCATCGCCGTGGGCCACGGTCAGATGGCGGAGGGGGCCCTGGAGAAGGTGATGCTGGCCTTCGCCCGAGGCGAGCACGACATCCTCGTCTGCACCACGATCATCGAGTCGGGCCTGGACATCCCCAACGCCAACACCATCGTCATCGACCGGGCCGACACGCTGGGCCTGGCCCAGCTCTACCAGCTTCGTGGCCGGGTGGGGCGGAGCAGCCGGCGGGCCTACGCGTACTTGTTGTACCGGCGGCGCGGCCAGCTCAGCGAGGTCGCCCGCAAACGGCTGCAGGCGATCTTCAACGCCTCCGAGCTGGGGGCCGGCTTCCAGATCGCCCTCTCCGACCTCGAGATCCGGGGCGCCGGCAACCTCCTGGGCGCCGAGCAGCACGGCAACATCGCGGCGGTCGGGTTCGACCTCTACACGCAGCTCCTGGGCGAGGCCGTGGAGGAGCAGAAGGCCGTGGTCGAGGAGCGGGCTCCCGTCCTGTCGCGGCCGCCGGCGGTCATCGACCTGCCGGTCGACGCCTACCTGCCCGATGACTACGTGCCCCAGGAGGCCCAGAAACTCGAGCTCTACCGACGCCTGAGCCGGGCCGGCTCCGAGGCCTCGGTGGAGGCCGTTGGGGCGGATCTGCTCGATCGGTTCGGGCCCCTGCCGCCGCCGGTGGGGCGGCTGCTGGAGGTGGCTCGCCTGCGCCTGGCAGCTGACCAGGCAGGGCTGACCTCGGTGGCCCGCGAGGGCAGCGAGCTGGTCCTCCGCTTCGCCGAGGGCTGGTCACGCGTGGCCACGGTCCGGGCCCTCGTGCCGCGCGATCCGGCGGACCCGATCCGGGGCGTGGCCGGCGGCCTGAAGTACGCCTCGAACCAAGTGCGGGCTCGCCTCCCACGCGATACGGATCGTGCCTGGCGCCTCACCCGAGCCCTCGTCGAGCGGCTGGCTGAGTCCGGGGCGGGCGGGGCCGTGGCCGCCACTGGCTGAGCCTGGGGG
>DASUKL010000088.1:0-2076 GCA_036278755.1 Candidatus Limnocylindrales bacterium | reverse complement strand
CCGGTGGTCGGGTCGAACCAGACCCGGGTGAGCTGGCCGCTCGTGGGGTCGGTGAAGACCTCATCGGTCCGCTCGAACCGCTCCGCGGAGCTCGTCGCCGGGCCGCCGGCCGGTCCCTTCGCGCCAGCGCTGGGGCCATGTGCGGCGCGGTAGCGGCCGCGCTCGTAGAGGGCCACGACGATGAGCCCGATGCCGATGACGATGGGCCAGAAGGCGGCCGCTGCGGCCGCCCCGCCGGCGGCCGTGCCCCCGACGCTGGCCACGAGCAGGCCGCCCAGGAAGAGCAGCCCGCCGAGGACCCCGAGCACGACCCGCAGGATGCTGCTCAGGGCCGTCGAATCCATGGCTGCGCCGGCCGCCGGATCCCGCTCGCTGCCGGGAGCCGCGGGCCTAGTGGCCGGAGGGGCCCGGGGCGATGACCACGGCCGTGCCGTAGGCCACGATCTCGGTCATCGTGCCGCCCAGGTCGGAGCTGTCGAAACGCATCGTGATGATGGCATCGGCGCCCATGGCCGTGGCGTTGGCCACCATGCGGTCGATGGCCTGCCGGCGGGCATCCTCGGTCAGCTCGGTGTACTCGTGGATCTCGCCGCCGACGAGGCTGCGCAGGCCGGCCGCGACGTTGCCGGCCAGGCCACGACTGCGGACGATGACGCCGAAGACCTGACCCTTCGTCTCGGTCACCTGGTAGCCGGCCACGAAGTTCGTGGTGCTGACGATCATGGCCTCGCCTCGTTCATGACCTGGCCTCCTGCTTCATGACCTGGCCTCCTGATTCATGGCCTGGCCTCCTGGAGATGGGACGCGTGCGGATCGGCCGCCCGGCGGGCGGTGTCCTCCGGGCAGGGGCACTCGGCCCGCAGCCGCTCGAAGGTGTAGAAGCCTGTGTGGTGGCCGTCGGCCCAGGTGGGGGCCAGGGCGTAGCTGCCCACGAGCTGGATGTCGACGAGGCGCGTCTGATCGGCCGTGAGCTCCGGCTTCGAGTCGAGCCAGCCCGCCTGGCCGGCCTCGCCGCGGCAATAGGCGCAGGGGCAGAGCCAGCGCAGGGTGAGGCTGTCGTAGACCGTCCGGTGGCCGTCCGACCAGTCGATCTCGAGGCGGCCCGCGGCGCGGTCGGCGTGGATGCGGGCAGGCGTGAGGTACTCCCCACCCTGCGCGTAGCTGCCGGCCATAGGCCGATGCTACTCGACTCCGGCCAGGATCACCCGAGGGGCAGGCGGAGGAGGGCCACCAGCTCCGGCCGGCGGCCGCCGAGGACCGGGCCGGCGACTTCCGCCGCCGGCCTCCCGCTGGCCGCGGCCCGCAGCCACAGGCGGCTGCGCATGCCGGGCAGATAGGGCCCCTGGCGATCCTTGGCCAGGACCGCCGCCAGGCCCAGTCCGCGGGCCGCCGCGAGCAGCTCGCCCGGGCTGCCGGCGAAGGGCTCCAGGGCGACGACGTGCGGGCTGGGCCGGAGGATCCGGGCCAGCCGGGCCCGACGGTCGCTGAGCGGCCGGGCGAGCAGGGAGCGGCCGCCCTCCACGAGGCAGTCGGCCACCAGGAGGCTGGCTGGGGCCGCGCCGGCGCGGCGCCGCTCGGCGGACCGCGACCGGCCGAGGCGGGCGGCGAGGGCACCGCGGTCCAGGCGGCCATCTGCGTCGGGGGCCACGAGCTCGCCGTCGAGGAGGCACGGCCCAGCCGCGGCGAGGGCGGTCGCCAGGGCGGCCGCGACCTCCGGCAGGCGCGCCGTCAGGTCGCGGCCCCGGGCCGCCACGAGACGGACCGCGCCCTCCTGGACGTAGGCCAGGACGCGGACACCGCCCCAGCTGGGGTCGTACAGATGGCGGCCGTCGTCGGGCAGCCGGGGGACGCTCCGGGCCAGCATCGGCCGCAGGTCGGCCGGCAGGCGGGGCTCCCCGGCCGCCAGATCGAGCGGCAACGGCAGCTGGTTCGGGGGGGTGGCCCGGGCGACCGTCGGAGCGTCAGGTGTCGGGGCTCGGCGGCTCGGCGGCTCGGGGCTCGAGTGCGCGTAGCTCGGGGCGTCGGGCATCCGCGCAGACTACACTCGGCCCGCTGGCGGCCCTGCCCGCCGGTCTG